>JAJTCN010000158.1 GCA_021323335.1 Ramlibacter sp.
GTCGTCGGGATGGGTCGCCTCCAGGAACAGCACGCCCGCCACTTCAGCGGGATACAGGCGCGCGTAGAGGTTGGCGAACAGCCCGCCCAGCGAGTGCGCAACCAGCACGTACGGCGGCTGCACGCCGGCATACGAAAGCAGTTCCCGCAAGGCACCGACCACGCCGGCGCCGGTCTGCCGATCGCCCGGCGCGTCGCTGCCTTGCATGCCGAAGCGGTTCCAGCCGAACACGGTGCCCCGGCGCTCGATGCCGGGATACAGCGGCTCCCACCCTTGCAAGCTGACGCCCGCGCCGCTGAAGAGGACGACCGCAGGCGTGCCGCGGCCGGAGAGCATGTACGAGAGCCGGCCCCTGCGCGTCTGCAGGGCCTGGATGGGAGGCAGCTTGCCGAGGCGGGCGGGCGCGGTGACAGCCATGCCTCGGTGTCCGGGGGCACGTCGAACGAAGCCCCGGGGTCCTCCTCGCCGGCCACGGAGGAGCCCAGGTCGATCGGATCGCCGGGCTTGGTGACGGGAGTCGGAGGGGGTTTGGGATGGGCCATGGGCCAGCATAGGCATGGGCGGGCCAGCGCGACGTAGGAAGACGCCGGGGTTCGCGTTGCGAAACCCGGCCTGCGAGACCGGACGTCAGCGGCCTTGCCAGGCCGGCGGGCGCTTCGCCACGAACGCCGTCACGCCCTCGCGGAAATCCGCGCTGCCGTAGGTGCGGCGGATCAGGTCCTCGGCTTCGGGCAACCCGTTCCTCAGCAGGCGGTTCAGCGCCTCCTTGCTCACCTGCTGCGTCACCGGCGCCAGGCTGGCCAGCTTCGCGCAGAGCTTCCGCGCGGCCGCATCGATGCCATCGGCGCCAACGACCTCGACCACGTAACCGCAGGCCGCCGCCTCCTCCGCACCCACCAGGTCGGCCAGCAGCAGCAGCCGCTGCACGCGCGGGCGCCCGAAGGCCGCCACGAGCCCGGCGACGTTGGCGATCGACAGGCAGTTGCCGAGCGTGCGCGCGATCGGCACGCCGAACTTCGCGCCCGGCGTGGCGATGCGGAAATCGCAGGCGCTCGCGATGGCCAGGCCGCCGCCGATGCACCAGCCCTGCACCACCGCGACGGTCGGCATGGGCAGCGAGGCGACCAGCGCGATGGTGGCGTCGATCTGGCGTTCGTACTGCACGCCGTCCTCGCCGGTCGTGAACGACTGGAACTGCGCGATGTCGGTGCCGGCCACGAACGCTTCGCCGCCCGCGCCCTGGAAGCGCACGACGCGCACCGACGCATCCGCGCGCAGCTGTTCGCAGATCGCCCGCAGCCGCTCGTACATCGCCCAGGTCATGGCGTTGCGCGCTTCGGGCCGGTCGAAGGTGACCGAAGCCACGCCGCCCTCCACGGCCAGGTGGACGCTGCCCTCTGCGCTCATGATCCGAACGCGCCCTGCGCGCGCAGCCGCTCGATGCCGGGGCCGTCGAGGCCGATCTCCGCCATCACTTCGTCGTTGTGTTCGCCCAGCAGCGGCGGATGGCGGCGCACCTGCTGCGGCGTGCCGGACAGCTTGACCGCGAAGCCGATGTTGGGGACCTTGCCCTCCACCGGGTGGTCGATCTCCATCCGCATGTTCCGTGCCCTGGCGTGCTCGCTGCCGAACGCCTCCGGATAGCTCAGGATGGGGCCGGCGGGGATGCCGTTTTCCAGCAGCAGGCCGACCCAGTAGTCCTTGGTCTGCTGCTTGAAGGTCTTCTCCAGTTCGTCCTGCAAGGCCGGCCGGTTGGCCAGCCGCAGCGAGATGGTGGAGAAGCGCGGATCCTGCAGCAGCTCCTCGCGCCGCATCAGGGTGCACAGCTGCACCCACAGCTTCTGGTTGTTGGCGCCCATGACGAACCAGCCGTCCGAGCTGGCCATCGCCTGGTACGGCGCGGTCATCTTGTTGGACGTGCCCAGCGGTTGCGGCGGCTTGCCGGTGCCCCACCAGTCGCAGATGTCCCAGACGCCGAAGGCCATGGCCGCATCGAACAGGGCCGCATCGACGTGCTGGCCCTGCCCCGTGTTCTTCGCGCCGATGTAGGCGGACAGCGTCGCATAGATCGCGAACAGCGCGCAGCCGATGTCGGCCACCGGCACGCCCGCCTTCACGGGCGGGCTGTCGGGATAACCGGTGACGCTCATCACCCCCGACATCGCCTGCGCCATCAGGTCGAAGCCCGGGCGGTCGGCCCACGGACCGGTCTGGCCGAAGCCCGAGATGCTCGTGTACACCAGCCGGGGATTCACTTCCTTCAGGACGTCGTAGCCGAGCCCCATGCGGCGCAGCGCGCCGGGCCGGTAGTTCTCGATCAGGATGTCCGCGTCCTTCGCCAGCTTCAGCAGCACCTCCTTGCCCGCGGGGGACTTGAGGTCCAGCGTGACGCTGCGCTTGTTGCGGTTCATGTTGATGAAGCCGAGCGAGTCCGCTCCCTTCATCTTGAAACCCATGGAGCCGCGGGTCTGGTCCCCGGTGCCGGGCGGCTCGATCTTGATGACGTCCGCGCCCAGGTCGCCCAGGAGCATGCAGGCAAACGGGCCCGCCATGACCTGGGAGATGTCCAGGACGCGGACGCCGGCCAGCGGCAAGGGCCGGCCGGTGTCCTGCTGCGTCATTTAGGCATCCACTTTGACGTTGGCTTCCTTGATGACCTTGGCCCACTTGGCCTGCTCGACGTGCATGAATTCCTTGAACTTCTCCGTGGAGCCGCCGCCGTCCTCGGCGCCCGAGGCTTCCAGCTTCTCCATCACGTCGGGCATGGCCAGCGCCTTGTTCACGTCCTCGTTCATGCGCTTGGCCAGCGCCGGGGACATCTTGCCCGGGCCCACCAAGCCGTACCAGGTGGTCGCCTCGAAGCCGGGGAAGCCGGACTCGTTCATGGTCGGCACGTTGGGGTGGCCGGAGGCGCGCTTCTGGCGCGTCTGCGCGATGGCGATGGCCTTGCCGTTCTTCACGTGCGGCGTGGCGGCCGTCATGGTGTCGAAGCTGTATTGCACCTGGCCGCCGATCAGGTCGGTGAGCATCGGGCCGGAGCCCTTGTACGGCACGTGGATCGCCTTGACGCCGGCCTGCAGCATGAACATCTCCAGCGCCAGGTGCTGGGCCGATCCCGGGCCGGCGGAGCCGAAGCTGATCTTGCCGGGGTTGGCCTTGCACAGCGCCACCAGGTCCTTCACCGTCTTGGCCGGCTGCATGCCGCCGCAGATCAGCAGGTTGGGCGTGACGCCCACCAGCGCGATCGGCTGGAAGTCCTTCTCGGCGTC
>JAJTCN010000159.1:0-4498 GCA_021323335.1 Ramlibacter sp.
TCGCGCAGCCGCGGCTGGTGCGCAGCCTCGCGCTGTTCGGCCCGCTGATCGCGCCGCCCGACACGGCCCGCGCCAACATCCGCGCGCGCGGCGAGAAGGCGCGCAGCGAGGGTGCGCGCGGCATGCACGACATCGCGCTGGCCCTGGTCAACGCCTCCGTCTCCGCCGACACCCGCCAGCGGTTGCCGGTCGCTGCCGCCTTCGTGCGCGAAAGCCTGATGCGCCAGGACCCGGAAGGCTATGCGCGCAACTGCGACGCGCTGGCCGCCTGCACCCCGGCCGCGGTGGAACGCATCGAGGCGCCGGTGCTGCTGGTGACGGGCGACGAAGACGTGGTGGCGCCGCCGCAGGCCGTGCGCAACATGGCCGAGCGACTGTCCCGCGCCAAGGGCGTGCGCACCGTCATCCTGAACCGCTGCGGCCACTGGACGCCGATCGAGCGGCCCGAGGACTGCGCACGCGAGCTGCGCCAGTTCCTGCCCGCCCAGCGCTGAACCCGAGGAAACACCGACATGGCCGACGTGCTGTTCACCAACGCGCGCATCTTCGACGGCTCCGGCGACGCGCCCTACCGCGGCGAGGTGCTGGTGCAGGGCAAGCGCATCACCCGTGTCACCAAGTCCGGCACGGGCGCGCGCGCGCCCGCCATCGGCGGCGTGACGATGGTCGATGCCGCCGGCGCCTTCCTGATGCCGGGCATGGTGGAGGCGCACACGCACTTCGCCTGGAACAACCAGCCCAGCCTGGACTCGATCCAGCGCATGCCGCCGGAGGAACACATCCTCTGGTGCGCGCAGGTCGCAAAGACCTACCTCGACATGGGCTGGACCTCCTGCGTCGGCGCCGCCACCGCCAAGCCGCGGCTGGACGTGGTGATCCGCAACGCCATCAACGAAGGCACCATCGTCGGCCCGCGCTACCTGGCGGCCAGCCAGGAGATCACGGTGCCGGGCGGCCTGGGCGACACCACGCAGCCCCACCTGCCGCAGCACGAGTTCGCCTTCGGCGCCATCGTCAGCGGCGTCGAGGAGATGCGGCGCTGCGTGCGCATGTTCGCCAAGTACGGCGTCGACTCGCTCAAGATCAACCTGTCGGGCGAGTCGATCACCGGCTTCCCCAGCGAAGGCTCGCAGTTCACCGAGGACGAGATCGCCACCTGCGTCGACGAGGCGAAGAACTGGGGCAAGCGCGTCTCCGCCCACGCGCGCTCCACCAAGTCGATCAAGCGCTGCGTGCGCCACGGCATCGAGGTCATCTACCACGCCAGCTTCGCCGACGAGGAAGCGCTGGACATGCTGGAGGAGCACAAGAAGGAGCACTTCATCGCCCCCGGCCTGGCCTGGCTGATCAACACCTGCCACCACGCCGGCGACTACGGCATCACGCCCGCCGTGGCGCGCGGCATGGGCTACTTCCGCGAGCTGGAAGCGGCCATCGAGACGATGAAGGCGCTGCGCCGGCGCGACGTGCGCATCCTGCCCGGCGGCGACTACGGCTTCGCCTGGACGCCGCACGGCACCAACGCCAAGGACCTGGAGAACTTCGTCAAGCTGGTCGGCATGTCGAACCTGGAGGCGCTGCTCTCCGCCACCGCCTGGGGCGCGCCGATCATGAAGCTGAAGGGCCAGGTCGGCGAGATCCGCGAGGGCTACCTGGCCGACATCCTGCTGGTCGACGGCGACCCGCTGGAGGACATCGCGGTGCTGCAGGACAAGCGCCGCATCCTGGCGGTGATGAAGGACGGGGTCTTCCACCGCGCGCCGCCGCTGCGCCGGGATGCGCGCACCGAGATGACCCGCTGGGCCGCCTGAGGAGACGACGATGGAAAGCACGCTGTTCACCAACGTCCGCATCCTCGAGGGCAACACCAACGCCTCGCCCTTCCTCGGCAGCGTGCTGGTGGAAGGCAGCCGCATCAAGCGCGTCAGCCGCTCGGGCGGTTCCGTCAGCGGCGGTGCGGCCACGGTGATCGACGCCGCCGGCGCGACGCTGATGCCGGGCATGTGCGAGGCCCACACGCATTTCTCCTGGAACGACGCTGCCACGCTGTCCGCCATCCAGACCATGCCGCTGGAGGAGCACGTGCTGTGGTGCGCCAAGGTCGCCAAGCGCTACCTCGAGGCGGGCTTCACGTCGTGCGTCGGCGCGGCCTGCGCCAAGCCGCGGCTGGACGTGGTGATCCGCAACGCCATCAACAGCGGCCAGATCCCCGGCCCGCGCTACCTGGCCGCCAGCCAGGAGATCACGGTGCCGGGCGGCCTGGGCGACGAGACCCTGCCGCACCTGCCCTTCCCCGAGTTCAGTTTCGGCGTCAACGTCAACAGCGCCGACGAGATGCGCAAGGCCGTGCGCATGTTCCTGAAATACGGCGTGGACTCGATCAAGCTCAATCTCTCCGGGGACAACTTCACGCCGGACTCGCCGGCCGAGACCACCTGGATGAGCGACGCCGAAGTGGCGGCCGCCATGGACGAAGTGCGGGTGCGCGGCAAGCGCGGCACGGCGCATGCGCGCTCGGCCGCCTCGGTCAAGCAGGCGCTGCGGCACGGCATCGACGTGATCTACCACGCCAGCTTCACCGACGAGGAAACGCTGGACATGCTGGAAGCGGCCAAGAGCCGGGTGTTCGTCGCGCCCGGCATCGCCATCCTGTACGCGATGCTGCACGAGGCCGAGGCCTACGGCATCACGCACGAGAAGGCGGTCGCCATGGGCTACCAGATCGAGTGGGATGCGGCGGTGGAGTCCTTGCGCGCCATGCACAAGCGCGGCGTGCGCATCCTGTTCGGCGGCGACTACGGTTTCGCCTTCACGCCGCATTGCCAGAACGCGCGCGACCTCGAGTTCTTCGTCAAGTACCTGGGCTTCACGCCGGCCGAGGCGATCCGCTGCGCCACCGTGTACGGCGGCGAGATCATGATGCGCGGCCACGAGCTCGGCGCGGCATGAGTGCCATCCTCGTCACCCCCGCGGAGGCGGGGGCCCAGGGCTTCCGCACCCGCATTGCGTGGCGCGCCCTGCTCCCTTGGCTCCTCATCAGCGGCCCCATCCTCGTCTTCTCGGTGTGGGCGCTGTTCGACAACACGCGCCTGTTCCTCGTCACCCTCCTCAACGGGCTGACGCTCGCTTCGCTGTACTTCATCGTCGCCAGCGGCTTCACGCTGGTGTTCGGCCTGATGCGCAACGTGAACCTGGCGCACGGCTCGCTCTACCTGCTGGGCGGCTACATCGGCTTCATCGTCGCCGAGCGCACCGGCTGGTGGATCCTGGGCATCGCTGCCGGCTTCGCGTCGGCGGCGCTCGGAGGACTGCTCCTGCAGGTGCTGATCCTGCGGCACATGCAGAACCAGGACCTGCGCCAGACCATGGTGACCATCGGCCTGTCGGTGGTGGTGGCGGACCTGCTGATGTGGATCTTCACCGCGCAGGTCCACCAGATGGAGGCGCCGGCCTGGCTGCAGGGGCCGATCCGCGGCATCCCGATCATCAACGCCTATTCGGCGTACCGCCTGAGCCTGCTGGGGATGGGCATCGCGATCGGCGTCGGCCTGTGGCTGCTGCTCAATCGCACGCGGGTCGGAATGATGATCCGCGCCGGCGTCGACGACCGCGGGATGCTTGCCGCGGCCGGCGTCAACGTGAACCTGGTGTTCGCCATCACCTTCGCGCTGGGCGCCGGCCTGGCCGGCCTGGGCGGCGTGATCGGCGCGGTGGAGCTGTCGATGGTGCCGGGCGAGGACACGCGGCTGCTGCTCGCGTCGCTGATCGTGGTGATCGTCGGCGGCATGGGCAGCGTGGTCGGTGCGGCGCTGGGGGCGGTGATCCTGGGGCTGGCCGAGACGTATGGACTTGCGTATGCGCCGACCTACAGCGTGGTGTTCACCTTCGTCATCCTCGTGCTGGTGCTGGCGTTCCGGCCGCGCGGCCTGATGGGGAGGTCGGCATGAGCGCGGCGCGGTGGCGCAAGGCGATGAACACGGCGGCGGCCGGGGAATGGCGCGGTTCGCCTGCGGGCTCACCACGCCCTACGAATACCGGCCTGCTCCCCGTAGGTCGTGGTGAGCCCGAAGGCGAACCGCGACGCGGCGTCATGGCGACGGCCTACGCTGCCATCTCCCCCCACCACATCGTCGTCCTCGTCGGCCTGCTCGTCTTCCCCTTCGTCGCCTCGCCCTTCCTCACCTTCCAGGTCGCCGGCCAGAGCCTCGCGCTCGGGCTGGTGGCGCTGTCGCTGATGTTCCTCGCCGGCTACGGCGGCATGGTGTCGCTGGCGCAGATGACGGTGGCGGGCGTCGCCGGCTACACGCTGGCCATCCTCGGCACCAGCAGCACCGCCATCAGCCTGGGCTGGCCCTGGCCGATGGCGATCCTGGTCGCGCTGGCCGCCGGCACGCTGGCCTCGGTGCTGATCGGCTGGCTGTCGGTGCGCACCGAAGGCATCTACACCATCATGATCACGCTGGCCATGGGCGTGGCCTTCTACTACCTGTGCCTGCAG
>JAJTCN010000159.1:4510-4927 GCA_021323335.1 Ramlibacter sp.
CACCGAAGGCATCTACACCATCATGATCACGCTGGCCATGGGCGTGGCCTTCTACTACCTGTGCCTGCAGAACTACACGGTGTTCAACGGCTTCCAGGGTTTCCAGAAGGTGCATCCGCCGATGGTGTTGGGGGTCGACTGGCGCGCGCCGGTGCCGTTCTACTTCCTGGTGCTGTCGCTCGCGCTGGTCGGCTACTTCGCGGTGAAGTACATCGCCCGCGCGCCCTTCGGCGTCGCGCTGCAAGGCATCCGCGACAACCCGCGCCGCATGAATGCACTGGGCTACAACGTCACGGCGCACCGCGTCGCCGCGTACGGGGTCGCCGGCCTGATCGCGTCGGTCGGCGGCGTGCTGCTGGTCTGGTACAACGGCCTGATCACCCCCGGCTCGGTCGGCACCTCGTGGCTGATCAACGT
>JAJTCN010000100.1 GCA_021323335.1 Ramlibacter sp.
AGGCGGTGATCTGGTTGTTGTCGCGGTCCGTCATGATCATCGCCTGCGCCGTGTACGTGTCGTCCACGCGCAGCACGAACTCGGGGCTGATGCCCAGCTTCTCCAGCCGCTGCAGGTAGTCGCCGCCGTCGCTGCCCACCGCGCCCATGGGCAGCGGCGTGCCGCCCAGCAGCTTGAGGCTGTAGGCGATGTTGCCGGCGCAGCCGCCGAAGTCGCGGCGCAGCGCCGGCACCAGGAAGGAAACGTTCAGGATGTGCAGCTGGTCGGGCAGGATCTGCTCGGCGAAGCGGCCCTCGAAAGTCATGATGGTGTCGAAGGCGAGGGATCCGCAGATGACGGCAGCCATGGTGGGTGGGGGTCCGGTAGGGTTCAGGGATAGAAGGCGAGCAGGCGGTAGCCGGCCACGCGCGCGGCGCCCGGCACCGCCAGCACCACGCCGGCGGTGGCCGACCAGTCGCTGGCGGCGGGGATGACCTTGCCGTCGGCGCCGAGCTCCGCGGGCAGGAGCACGCGGCGGGCGATGGGCTGGTCCTGCGAATCGGTGACGGTCAGTTCGATGGCCGGTGCGGCGACCTGCACGCGCCCCGTGTTGCGCAGGGTGAAGGCCAGCCGGTAGGTGTCGTTGCGCACGCGGTTGAAGCCGGAGCTTTCGATGGCGATGGCCTCGATCTGCCGCGGTGCGCCGAGCTCGCAGCCCAGCACCTCGCACATGACCAGCAGCGCCGGCCGCAGCTCGGGCTGCGCCTGGGCCAGCCGGTCGTGGTCCTGCCAGGCCAGCTGCAGCAGCAGCGCCGCCGCCAGCAGCAGGCTGAAGAAGGCGAGCCCCAGGCGGACGAAGGGCCGGCGCCAGAAAGCCTTGCGGTGCGCATTGCGCACGAACGACACGTCGTGCATTTCCTCGTCGGGCCCGTCGTCGCGCGGCAGCTGGCTGTCGGTGGGCGGCGGCGGGAAGACGGACGCGTCGCCCGGCGGCACCAGGTCGGAACGATGGAACACGAACGGCGTGTCCAGCGGGGAGGGTTCCAGCGCCTGGCTGTCGCCGAAGTAGCTGGAGTCCGGCGACGCACTGTCGACCGCGTCCGTCGCCGCGGCGGCCGTGGCGGAAGGCGAGCGCAGCGGCAGGTCGATCGGACGGGACTCGAACGCCGCGGGCCGGGTTTCCATGGGCGCCGGGCGCGTCTCCATCGGCACGGGCGCGGTTTCCTTGTCGACGGCGGCGGCGGCTTCGTCGTCGGGCAGGCGCGACAGCGCTTCCTCGTCGACCAGGTGGGCCGTGGCGTCGAACACGTTGGAGCAGTGGCCGCAGCGGACCCAGCCTTCGGAAATCTTCAGCTGGTCCGGCACGACACGAAACATCGTGCCGCAGGCGGGGCAGCTGGTGATCAGGCTCATGAGCCCGCGATTCTACGTAGACCGGCGCGCGGTCATGAGGATCCAGCCATCCTCTTCGTCCGCGACCTCCAGCTGCAGGTACGGCGCATAGGCCTCCTTCAGCTCGTCGGCCTGGCGCGCGAGGATGCCCGCCAGCACCAGCGCGCCGCCCGGCGCCACGTGGCCGCACAGCAGCGGCGCCAGCACCTTCAGCGGCGTGGCGAGGATGTTGGCGAGCACGGTGTCGTACTGGCCGCCGGCCTGGTCCGGCAGGCCGGCGCGAACCTGCACATGGTTGGCCTGGGCGTTGGCCTCGGTGGACTGCACGGCGGCGGGGTCGATGTCCACCGCGTCCACTACCGCCGCGCCGAACTTGGCGGCGCCGATGGCGAGGATGCCGGAGCCACAGCCGTAGTCCAGCACCCGCTGTCTCGCCGGCGGACGACGGGCGATCCAGCGCAGGCACATGCGGGTGGTGGGATGGGTGCCGGTGCCGAAGGCTAGGCCCGGGTCGAGCCGGATCACCTGCGCGGCTTGCGCCGGCGGCTCGTGCCACGTCGGCACGATCCAGAAGCTCGGCGTGATCTCCACCGGCTCGAACTGCGACTGCGTCAGGCGCACCCAGTCCTGCTCGGGCACGTCGACGATGGCGATGAACCGGCAGCCCTGGAAGAAGTCCTGCGGCGCCAGCAGCTGCGCCGCTTCCTTCGCCTGCGCTTCCTCGGCGAACAGCGCGATCACCAGCGAGCGCTGCCAGCCCTCCTTGGGCGGCGGCATGCCGGGCTCGCCGAAGAGCGCCTGCTCCGCCGGCGTCCGCGCGTCGGCGTCCTCCACCGAGATGCTCAGGGCGTCGAGCGCCTCCAGCGCGTCACCGACGGCCTCGACGCGTTCTTCCGGACAGAGCAGCCGGAGTTCGTGCATCACCGCTTATGGTGCGACAGCCACTCTTCCAGGTAGTGGATGTTGGTGCCGCCGGCCATGAACTTGGCGTCCACCACCAGCTCGCGGTGCAGCGGGATGTTGGTCTTGATGCCCTCCACCACCGTCTCGCCGAGCGCGCCGCGCATGCGGGCCAGCGCCTGCTCGCGGGTGTCGCCGTGGACGATGATCTTGCCGATCATGCTGTCGTAATTGGGCGGCACGAAGTAGTTGTTGTAGACGTGCGAGTCGACGCGCACGCCGGGGCCGCCCGGGGCGTGCCACAGCGTGATGCGGCCCGGCGAAGGCACGAAGGTGTACGGGTCCTCGGCGTTCACGCGGCACTCGATGGCGTGGCCGCGCAGCACGATGTCGCTCTGCTTGAACGGCAGCTTCTCGCCGGCCGCCACGCGGATCTGCGTCTTGACGATGTCGACGCCGCTGATCAGCTCCGTCACCGGGTGCTCCACCTGCACGCGGGTGTTCATCTCGATGAAGTAGAACTCGCCGTTCTCGTACAGGAACTCGAAGGTGCCGGCGCCGCGGTAGCCGATCTTGCGGCAGGCGGCGGTGCAGCGCTCGCCGATCTTCTCGATCAGCTTGCGCGGGATGCCCGGCGCCGGCGCTTCCTCGATCACCTTCTGGTGGCGGCGCTGCATGGAGCAGTCGCGCTCGCCCAGGTAGACGGCGTTCTTGTGCTTGTCGGCCAGGATCTGGATCTCGACGTGGCGCGGGTTCTGGAGGAACTTCTCCATGTACACGGCCGGATTGCCGAAGGCCGCGCCGGCCTCGGCCTTGGTCATCTGCACCGCGTTGATCAGCGCCGCCTCGGTGTGCACCACGCGCATGCCGCGCCCGCCGCCGCCGCCCGCCGCCTTGATGATCACCGGATAGCCGACCGACTTGGCGATGCGGCGGATCTCCACCGGGCTGTCCGGCAGTTCGCCTTCGGAGCCGGGCACGCAGGGCACGCCGGCCTTGATCATGGCCTGCTTGGCCGAGACCTTGTCGCCCATGATCCGGATGTTGTCCGGCGTCGGGCCGATGAACTGGAAGCCGCTCTTTTCCACCCGCTCGGCGAAATCGGCGTTCTCGGACAGGAAGCCGTAGCCCGGGTGGATGGCCTCGGCGTCGGTGACTTCGGCCGCCGAGATGATGGCGGGCATGTTCAGGTAGCTCTGCGCGGACGGCGGCGGGCCGATGCAGACCGCCTCGTCCGCCAGCTTGACGTACTTGGCTTCGCGGTCGGCCTCGGAATAGACCATCACCGCCTTGACGCCCAGCTCGTTGCAGGCGCGCTGGATGCGCAAGGCAATCTCGCCGCGGTTGGCGACCAGGATCTTCTTGAACATGCTCACTCGATCACGAACAGGGGTTGGCCGTATTCGACCGCCTGGCCGTTCTCGCACAGGATCTGGGTGATGGTGCCGGCCTTGTCGGTCTCGATCTCGTTGAGGATCTTCATCGCCTCGATGATGCAGACGGTCTCGCCTTCCTTGACCTGGCTGCCGACTTCGACGAAGGACTTGGCCCCCGGCGCGGACGCCCGGTAGAACGTGCCGACCATGGGCGACTTGACGACGTGGCCCTTGGGGGCTTCGGCGGCGGCGGGCGCCGGCGCGGCGGCGGGCGCGAGGGCCGGCGCCGGGGCGGCCGCCTGCGGCATGTGCATCTGCATCTGCGCCGGTTGCACGACGGCGGGGCCGCCCTTGACGATGCGGACCTTGCCCTCGGCTTCGGTGATCTCCAGTTCGGACACGTTCGATTCCGACACCAGGTCGATCAGCGTCTTGAGTTTGCGCAAGTCCATGGGAGGTTCTCCTGCCTCGTTCGAGAGAGCGCGAATTTACAGCAAAATTCGCTTACTTCTTGTAATTCACAAGAACGAGCGTGATTTTTATTTCGTGTACGGGGTGGAAAAGCGCCGCGGCGAGTGCGCGGCAAGTCAGGAGAGGGTGGCCCAGGCCTTCAGGTCCGCCTCGCTGACCCGGCCCATTCTACGCTGGCGGATGGTGCCGTCGGAGCCGAGCACCACGGTATAGGGCAGGCCGCCGGCCAGGTTGCCCAGCGCCCTGGTCAGTTCCGTGCCTTCGAGCCCGGCCAGCCCGATCGGAAAAGTGACCGGCGTGCGGGCCAGGAACTTGCGCACCGCGCTCGGTTGATCGATCGCGAGGCCGACGATTTGCCAGCCCTTCGCGGCATGTTCGCGGTAGAACGCATCGAGAAGCGGCATTTCCTCGACGCAGGGCGCGCACCAGGTGGCCCAGAAGTTCACCAGCACCGGCTTGCCGCGCAAGGAGGCCATCGCCAGCGCGCCGCCTTGCGGCGTGTCGAAGCTCGCGGCCCACAGGCGCTGCGTCGCGCCGTCTTCGAGGTCGCCGGGACGGTAGCGCCACCAGGCGACGCCGGCGCCGGCCACGGCGGCTGCGCCGGCGACCGCGGCAACCAGCCAGTTGCGCCGGTTCGGGGAGGAGACCGCTTGCGGTGCGGCCGTGTCATTCATCGGGTGTGTTCTCCAGCAGGGACCGCACGGCGGCCAGGTCGCCGCGGGGCGTGCGGCCCTTGGCGTCGCGCTTCAGGGCGCCGCGCAGGTCGTCGTGATCGTAGACCAGCAGGTGGACCCCGATCGATTCACCGAGGTCCGGGCTCATGGAACTGATGCTCAAGGCCTCCACGGACTCCCCGTTGAAACCGGTGACGGTGCGCGGCGTGTAGTCCACATTGTGGTCGATCAGCTTGATCTCGGCCGACTTGGGGTCATCGCAGAACAGCTGGACGTAGATGTCCGACAGGCGCGTGGCGGTGCCGTGCCAGACCGCGCCCCCGAGGTGCGGCCGGAACTCCTCCATGCGCTCCATCCAAGTGACGGCCAGCCGCCGCAGCGCCGCCAGTTCGGCCGGCTGGGTGTCGGCGCAGAACAGCGCGATGTATTCGATGACCGCGTCTTCGACCGTGTCGTTGTCCGGCAGGGCCGTGCGTTGCGGCAGGCCCATCTGCTTGACCGCGCGCCGCTTGGCCGGACCGTATTCCAGGCCCTCTTCCACCACCAGCCGCGCGGCGGCCGCGGCGATCTCCGACTGCAGGGTGTCCATCGGGGGGATTCTGCATTGCCCCGCCCTGCCCGGGGCCCTAGAGTGGGCCGAAGACGTCCCATGGAGCACCGCATGCAAAGCACGATGATGAACACGCCGCTGTCGCTGAACCACCTGCTCGAGCGCGCCGGCCAGCTGTTCCATGGCAACGAGATCGTCTCGCGCCTGCCGGACAAGAGCCTGCGGCGGCACAGCTACGGCGAGTTCCACCGCCGCACCCGCTCGCTGGCCGCGGGCCTGCAGGAGCTGGGGCTGAAGAAGGGCGACCGGGTCGCCACGCTGTGCTGGAACCACCATGCGCACCTGGAGGCCTACTTCGGCATCCCGGCGGCGGGCGGCGTGATGCACACCCTGAACCTGCGGCTGTCGCCGGACGAGATCGGCTGGATCGCCGGCGATGCCAGCGATCGCTTCCTGATCGTGGACGACGTGCTGCTGCCGCTGTACCGGCAGTTCGCCGGCAAGCATGCCTTCGACAAGGTGATCGTGTTCCCCTTCTCCGGCGCGCCCGTGCCGGCGGAGTTCACCGACTACGAGGCCCTGCTGGCGGACGCGGACCCGGACGGCTTCCAGTACGCGGAGCACGACGAGAACGACCCGGTGGCCATGTGCTACACCTCCGGCACCACCGGGCGGCCCAAGGGCGTCGCGTACTCGCACCGCTCGACCATCCTCCACACCCTCGTCGCCAGCCTGGGCGACTTCTGGGGCCTGCGCGGCACGGACGTGGTGATGCCGGTGACGCCGATGTTCCACGCCAACAGCTGGGGCATGCCGTACGGCGCGGTGATGATGGGCGTGAAGCTGGTCTTTCCCGGGCCGCACCTGCATCCCGACGACTTGCTGGACCTGATGCAGCTGGAGCCGCCGTCCCTGTCGCTCGGCGTGCCGACCATCTGGATGAGCCTGATCCAGGCCTTCGATGCGGCGCAGGAGAAGGGCTCGCCGAACCACGGCCGCTGGAAGTTGCCCGCCGGCATGCGCTCGCTGGTCGGCGGCGCGGCGGTGCCGGAAGCGTTGATCCGCGCGTTCGACAAGCATGGCATCTGGATCATGCAGGGCTGGGGCATGACGGAGACGTCGCCGGTCTGCACGATCTCGTATCCGCGGGCGGAGTTGCGCGACGCGAGCGGCGACGAGAAATACCGCCGCGCCTCCATGGCCGGCGTGCCGGTGCCGCTGGTGGACTTGCGGGTGATGGGCGACACCGGCCAGCAGCCCTGGGACGGCAAGTCGGTGGGCGAGATCCAGGTGCGCGGCCCTTTCATCACCGGCAGCTACCACGAGGTGCCGCTGGATCCGGGCAAGTTCACCGCCGACGGCTGGCTGCGCACGGGGGACGTGGCGAGCGTGGACGAACTGGGTTTCGTGCGCATCACGGACCGGACCAAGGACCTGATCAAGTCGGGCGGCGAGTGGATCAGTTCGGTGGACCTGGAAAACGCCCTGATGGCCCACCCCGCCGTCGCCGAAGCCGCCGTGATCGCCATCCCCGACGAAAAGTGGAGCGAGCGCCCGCTGGCGTGCGTGGTGCTGAAGAAGGGCGCGGACGCGCAGCCAGCCGCCTTGAACGAGCACTTGCTGAAGCATTCCTTCGCCAAGTGGCAATTGCCGGAACGCTATGAGTTCATCGAAGCCGTGCCGCGGACGTCGACGGGGAAGTTCTGGAAGCTGAAGTTGAGGGAGCGGTTTCCGAAGTAGGAATGCGGGAGCGGACAGCCGGACGCAAAGGTCGCAAAGGTTTCGCAAAGGACGCAAAAGGGAATCCGGATTGGAAGTCCTTTTGCGACTTTTGCGAAACCTTTGCGTCTTTTGCGTCCGGAAGTCCGGCTCCCTCGAAGCGCGGCCGTGCTCCCCGGGATAATCCCGCCCCATGCACATCCACATCCTCGGCATCTGCGGCACGTTCATGGGGGGCCTCGCCGCGCTCGCGCGGGAGGCCGGGCACCAGGTGACCGGCTGCGACGCCGGCGTCTACCCGCCCATGAGCGACCAGCTTCGCTCGCTCGGCATCGACCTCATCGAAGGCTTCGGCGTCGAACAACTCTCGTTCAAGCCCGACGTCTGGGTCGTCGGCAACGTGGTCTCGCGCGCCCGCCTCCCCGACGGCACGCCGCGCTTTCCGCTCATGGAGGCCATCCTCGACCAGGGCCTGCGCTACACCAGCGGCCCGCAATGGCTCGCCGAGAACGTGCTGCAAGGCCGGCACGTGCTGGCCGTCGCCGGCACGCACGGCAAGACGACCACCACTTCGATGCTCGCCTGGATCCTCGAGCACGCCGGGCTGCAGCCCGGCTTCCTGGTCGGCGGCGTCCCGCTCAACTTCGGCGTCTCGGCGCGGCTGGGCAACATGGCCCGCCCGCTCACGCCCTTCGTGATCGAGGCCGACGAATACGACACCGCGTTCTTCGACAAGCGCAGCAAGTTCATCCACTACCGCCCGCGCACGGCGATCCTGAACAACCTGGAATTCGACCACGCGGACATCTTCGACGACCTCGCGGCCATCGAGCGCCAGTTCCACCACCTGGTGCGCACGGTGCCGTCCACCGGCCGCATCGTCTCCAACGGACTGGAGGAAAGCCTCGCGCGCGTGCTGCACCAGGGCTGCTGGAGCGAGGTGCGCACCTTCGGCGCCGCGGTCAGCGACTTCCGCGCCGAAGGCGAGCCGCACGACTTCGACGTGCTGGAGCAAGGCCACCGCGCGGCGCGCGTGCGCTGGGACGTGGGCGGCGTGCACAACCAGCTCAACGCGCTGGCCGCCATCGCGGCGGCGCAGCACGTCGGCGTCACGCCCGCGGTCGCGGCGGAATCGCTGCGGGAGTTCCGCAACGTCAAGCGGCGCATGGAGGTCAAGGGCATCGCCGGCGGCATCACCGTCTATGACGACTTCGCGCACCACCCCACCGCCATCCGCACCACCATCGACGGCCTGCGCCGGCAGGTGAAGGACCAGCGGATCCTGGCGGTGTTCGAGCCGCGCAGCAACACCATGAAGCTGGGCACGATGAAGGCGCAGCTGCCGTGGAGCCTGGAGCAGGCCGACCTGGCGTTCTGCCATGCCGGCGGCCTGGGCTGGGACCCGGCCGAAGCGCTGGCGCCGATGGGCGCGAAAGCGCAGATCGGCAAGGACATCACGGAGCTGGTGGCACAGGTGAAGGCCGCCGCAAGGCCGGGCGACCACGTGCTGTGCATGAGCAATGGCGGCTTCGGCGGCATCCACGCGAAGCTGCTGCAGGAACTCGCCTAGTCCGGCTTGAGCGGCGCGGGCGCGGTCTTGTCGTTGGCGATGCCGCGCAGCAGGGGCGGCGGACGCGGCGCGGAGTCCAGCACCGAGTTGAAGCTGCTCTGCTGGGAGTGCTGGAGGCTCTCGCCCCCGGTGCCCGGCGGCCGGCTGGAAGGCAGGTTCGCGCGCCGCGGGTTGGAGGTGATGGAGCCGACGACGTAGAGCGCGGACAGGCAGCGCGCCAGCGCGGTCTCGGCCATGCCGGTGCATTGCTGCAGGTCGCCGAAGGTCAGCCCCGGCTGCGCGACCAGCTCGCGCATCACCAGCAGGTGGGCGTCGCGCTGGAAGCGCTGCGCCAGCCGCGGCGGCCGGCGGAAGTAGAGCGGCTGCGCGCGATAGTGCGGCGGCAGCAGGTCGCGCTCGGTGCGCTGCGCGTACTGCCACATCAGCTGCGACACGCTCACGCGCGAGAACTCGGTGGGGATGATCACGTCGCCGTGGTTGCGGATGCACCAGCTGGCCCCGGCGAAGTCGGCCGCGGTGGCGTCGGGCAGCACGCCGGCGCCCAGCTTCAGGTCGACGACGGCCAGCAGGTCGCTGCCCCGCAGCACCTCCCAGGAGCCCGAGCCCAAGGTCGGCTGGTGGTCGGCGATGCTGGTGGCCAGCGCGAACTGCGCCACGGTCGGCTTCATCCAGCCGGCGAACTGCTGCAGCACGCGGGCGGCCTCGGCGCGCTCGTTCAACTGGAAGGTGACCGCCGGCTTGAAGCCCGGCGCGGTAAGCGGCAGCGAGAAGGCGACGGGCCGGTCGACATCGGCCAGCGCCAGCTGCACGGACCGGTTGGAGGGCACGGCCGGCTGCACGCGCAGGTGCTGGTTGGGCAGCAGCATCGTGCGGCTGCCCTCCAGCCACCAGGCATCCGCTTCGGAGAAAGGGGCGAGTTCCCAGGTACAGCGCGTACTCGCGGCGCTGCGCGCGGCATCGGCCGCGGTCTTCTGCTGCGCTTCGCTGTACCCCGCCAATCCCAGGCGGAGAACGGGAACCTCGGTGGTCATCTGGCTTTCCCTCCTCGGGCCCACGGAGGGCCGAGTGGAAACAAATGTACTTGTCTAGTTACTGGATGTAAATAACACGTTTGGGTGACCCGACACCTCCCGATGGGCGTCAGCCCCTGCGGTGCCGGACGGCGCCGGACAGGACTTCCAGCACATCCAGCGAGGTATTCCACCCGATGCAGGCGTCCGTGATGCTCTTGCCGTGCTCCAGCGCCCGCGGGTCGTCCTTGCCGGGCGTGAACTTTTGCGCACCGCCGGTGAGGTGGCTTTCGATCATCAGCCCGAACACGTGGCGCGAACCACCGGCGATCTGCCCCGCGATGTCCTTCGCCACGTCCACCTGGCGCTCGTGCTGCTTGCTGCTGTTGGCGTGGCTGCAGTCCACCATCAGCGTCGGCGGCAGGCCGGCGGCCTCCAGTTCCCGGCAGGCTGCCGCGACGCTGGCGGCGTCGTAGTTCGGCGCCTTGCCGCCGCGCAGGATGACATGGCAATCGCGGTTGCCGTTGGTCTGCACGATCGCGACCTGCCCGTTCTTGTGGACGGACAGGAAGTGGTGCGGCCGCGCGGCCGCCTGGATGGCGTCGGTGGCGATCTTGATGTTGCCGTCGGTGCCGTTCTTGAAGCCGATCGGCGCCGAGATGCCGGAAGCCAGTTCGCGGTGCACCTGGCTTTCGGTGGTGCGCGCCCCGATCGCGCCCCAGGAGATCAGGTCGCCGATGTACTGCGGCGAGATGACGTCGAGGAATTCGCTGCCCGCCGGCACGCCGAGCCGGTTGATGTCGATCAGCAGTTGCCGGGCGATGCGCAGCCCCTCGTCGATGCGGTAGCTCTCGTCCAGGTACGGGTCGTTGATCAGGCCCTTCCAGCCGACCGTGGTGCGCGGCTTCTCGAAGTACACCCGCATCACGATCTCCAGCGTGTCCTGGTACTTCGCCCGCGCGTCCTTCAGCTTGCGTGCGTACTCCAGCGCCGCCACCGGGTCGTGGATGGAGCACGGGCCGATCACCACCAGCAGGCGGTCGTCCTGGCCGGCCATGATGTCGTGGATGGCGCGGCGCGTCTGGCTGATCAGGCCTTCCACGGGCGTCCCGCGGATCGGGAAGAAGCGGATCAGGTGTTCCGGGGGAGGCAGCACGGTGATGTCCTTGATGCGTTCGTCGTCGGTCTGGCTGGTCTTGTCGACGGGATGCGCATACGCGGTTTGTTCGAGGTTCTTTGCGTTTCGTTCGGGTACGCTCAGATCTCTCTTCCGCCGGGGGCGCAGGAGAACCAGAAGTAGCCAAAAAAGAAGGCGGGAACGGGACGCATGGGACCAATGTAGCACATGGGCCCGGCCGGGCCTCAAGCGGCGATGGCGCCGCGTTGCGTCAGCGCCGCAGCTTGTGCCACCACTGCCGCACCTTTTCGCGCTGCGGCTCGGGCACGTCCTCGAAGCGCTCGCTGTCCACGCCCTCGCGCTCCAGCCACTGCTCGTACATGTCGATCAGCAGCATGCCGTCGCCCAGGGTGCGCCACGCCACCGACTGGAAGTCCTCCGCCGTGACCTCCAGTTCGTCCTCCCAGGACGCCGCCTGCAGCCACTGGCTGATGAGGATGCGGAAGTTGTTGACCGATTGCAGGTAGCCGGCGTATTCGTACAGGCCGCGCCAGGTGAGGCCGAGCTCCAGCACGAAGGCGCGGTGGGACCGCAGCACGGTCAGCATGTCCATCAGGGCCGGGGCGGCGACGTCGCGCCGCCGGCTGCGCTGCAGCACGGCTATCACGCTCTCGGCGTGCGCGGCCAGCTCGCCCACGCTGTCCGAGAACGCGCGGGTGTCCTCGTCGGCGACGGCGGCGCGCAGGAAGTTGCTCAGCTCCCCGAAAGTCTGGATGCTCGGCAGCGTGGCGTGGCGGCGCGGCGGCAGCGTGTCCATGGCGTCCGTGTCAGGCGGTGCCCCCGACGGTCAGCCCGTCGATGCGCAGCGTCGGCTGGCCCACGCCGACCGGCACGCTCTGGCCTTCCTTGCCGCAGGTGCCTACGCCGGTGTCCAGCTTCATGTCGTTGCCGATCATGCTGACGCGGGTGAGCGCATCCGGGCCGTTGCCGACGATCGTCGCGCCCTTGACCGGATACTGGATCTTGCCCTTCTCCACCCAGTACGCTTCACTGGCGGAGAAGACGAACTTGCCGGAGGTGATGTCCACCTGGCCGCCGCCGAAGTTGGTGGCGTACAGGCCCTTGTCGATGCTGGCCACGATCTCTTCCGGCGAGCGGTCGCCGCCCAGCATGTAGGTGTTGGTCATGCGCGGCATGGGGATGTGCGCATAGCTCTCGCGGCGGCCGTTGCCGGTGGGCGCCACGCGCATCAGGCGCGCGTTCATCGCGTCCTGGATGTAGCCGCGCAGGATGCCGTCCTCGATGAGGACGTTGCGCTGGCTGGCATTGCCCTCGTCGTCGACGTTCAGCGAGCCGCGGCGGTCGGCGATGGTGCCGTCGTCCAGCACCGTCACGCCCTTGGCGGCGACGCGCTGGCCGACCTTGCCGCTGAAGGCGCTGGAGCCCTTGCGATTGAAGTCGCCTTCCAGCCCGTGGCCCACCGCCTCGTGCAGCAGGATGCCGGGCCAGCCCGGCCCCAGCACCACGGTCATGTGGCCGGCAGGCGCGGGCCGCGATTCGAGGTTGGTCATCGCCGCCTTCACCGCGTCGTCCACGTAGCTCTGGAGCTGCTGGTCGGTGAAATACCCGAGGCCGAAGCGGCCGCCGCCGCCGCCCGATCCCATCTCGCGGCGCCCGTTCTGCTCCGCGATCACCGTCACCGACAGGCGCACCAGCGGCCGCACGTCGGCGGCCAGCGTGCCGTCGGCACGCGCCACCAGCACCACGTCGTACTCGCTCGCGAGGCCCGCCATCACCTGCGCGACGCGCGGGTCCTTGGCCCGGGCCATCTGTTCCACCCGCCCCAGCAGGCTGACCTTGGCCGCGCTGTCGAGGGACGAGATCGGGTCCTCGCCACCGTACAGCGTGCGGCTGCCGGCCACGCGCGACGGGTTGACGCGCACGCGCGCGTTCTTCGACACGGCGGCGATCGAACGCACGGTGCGCGCCGCGTCGAGCAGCGAAGCCTCGGAGATGTCGTCGGAATAGGCGAAGGCGGTCTTCTCGCCGCTGACCGCGCGCACGCCGACGCCCTGGTCGATGCTGAAGCTGCCGGTCTTGACGATGCCCTCTTCCAGGCTCCAGCCCTCGCTGCGGGTGTACTGGAAGTAGAGGTCGGCGTCGTCCACGCGGTGCGCGCGGATCTCGGCGAGCGCCCGGGTCAGGTGGGTTTCGTCCAGGCCGAACGGCTCGAGCAGCAGCGCCCGCGCGGTGGCGAGGCGTTCGATGGTGGGTTCGCGGGAGATCATCGAACCATTGTAGAGGCCGGGCAACTCAGCCTTGGAGGCTGTCCAGCGCGTCCAGCAGCGCCTGCGCGGTCGGATACCGCTGCTCCGCCTGCTTGGCCATCATCTTCTCCAGCACCGCCTGCAAGCCGGCGTGCCGCGGCGGCAGCGCGGGCACCGGCGCGGTGAGGTGGCGGGCCAGCAGCAGGTCCAGCGTCTCCGCGCTGAACGGCCGCTCGCCCGTGAGCATCTCGTACATCATCACGCCCAGGCTGTAGACGTCCGAAGGCGGGCCGATCTCGCGCCCGGAGGCCTGCTCCGGGCTCAGGTAGTAGGGCGTGCCGACGACCTCGCCGTGCTTGGTCTGCGTCAGCGCCAGGTTGTCCTCCTGCAGCATCGACTTGGCGACGCCGAAGTCGGCGATGGCCACGCTGCCGTCCGGCCGCAGCATCACGTTCTCCGGCTTCAGGTCGCGGTGGATGACGCCGTGGGAATGGATCACGTCCAGCCCGCGCGCGATCTGCCGCACCACCTGCAGCACCCGCGCAGGCTCCATGCCCGCCTTCAGCTCGGAGCGCAGGTCGCCGCGCTCGAAGTACTCCATCGCGATGTAGGCGTGGTCGTCGGTGAAGCCCTGGTCGTAGATGCGCACCACGTGCGGGTCGGCGATGCGCGACACCAGCGTGTATTCCTGGATGAAGCGCGACAGGTTCGCGCTGGCCGAGCGGCCCTCCGCCTCCAGCACCTTCAGCACCACCGGCAGGCCGTCCGCCTCCTGCACGGCGAGGTACACCTCGGTCATCCCGCCGGAGGCGATCTTCCGCGTGAGCCGGAAGCCCTTCAGGCGCAAGGGCGCGTCGCCGGGCCGGAACTGGTGGTTCTTCAGAGTCGACAGGCGCGTGCGCAGCGCGCCCTTGACCGCGCGGGCCGTGATCGCGGAATTGATCTGCACCGCCTCGCGGATTTCCTCGCCGCGACCGGCCAGGGCGGCCATGCCGTGGTCGAGGTCGGCCGCGCTGGTTTCCAGCCCCACGATCTCGGCGACGTCCACCCAGCCATGGCGCCCGCGCACCTCCAGGGAGGTCATGGCGCCGGTCTGCACGCCGTCGCCGGCCTCCTGCAGCACGGCGGCACTCGCGACCACCGTCCACCCCAGCTCCTTGCTGGCCGACTGCAGGCGGGCGGCGGTGTTGACGGTGTCGCCGATCGGCGTGGTTTCCTTCACCGCCGTGGAGCCCAGGCGGCAGATGGTGACCTCGCCGGCATGCAGGCCGACGCCGATGGCGAACGGCGGCAGGCCGCGGCCGGCGAAACGCTGGTCGAGCCAGTGGCGGAATTCGTGGGTGGCCAGCGCCACGGCCAGCGCGGCCGACACCGCGCGGCGCGCCGGCGCCGTGCGCGGCCCGCCCGGCGTGTCGGCGAACACGGCCATGAGGCCGTCGCCGATGAACTTGAGGTGCATGCCGCCGTGCCGCAGCACGGGCTCGCTGGTGTGCTCGAAATAGCGCATCAGCAGCTCGGCCACCTCGCTCGAATCCAGCTTCTCGGCCAGCGAGGTGAAGTTGCGGATGTCGGAGAACAGCACCGTGGCGGGCAGCACCTGGTCGGTGATGGCCCCCAGCGGTGCATCCAGGCCGGGCCGCTGCGCCGGGGGGTTGCCGGCGATGCTCTCGGCAAAGGCGCGGCGCAACTGCTCCTCGCGCGACTGCACCGCCGATTCGATGGTCAGGGCGATCCGTCCGCGCTTTCGCAGCAGGGCATCCAGCGCATCCAGCAGCTCGACGCGGGTGAAGGGCTTGGCCAGGTAGTCGTCGGCGCCGGTGCCCATGCCGCGCCGCATGCTGGCACGGTCGTCCAGCGCCGTCAGCAGCATGACCACGGTGGTGGCGAAGGAAGGGTCCGCGCGCAGCGCCTGCACCAGCGCAAAGCCGTCCATGCCCGGCATGTTGATGTCGCTCAGGACGACGTCCGGCCGCACCGCCTGCGCGCGCTCCAGTCCTTCGATGCCGTTGGTGGCGACGCTGACGTCGTAGCCTTCCAGCCGGAGGATGCGCGCCACGTTGTTGCGGATGGCGTCGTCGTCCTCGACGATCAGGATGGTCGTCATTGCTTGCGGAACAACCGCAGCAGCGCGGCGTCGTCCAGTTCGGCGTCGCCGGCCGCGACGGCGCGGTTGAACGCCTCGTGCGCCGCCGGCCCGAGGCTGGGGCGAAAGCCCGCGGCCAGCGCCGCCTCCAGCGCCAGGCGGGTGTCCTTCTGCAGCAGCGTGACGTGGGCGCGCGGCGCGTAGTCGCCGGCCAGGGCGCGCCGCATCCGGTCGGAGCCGATCCAGCTCTGCCCGCTGGACTGCTCGATCACGTCCAGCGTGCGCCCGGCGTCCAGCCCGAGCCGCTCCGCCAGCGCCAGCGCCTCGGCCGCGCCGGCCAGGTTGATGCCGGCCAGCAGGTTGTTCACGAGCTTGGTGCGAGCCCCGTCGCCGGGCCGGGTGCCGACGCGGAACACCTTGCTGCTCAAGGTCTCCAGCAAGTCGCGGCGCGCCTCGAACACGGCGTCGGCGCACGCGACCATCAGGCTCATGCTGCCGTCGCGGGCCCGCGCCGGGCCGCCGGACATCGGCGCGTCGATCGCCGCCAGGCCGCGGTCGGCCAGCGCCGCGGCGATGCGCTCCACGTCCCGCGGCGCCACCGTGGGACACAACAGGACGGCAGCCCCGGGAGCGAGGGCCGCCGCCGCCCCCATCGCGCCGAACAGGACCTCGTGCATTTCCGCCGCATCGACGACGCCGACGATCAGGGCCTCGGCGCCGGCGGCGGCCTCGGCCGGCGTGGCGGCGGCACGAGCGCCGTGCTTGACGCAGGCCACCACCCGGGACGCCACCAGGTCGCAAACCTGCACCTGCCAGCCGCGGTCGCGCAGGCGTCCGGCCATGCCACCGCCCATGTTGCCAACGCCAACGATGCCGATCGTTCCGCCCATGGCCGGGCATTATGGCGGCAGGAGTCTGCGCGGCAGAGAGACGGGCCTGCGTTGGGTCGAGAAGGGGGCGCAGGCTAGGCGCGGGCGCGGGTCAAGCCTGGCCGGCTTGACCCGTGACCGTAACGACGCATGCGCCCCCTTATCGGCCCAACCCTTCGGGCCGGGGCTTGGAGCGCGCCAGGCGTCGTTACAGGCCTCCTTGTGTGGATTGACCACACGGCGTCGCCTGCGCCTAGCCTGGCACGCTCCAAGCCCCGGCGCAGGCCCGTCTCTCTGCCGCGCAGACTCCCGGGTCTCCCCCCTTGAGCCGGCCGTCGCACCCGGGCAAGATATAAAAACTAGAACGATGGACAGGGAAGGACCAACGATGCCGACGCACCCCGCGCAGGCACCGCGCGAAGAGGTGGACCTGCGGCTGATCGAGCTGCTGGCGGAGCAGAACCGCCGGGTCCCGCTGCCCATCGCGCTGCTGATGGTGATCGTCGCCGCGCTGGGCGTGCAGGTGCTCCCGGACTGGATTCCGCTGGCCTGGCTGGCGCTGGCGCTGGGCATGCTGCTGGTGCGCTGGCGCCTGCTCGCCCGCCTGCCGCTGCAGGTGGACCGGCCGGCGTCGGAGCGCGTGCGCACCGCCGGCTTCATGAGCCTGGCCAGCGGCTCCACCCTCAGCCTGACGCTGTTCGCCTTCCCGATGCTGAGCGACGCGGAAAGGTCGTTCATTACCCTGCTGATGCTGGGCCTGGCGACCGGCGCGGTCGGCACCACCGCCGGGCGCCGCATCCTGTTCCTGCCGTACGTGCTGCCGATGGCGGGGCCGCTGCCGCTGCTGTGGGCCATCCATCCGGGGCCGACGCCGACGGGCTGGACCGAGCTGTCGGTGGGCCTGCTGCTCCTGCTGTACCTCTGGGTGCTGTTCGGCCTGGCCGGCAACGCCTGGCGCACCTTCACCGAGTCGGTGCGGATCCGGTTCCAGGAACGCGCGCTCAACGAGAAGCTCACCGACGCGCTGGCGCAGGCGAACCAGGCCAACCAGGCCAAGACGCGCTTCCTGGCGGCGGCCAGCCACGACCTGCGCCAGCCGCTGCACACCATCGGGTTGCTGGTCGCCGCCCTGTCGCTGCGCCAGATCGAGGGCCGCGACCGCGAGGTGGTCGACCTCCTGAGCCAGGTGACCGTCGCCCTGTCGGAGCAGCTCGACCAGCTGCTCGACATCTCCAAGCTCGATGCCGGCGTCGTGGCGCCGGCCTGGAAGGTGGTGGACCTCGGCGAGATGCTGCGGATGCACCATGCGGAGATGCGCGCCGCGATCGAGGCCAAGGGCCTGCGCGCGGTGCTCGACACCCCGACCGGGGTGCGTTGCCGCACCGACCCCGCGCTGGTGCTGCGGGTGCTGCGCAACCTGACCGAGAACGCCGTCAAGTTCACCGAGCGCGGCAGCGTGACGCTGCGCCTGCGCGTCGAGGGCGCCACCGCCCGGGTCTCGGTCGAGGACACCGGCCGCGGCATCCCGCCGGCGGAACGGGAAATGGTGTTCGAGGAGTTCTACCAGGTCGGCAATCCGGAACGGGATCGCTCCAAGGGCCTGGGCCTGGGCCTGTCCATCGTGCGGCGCTTCTGCAAGCTGCTGGGCATCGGCGTGGACCTGCGCTCGGACGTGGGCCGCGGCACCACCGTCTCGCTGGCGCTGCCGCTGCATGGGCAGGGCGGCCCGCTGCCGGCACCCGGCGCGCCGGCGCGCGTGCACAGCTTCGCCGGCCGCACGGTGCTGGTGGTGGACGACGAGCGCTCGGTGCGCATCGGCATGCGCGTGCTGCTGGAGGAGCTGGGCTGCCGCTGCCTGGAAGCTTCCGCCGGCGAAGAAGCGCTGCAGCAGGCGCGCAGCCACAAGCCGGACGTGATCCTCGCCGACCTGCGCCTGCGCAATGGCGAAACCGGCATCGCCGTGATCGCGCAGGTGGTGGCGGCCGTCGGCCCGACCCCGGCGCTCCTGATCAGCGGCGACACCGCGCCGGACCGCTTGCTGGAGGCGCAGCGCGCGGGGATCACGTTGTTGCACAAGCCGGTGGGGTTGCCGGCGCTGCAGGAGGAACTGGCGCGGGTGCTGGAGAGGGAGTGATGGTCGTTTGCGGTACCGGGGTTCGGCTTCGCGCTCACCGCCGGCCTACGGGACGGGTGGGTGCGTGCATCACCGGTCACCGGGGTTCGGCTTCGCGCTCACCTCCGGCCTACGAAATCCGCACGCCCTGCTCCGCCGCCATGTAGACGGCCTCGGTGCGGTTGCGCGTGCCCAGCTCCTGGTAGATGGCGCGCAGGTGCGTCTTGACGGTGCCGTCGCTGATGCCGAGCTCCCGCGCGATGAGCTTGTTGGAGCTGCCGCGCAGGGCCGCGCGCAGCACGTCGGCCTGGCGTTCGGTCAGGGTGGGGAAGGCGTCGCGCACGTCGCGCGCCTGGCCCCGGGTGAAGCCGGCGCTGGGCAGGTACACCCCGCCGTCGGCGACCGTCATCACGGCCTTCATCAGCACCGCGGGCGGCGACGCCTTGGGGATGAAGCCCGCCGCCCCCAGTTCCACCGCGGTGTGCACGAGGTTCTCGTCCCGGTCGCCCGACAGCACCACCACGCGGGTCAGGGGAGCGGTTTCGCGCAGGGCGGCCAGCGCACCGGCGCCGCCCATGCCCTCCATGTGCCAGTCCATCAGGATCAGGTCGAACATGGCCCCGCGGGTGGCCGCGATCGCCTCCTCCGCGGAGCTGGCCAGCGTGACCTGCATGCCGGCGTCCAGCTTCTCCAGCAGCAGGCGCAGGCCTTCACGGAACAAGTCGTGGTCGTCGCAAACCAGTACGCGCATGGGGTTACTCCTGGCCGCCATCATGCACCGGCCGCGGCCGCCGGCGCCTCTGTCCCTTGGCAGAGGCCGGGGCGGGTGCCATCAGCTTTGAACCAGCCGCTTGGACTTGGAGATCGCCATCAGGATGCCCAGCGCCAGGCCCAGCGTCACCATCGCGGTGCCGCCGTAGCTGATGAAGGGCAGCGGCACGCCCACCACCGGCAGGATGCCGCTGACCATGCCCATGTTCACGAAGGCGTAGGTGAAGAAGATCATC
>JAJTCN010000101.1 GCA_021323335.1 Ramlibacter sp.
GCGCGGCACGCCCTCGGAGAGGTTGCGGCCCTTGACTTCCATCTCCTTGACCTCGCTGCCGGGGAAGGCGGAGCCGATCTGCTTCTTGATGGCTTCGGCGGTGGGCTCGCCGATCAGCATGCCGTAGTTGCGGCGGATGTAGCTGATGATGGCCTCGTCGAACTTGTCGCCGCCCACCCGCACGCTGCCCTTGTAGACCATGCCGCCCAGGGAGATGACGCCGACTTCCGTGGTGCCGCCGCCGATGTCGACGACCATCGAGCCGGAGGCTTCCGAGACGGGCAGGCCGGCGCCGATGGCGGCCGCCATCGGCTCCTCGATCAGGTAGACCTCGCTGGCGCCGGCGCCGAGCGCCGACTCGCGGATGGCCCGGCGTTCCACCTGGGTGGAGCCGCAGGGCACGCAGATGATGATGCGCGGGCTGGGCCTCAGGACGGACCGGGGATGGACCATCTTGATGAACTGCTTGAGCATCTGCTCGGTGACGGTGAAGTCGGCGATCACGCCGTCCTTCATCGGCCGGATGGCCTCGATGTTGCCGGGCACCTTGCCCAGCATGGCCTTGGCTTCGTGGCCGACGGCCTGGATCGACTTCTTGCCTTGCGGGCCGCCTTCGTGACGGATCGCCACCACGGAAGGTTCGTCGAGCACGATGCCCTTGTCGCGGACGAAGATCAGGGTGTTGGCCGTGCCCAGGTCGATGGCAAGGTCCGTGGACAAGTAGCGTCGGAAAGCTCCGAACATGGGGGGAATCCTCGTTTCTTATGTGAAACCGGCCGCTTTGCACGGCCGTTGCACCAATGGCGGAGCTCCGCTCGCCGAAGGCGGGATAATACCCGATCCCCTGTGCCGGACACCCCTGCGCGGCCCCGCGCGAGGTTACATGTCGTTATGGCGCAAGTGCGCTTTCCCACCATGTCCCTGAACTCCCAAGATATTGCCCGCATCGCGGCCCTCGCCCGGCTGGAACTGCAACCCGATGAAAGCGAGCGCATGCTCGCCCGGATCAACGGCTTCTTCGACATCGTCGAGAAGATGCGTGCCGTGGACACCTCCGGGGTGGAGCCCCTGACCCATCCGGTGGAGGCCGTCCAGGCCGTCGCCCTGCGCCTGCGCGACGACGTGGCCAGCGAGCCGAACCAGCGCGAGGCCAACCAGCGCAGCGCGCCGGCGGTGGAGCGCGGCCTGTTCCTGGTGCCGAAGGTGATCGAATGAGCGAACTGCACGACCTGACGGTGGCGCAGCTGGCCACGAAGCTGCGGCAAAAGGAAGTCTCGGCCGTCGAGGCGGCGCGCCATTTCCTGGCCCGGGGCAAGCGCCACGGCGACCTCGGCGCCTACCTGGCGACCGACGAGGACGTGACGCTGGCCCAGGCCGCCGCCGCCGACCGGCGCATCGCCGCCGGCCAAACCGCCCCGCTGCTCGGCGTGCCGATCGCGCACAAGGACATCTTCGTCACCAAGGATTTCCCCAGCACCGCCGGCTCGAAGATGCTGGAAGGCTACCGCTCGCCGTTCGACGCCACGGTGGTGCAGCGGCTGGCCGACGCCGGCACGGTGACCCTGGGCAAGCTCAATTGCGACGAGTTCGCCATGGGCTCGTCCAACGAAAACTCCGCCTACGGCGTGGTGAAGAACCCGTGGGACCGCGCGCGCATCCCGGGCGGCTCCTCCGGCGGCAGCGCCGTGGCGGTGGCCGCGCGGCTGGCCCCGGCGGCGACCGGCACCGACACCGGCGGCTCGATCCGCCAGCCGGCCTCGTTCTGCGGCATCACCGGCATCAAGCCGACCTATGGCCGCGCCTCGCGCTACGGAATGATCGCGTACGCCTCCAGCCTGGACCAGGCCGGGCCGATGGCGCGCACCGCCGAAGACTGCGCGCTCCTGCTGTCGACGATCTGCGGGCCGGACCCCGACCGCGATTCCACTTCGCTCGACGTTCCCGCGGAAGATTTCACGCGGGCGTTGGGCGGCTCCATCGAGGGCCTGCGGATCGGCGTGCCCAGGGAATTCCTGGCCGAAGGTGTCTCCGCCGACGTGCGGGCGGCCGTCGACGCGGCGCTGGCGCAATACGAGAAGCTGGGCGCGAAGCGGGTGGAGATCTCGCTGCCCCGCACCGAGCTCTCCATCCCGGTCTACTACATCATCGCGCCGGCCGAGGCGAGCTCCAACCTGTCGCGCTTCGACGGCGTGAAGTTCGGCCATCGCGCCAAGCAGTACGGCGACCTGCTGGACATGTACAGGAAGACCCGCTCGGAGGCCTTCGGCGTCGAAGTGCAGCGCCGCATCATGATCGGCACCTACGTGCTCTCGCATGGCTACTACGACGCGTACTACCTGCAGGCGCAGAAGATCCGCCGGATGATCGCCGACGACTTCCAGCAGGCCTTCACGCAGTGCGACGTCATCGCCGGACCGGCCGCGCCGAGCGTGGCGTGGAAGCTGGGCGAGCACGGCGACGACCCGCTGGCCGACTACCTGGCCGACATCTTCACGCTGCCCGGTTCGCTGGCCGGCCTGCCGGGCATGAGCATCCCCTGCGGCTTCGGCCACGGCGGCATGCCGGTGGGGCTGCAGTTGATCGGCAACTACTTCCAGGAAGGCAGGCTGCTCAACGCCGCGCACCGCTTCCAGCAGGCCACCGACTTCCACCTGCGCAAGCCGGAGGGTGTGTGATGGCGACCAACAAACTCGTCCACGGCTACGAAGTCGTCATCGGCTTCGAGACGCACGCCCAGCTCTCCACGCAAAGCAAGATCTTCAGCCGCTCGCCGACGAAATTCGGCGCCGAGCCCAATACGCAGGCATCGCCGGTGGACCTGGCGCTGCCCGGCACGCTGCCGGTGATGAACGTCGGCGCGGTCGAACGCGCCATCCGCTTCGCCCTGGCGATCGGCGCGCACGTGGCGCCGCGCAGCATCTTCGCGCGCAAGAACTACTTCTATCCCGACCTGCCCAAGGGCTACCAGATCTCGCAGTACGAGATCCCGGTGGTGCAGGGCGGCAGCGTCGAGTTCTTCCTTGGCGAGGAAAAGAAGTCGGTGCGGCTGGTGCGCGCGCACCTGGAGGAGGACGCGGGCAAGTCGCTGCACGAAGACTTCGTGGGGCAGTCCGGCATCGACCTGAACCGTGCCGGCACGCCGCTGCTGGAGATCGTGACGGAGCCCGACATGGGCTCGTCCGACGAGGCGGTGGCCTATGCCAAGGAGCTGCACAAGATCGTGACGTGGATAGGCATCTGCGACGGCAACATGCAGGAAGGCAGCTTCCGCTGCGACGCCAACGTCTCCGTGCGCAAGCCCGGGCAGCCGCTGGGCACGCGGCGCGAGATCAAGAACCTGAACTCCTTCAAGTTCATGAAGGAGGCCATCGACTTCGAGGTGCGCTGGCAGATCGAGCAGCTCGAGGACGGCATCCCGATCCAGCAGGCCACCGTGCTGTTCGACCCCGACACGGGCGAGACGCGAGCCATGCGCACCAAGGAAGACGCGGCGGACTACCGCTACTTCCCCGACCCCGACCTGCCGCCGCTGGTGATCGCGCCGGAGTGGGTGGAGCGCGTCAGGGGCGGGATGCCCGAGCTGCCGCGCGTGATGGCCGCGCGGTTCGTCGACGACTACGGCCTGCCGGAATACGACGCGACCACGCTGACCCAGAGCAAGGCGATGGGCGCCTACTTCGAGGAGGCGGCCAAGGCGAGCGGCCAGGCCAAGCTGGCCAGCAACTGGATCATGGGCGAGGTGTCGCGCCGGCTGAATGCGCAGGACCTGGCGATCGAGTCGGCGCCGGTGCCGGCCGCGACCCTGGCCCGGCTGGTGCAGCGCATCGCGGACGGCACGGTGTCGAACAACGCCGCCCGGCAAGTCTTCGACGCCCTGTGGACGGGCGAAGGCACCGAGGTCGATGCGGTCATCGAGGCCAAGGGGCTGAAGCAGATGAACGACAGCGGCGCGCTGGAGCAGATCGTCGACGACGTCATCGCCGCGAACGCCGCCAACGTGGAGCAGATCCGAGCCGGCAAGGACAAGGCCTTCAACGCCCTGGTCGGGCAGGCCATGAAGGCCTCGAAGGGCAAGGCGAATCCGCAGCAGGTGGGCGACCTGCTGCGCAGGAAGCTGGGGATCTGATCGTTCCGTTCCTCAGTGCGGCGCCGGCCGGACGGCGCCGCTGCGCTGCGCCCACAGGGGCTTCAGCCGCGCCAGTTCCTCGTCGAAGCGCGCATTGATGCGCGCCTTTTCCTCTTCCTGCGAGGCGATGAAGCGCTGCTGCGCGGCCACCTGCTGCGCGTTTTCGTCGAACTGCCGCCGCAGCAGGCTGGGCCACTGCCCCGGGTCCTTGTAGAACTCGGTCTCGACGGCCAGCTGCTTGCGCTGTTCGTTCAGCTCCGCGATGCGGCGCAAGCCGGTGCCGATCACGTCCTGCTGCGCCTGTAGCGCCTTGGCGCGCTCGGCGTCATGGGCCGCCCGGTTGGGGTAGCGATTGAGCAACGCACGCGCCGCGCGCCGCTCGTCGGTCAGCTTCTGCCTTTCCTCCGCCGCCTTGCGCTCGCGTTCCTCGATCAGCGCGCGCTCCAGCGGCGTGGGCGTGGGCGGCAGCGTGCGGCGTACCGTGCCGGAGCCGCTCAGTTCGCGCTGTTCGCGGTCGATGCATTCGATGATGGGGCGGTCCGACGTCAGCCGCCGCCCCTTGGCGTCCACGCAGGTATAGATGCCCGGCCCCATGGGCGCCCGGGCCTGGGCCCATGCCATCGCTGCCGCCGCCATGAGCAGGGTGCCCAGGAACGGGTCGCGCAGCGAATGCAGCATGGAATCTCCTCTCAGCCAGCCCCGTAGCGGTCCCGGTAGGCGAGCACCCGGACGTGGTGCTGCCCCAGCTCGTCCTTGGCGTGGCTGCCCAGATAGTGCAAGAGGTCGGCCAAGGTTGCAATCGAACAAACGGAAAGTCCCAGCTTTTCCCGGACGTATTGCACGGCGCTCCAGGGTACGTCCTGCCCGTTCTCCGTGGCTTTCTCCTGGCGGTCCAGCGCGATCGCCACCGCCTGGGGGGTGGCGCCGGCAGCCCGGATCAGGGCGATGGACTCCCGGGCGGCGGTGCCGGCGGACATCACGTCATCGACGATCAGCACCCTGCCCCGTACCGGTGCGCCCACCAGGGTGCCGCCCTCGCCGTGGTCCTTGGCTTCCTTGCGGTTGTAGGCATAGGGAACGTTGCGCCCCAGGCGCGCCAGCTCGATGGCCACGGCGGCCGCCAGCGGGATGCCCTTGTAGGCGGGCCCGAACAACATGTCGAACTCGATGCCGGAGGACAGGATCCGCCGTGCATAGAATTGCGCCAGCCGGCCCAGCTTGTCGCCGTCGTCGAACAGCCCCGCGTTGAAGAAATAGGGCGACAGGCGGCCGGCCTTGGTCTTGAATTCGCCGAAGCGCAGCACGCCGGACTGCACCGCGAATGCCACGAAATCCTGCGCCAGGGCGTCCTGGCCGCTCACCGCCACCATGGGAAATTCCTTGTTCAAACTGACCAGCCTCAACCTCAATGGCATCCGCTCGTTGTATTTGCGTGCAGGAGGTCAAGGCCCAGGCCGCCGACGTGCACGGCAAGCACGACCAGCTGGCGGGCCTGCGCGGCCACTTCCATTTCGCGCAGAAGAAGGGCTATTCCGGCGTCGGCGCCTTCAGCCGCCACGAGCCGAGCGACGTGATCACCGGCTTCGGCTGCGAGGAGTTCGATGCCGAAGGGCGCTACGTCGAACTGCGCTTCGACACGCCTGCGCGCAAGCTGTCCATCATCAGCTGCTACTTTCCCTCCGGCTCCTCCGGCGAGGAGCGCCAGCAGGCCAAGTTCCGCTTCCTCGACCGGCTCGACCCGCACCTTTGCGCCCTGAAGGCGACGCGCGAGTTCGTGCTGTGCGGCGACGTCAACATCGCCCACAAGGAGCAGGACCTGAAGAACTGGAAGGGCAACCTCAAGAACAGCGGCTTCCTGCCGGAGGAACGGGCGTGGATGACGAAGCTGCTGTCCGAGACGGGGCTGGTGGACGTCTACCGGCATCTCCACCCCGATGCCACGGACACGTCGTACACGTGGTGGAGCAATCGCGGCCAGGCCCGTGCCAAGAACGTCGGCTGGCGGCTGGACTACCAGATCGCGACGGCCGGCATCGCGCGGACGGCGCGGGATGCGTCGATCTTCCGGGACACGTCCTTCAGCGACCACGCGCCGCTGACGATCCAGTACGAGCTGGGCCTGGGTCACGGCTGAGGTACCTACGCCAGCGCGGGTGCGACGCCTACAGACGAGGTAGACGGCGGGGCCTACCTTCCAGTCATTGACGGTCCACCTCGCAGGGCAGCGATGCCGAAGCAGCAGGAGCACTTTCGATCATGTTCGCGGCCATGCCAAGCCGCATTGAATCGCAAGGAACCTTCATGCTTTACACCATCGCCATCGTCCTCCTGATCCTGTGGGCCCTCGGCCTCGTCACCTCCGTCACCGCGGGGGGCCTCGTGCACGCCCTGGTGGTGATCGCCATCATCCTCGTGATCTTCCAGCTGCTGAGCGGCCGCAAGGTCCTGTAGCCGGGGGCGAACCCTCGCCGCCAATCCAGGGGAGCCACGGCTCCCCTTTTTCTTGCCTCGAAGCCTGGGCCCGGCTCAGCGCGCCCGGACCACCAGGGCCTGCGCATGGCCGTGGTACGGGTCGCCGCCCTGGCGCGCGAGCGCGGCGGCCACGTCATCGATCACCGCGTCCAGCGGCACGCCGCGCTGCAGCAGCAGCGCCGCGCGCGGCGTGCCGCGGATCTGGCCCGCCGCGATCTTGCGCGGATCGGCGCCGTCGATGGCTATGCGGCGGGTCTCCATGGTGATGTCGGCAAACCCCGCCTGCGCGAGCAGCGACTGCAGCAGGGCCGGATCGTGCAGCTCGTAGGGTGTGCGGAACTTCATGTCCGCATCGCCGGGGAACCTTGATTCCACCGCTTGCGCGTTGGCCAGCGCATGCGGGTTCTCCTCGATGCGGTCCCACACGTTGAACAGGAGCAGCCCGCCGCGAGCGAGCACGCGCCGGGCCTCGGCGAATGCCTTCGCGCGATCCGGCGGAAACATCAGGCCGAAGCCGCACACCACCGCGGCGAACTCGCCGTCCGCGAACGGCAGGTCCTGCGCGTCGGCCTGCTGCCAGGCGATGCCGCCCGCCGTGACCCGCTGCTTCGCGTAGTCCAGCATCGGCGCTCCGAGGTCGGTCGCGACGATGTCGACCGAGGGCAGCAGGCGCCGGCGCAGCTCCCGCGTCACCAGCCCGGTGCCGCAGGCGATTTCCAGCACCTTGCCGTGCAGGTCCGCGGGCAGGCGGTCCGCCAGGTCGGCAGCGAAGGGGCCGAACTGCACCGGGCCCATGAATTCGTCGTAGAACTGCGGGCCGGTGAAGTCGGTGGAAGCAGCCATGCGATCTCCTATTGCTTGCGCAGCACGAAGGCGCGGGCATCCTTGCCCTCGCCATCGACGCTCCAGGTGCCGCGGATCTCGCGCCCGCAGGAGCCTTGCACCACTTCGCCCAGCCAGGTGCCCGAGATGCGGACGCCATCGGCCGATTCCTCCAGCGTGAATTCGCCGTCCTCGACGTCGCCGGACACCGGGAGCCGCCCGCCGCCGCGGTCGATGGTGCCGCTCAGGCTCTGGGCGTACGTCGGGTGCTTTTCGAGCAGCAAGGTGCCGGACAGTTTCGCATCGTCGAACTCCGCTCGCCACTGCCCGATCATCTCCGCCTGACGCACCTCGCTGGAATGCGGGCACGGGTCCTGCGCCGCCGCGGCGCCGGCGACGGCGGCCAGGGCCCAGGCCCACCACCGCTTCATGCGGCCCCCGAAGCGGCGGCCGCCGCGGCCGCCGCTTCCGCGCTCTTCTTGGCGAACTCCGCGCGCAAGGCCTTGAGCTTCTCGCGCGGGTCTTCCTTCACCGTCGTCTTGTCCAATGCCATCTCCGCGATGAAGCGGCTGGGCTGCGCCGGCACCAGCTCGCGGCCCTTCTTGCGCTTCTTGCTCCAGCTGACCGCCAGCGAGCGCTGCGCCCGCGTGATGCCCACGTACATCAGGCGCCGCTCTTCCTGCAGCCGCTGGATGAAGGACTCGGTCATCACGCCGCCCTCCGCGTCCTCGGGCTTGAACGGCAGCATGCCCTCGACGCAGCCGGCCAGCACCACGTGCGGCCACTCCAGGCCCTTGGATGCATGCAGCGTCGACAGCGTCACGACGTTCTGGTCCTTCTCGCGCTCGCTGATGGTCGACAGCAGCGCGATCGTCTGCGCCACTTCCAGCAGGCTCTTGCGCTCCGCCGCCAGGCTGACGCCCGCGGTGTCGTCGATCTCGCCGCCGCAGCGGGCGGCCATCCAGTCGATGAAGTCCAGTACGTTGGTCCAGCGGGCGGCCGCCACCTTCTCGTTGTCCTCGCCGTCGTACAGGTGCTTCTCGTAGCCGATGTCCTTGAGCCACTCCAGCAAGAAGGCCTTGGCGTCCTCCGCCCCCATCGTGCGGCGGGCGCGGAACTCCAGGTCGTTCACGTAGCGGCCGAACTCGTGCAGGCTGCCGACGGCGCGCGCGTTCAGCACGGCGCCGAGCGAGGGCGAGAACAGGGCGGCGAACAGGCTCAGCTTGTACTGGCTGGCGAAGGTTCCCAGGCTTTGCAGCGTCTGGTGGCCGATGCCGCGCTTGGGACAGGTCGCGGATCTCGGCGCGGTCGAAGAAGCTCTGGCCGCCCGAGACCTTGTAGGGGATCTGCGCCTTGCGCAGCGCCTGCTCGAACACGCGGGCCTGGTGGTTGGCGCGGTACAGCACCGCGAAATCCTTCCAGTCCTTGCCGGCTCCGTTGGCGCGGATCGACTGGATGCGGGCCACCATGCGCTCGGCCTCGTGCTCCTCGCTGTCGCAGTCCACCACGCGCACCGGCTCGCCCTCGCCGAGTTCCGAGAACAGCGTCTTCGGGAACAGTTTCGGGTTGGGCTGGATCACGTTGTTGGCCGCGCGCAGGATGGCGCTGGTGGAGCGGTAGTTCTGCTCCAGCTTCACCACCTTGAGCGTCGGGTAGTCCTGCGGCAGCTTGCGCAGGTTGTCCAGGGTGGCGCCGCGCCAGCCGTAGATGGACTGGTCGTCGTCGCCGACGGCGGTGATGCGGCCGCGCTCGCCCACCAGCAGCTTGAGCAGCTCGTACTGGGTGGCGTTGGTGTCCTGGTATTCGTCCACCAGCACGTGACCCAGCGCCTGCTGCCACTTCTCGCGCACTTCGGCGTGGTCGCGCAACAGCTTCAGCGGCATGCCGATCAGGTCGTCGAAGTCGACGCTCTGGTAGGCGGCGAGGCGCTCCTCGTAGCGCGCCATGATGGTGGCTGTGATGCGCTCGTTGTCGTCCTTGGCCTGCGCCATGGCCTGCGCGGCGTTCAGCCCGGCGTTCTTCCAGGCGCTGATGGCCCACTGCCATTGGCGCGCGGTGGCGGCGTCCGTCGAGCCGCCGGCGTCCTTGAGGATGCTGGTCACGTCGTCCGAATCGAGGATGGAGAACTGGGGCTTCAGGCCCAGGGCGCTGCCGTCCTGCCGCATCATCCGCACGCCGAGCGCGTGGAAGGTGCAGATCAGCACCTCCTTGGCCTCGCGGCCGACCAGCGTCTTGGCGCGCTCGCGCATTTCCGCCGCCGCCTTGTTGGTGAACGTGATCGCCGCGATCCGCCTGGCCTCCAGCCCGGCCTGGATCAGGCGCGCGATCTTGTGGGTGATCACCCGCGTCTTGCCGGACCCGGCGCCGGCCAGCACCAGGCAAGGACCATGCATGTAGTTGACGGCTTCTTGCTGGGCGAGGTTCAGGCCGGCGGACATCGGGGGGAATGGGGTACTGCGAGGGGGAACACGGCAAATCATAAGCGCCGCGGCGTGGTGCCCTTCGCACGCAGGCGCGAACCCCGGTATTCGTTCCTGCCGGGTTGCGTCGACAATACCGGCGTGCTAAGCATCCTTGCGGTCACCTTCCCGTTCTTCGCGCTGGTCCTGGCCGGATACATCGCGGCGCGCCGCCGCATGCTGCCGTTCGAGGCGATCGGCGGCCTGAACACCTTCGTGCTGTTCTTCGCGCTGCCCTGCATGCTGTACCGCTTCGGCGCCAGCACGCCGATCGCGCAGTTGCTGGACCCGACCGCGGCGATCCTGTGGCTCGCATGCGCGCTGCTGGTGGTGGCCGCCACCGTGAAATACAGCATGAATGCGCGCATCCGCTGGAACGACGCGTCGTTCGGCGCGCTGGTGGCCGCGTTCCCGAACACCGGCTTCATGGGCGTGCCCCTGCTGGTGGCGCTGCTCGGGGCGCAGGCGGCTGGGCCCGCCATCCTGACGATCATGATCGACCTGGTGTTCACCACGTCGCTGTGCATCGCGCTGTCGCGGCTGGACAGCGCCGACCAGCACGGCGCCTCCGAAGCCGCGAAGAAGGCGCTCAAGGGCGTGGCGCTGAATCCCATGCCCTGGGCCATCCTGCTGGGCGGGCTGTCGTCGGCCATGGACTGGAAGCCGGTGGGGCCGATCATGGACACGATCGGCTTGCTCGCCGATGCCGCATCGCCGGTGGCGCTGTTCACCATAGGCGCCGTGCTGGCGCGCTCGCAGTTCGTGGCGGCGCAGGGCGAGCACGGCCCGATGCCGGCAAGCGACTTCGTTCCGGTGGCCTTGATCAAGCTGTTCGTGCATCCGCTGCTGGTGTGGGGCGCGGGCATGGGCGCGCGCGCCGCGGGGCTGCCGCTGGACGACTTCACGCTGACGGTGATGGTGCTGGTGGCGGCGCTGCCGAGCGCCAGCAACGTGTCGCTGCTGGCCGAGCGCTTCGGCGCGGACACCGGGCGCATCGCCCGCATCATCCTGCTCACCACGGCGGCGGCGTTCGTGACGTTCTCCGGGGTCGTGGCGCTGCTGACGTGAGCCCCAACGCGGCTCCCCTTGTCCTGGCCGCCCTGCTGCAAGGGTGCGTGATGGTGCCGCGCACGATGGAAGGCTACGACGCGGAGTGCCGCACGCAGGCGCGGCACATGGTGCTCGATGCGGTGCAGGTCGCATCGATCGGCAGTTGCAGCAACCAGGGCTGCGGCGTGGCCGTGGCGGTTGCGGGTGTCACCGCCGCGGCGAGCGTCGTGGTGTCGGGCACCATCGCGGTGGCCGGCAACGTTGTCTACTGGCTGGAGAAGCAGGGGCGCTGCGAGCGGTAGGTCGAGTGCCGGGGTCGGCTGATCGCCGAACCCGGCCTACAAGATCCGCGCGCGTCGCTCCGCCCGTAGGCCGGGTTCCGCGCATGCGGACCCCGGCATGCAGCGCGCGCTACAGGATCGGCGCCAGCAGGGCCGCCGCCCGCTCGCGCATCTTCTCCAGCGCCGGGCGGGCCTGCCACTGCTCCAGCGTGACGCGCTTGCAGCGCTGCAGGTCCTCCTCGAAGACGCGCGTCAGTTCGCGCGCGAACTCGCGGTCGTAAACGTTCAGGTTGGCTTCGTCGTTCAGGTGGAACGAGCGCGGGTCGAAGTTGGTGGAGCCGACCGAGGCCAGCAGGCCGTCCACGATCACCAGCTTGCAGTGGTACATGGTGGGCTGGTAGACGTGGATCTGGGCGCCGGCTTCCAGCAGTTCGCCCCACAGCGCTCGCGAGGCGTGCCGCACGGTCTGCTGGTCGGTCTTGCGGCCGGGGGTGATCACGCGCACCCGCACGCCCCGCTTGAGCGCCGACACCAGCGCGATGCGCGCCATCTCGTCCGGGACGAAATAGGCGCTCGAGATGTCGATCGTCTTCACCGCCGCGGTGATGGCGATGAGGTACATCAGTTGCATGCTTTCGCTGCCGCCGCTGGGTGAGCTGTGGAACATCTGGGCGGGCTGGCTGCCGGCCTCGTGCTGCGTGGGGAAGTAATCTTCCCCGTGGAGGATGCGGCCGGTGGCCTTGCTCCAGTTCGACAGCATCACCCCCTGCATCTGCGCGACCACCGGTCCCTCGACGCGGAAATGCGAGTCGCGCCAGTGGTCTTCATCCTGCGCGTTGCCGGTCCAGGGCGTCGCGATGCCGACGCCTCCCGTGAAGCCGATGCGGCCGTCCACGATCAGCAGCTTGCGGTGGGTGCGGTTGTTGATGCGGCCCAGGTTGTACCAGCGCAGGGGGTGGAAGCGGTGGACCTCGACGCCGGCGTCCCGCATCTCGCCCACCAGCTTGTCGTCCACCTTCAGGCTGCCCAGCCAGTCCAGCAGCACGTGCACCTTCACGCCCGCGCGGGCGCGCTCCGACAGCGCCTCCGCGAATTGGTCGCCGATCTCGCCCGACCAGTAGATGAAGGTTTCGAACAGCACGGTTTGCCGGGCGCCGCGGATCGCCTCCAGCATGGCCGGGAAGATGGCGTCGCCGTTGTGCAGCGCATCCACGCGATTGCCCTGCACGATGCCCGGCCCGAGCAGCATGCCCATGGCGCGGAAGAACAGCGGGTGGTCGACGGGATAGAGGTGCGGGATCTCTTCCGTGACGCGCCGCTCCCCGGTTCCGAGGTTCACGTAGATCAGGGCGGCGAGGAGTGCGAGGATGACGCCGAGGGCGATCAGCATGGGTGGCTCGACGATGGCGAAGCCGCGATGCTAGCGGTCCCGCGCCGGTTCGGGGGCCCTGCGTTACCAGGTGTCGATGAAGCCGTCCTCCCGTCCTACAGCCACCCGCCCGGCGGCGAGGCCCCGGGCCAGCCAGTTGCGGGTGTCGGCCGGGTCGATGACGGCGTCGATCTCCAGCGTCGCCGCCATGTTGGCCGCCTGCCCGGCCGCGTACTGCTTCGCCACCAGCTGTTCGAAGAGCGCGTCGCGCTGCGGCCCTGGAGGCACTGCTTCGAGCTCCTTGCGGTAACCCAGCCGCACCGCCCCTTCCAGGCCCATGCCGCCGAATTCGCCGCTCGGCCAGGAGACGGTGAACTCCGGCGCATGGAAGCCGCCCGCGGCCATCGCCATGGCCCCGAGGCCATAGCCCTTGCGCAGCACCACGCTGAAGAAGGGCACGCGCAGGTGCGCCGCGGCGACGAACATGCGGCTGACGTGCCGCACCTGGGCCTGCTCCTCGACCGCCGGGCCGACCATGAAGCCCGGCGTGTCCACCAGGCTCACCAGCGGCAGGCCGTGCGCATTGCAAAGCCGCATGAAGCGCGCGGCCTTGTCGGCCGCGTCGGCGTCGATCGCGCCGCCGAGATGCAGGGGGTTGCTGGCCAGCAGGCCCACTGGCCGGCCCTCGATGCGCGCCAGTGCCGTGTGGATGCCCGGGCCGAAGCCGGCGCGCAGCGGCAGCAGCGATCCGGCGTCGACGATGCCCGCCATCGCCGCGCGGCTGTCGTAGACCCGCAGGCGGTTGCCCGGCACGACGTCGCGCAAGGCCAGGGCGTCGGGCGCTTCGAATGCCGGGACGCTGCCCTGGAAATAGCCGAGATATTGCCGGGCCGTCGCCACGGCCTGCGCCTCGTCGTCCACCAGGATGTCGATCACGCCGTTGGCGTGCTGCACCGGCGCCGGGCCGATGTCCTCCGGCCGGAAGACGCCGAGCCCGCCGCCTTCCACCATCGCCGGCCCGCCCATGCCGATGTTGCTGCCGCGCGTGGCGATGATCGCGTCGCAGCATCCGAGCAGCGCCGCGTTGCCGGCGAAGCAGCGGCCGGCCACGACGCCGACGACCGGCACCCGGCCGTTCAGCCGCGCGAAGCTGGCGAAGGTGGGCACGTGCAGGCCGGCGACGATGGGCATGTCGACGTCGCCCGGCCGGCCGCCGCCGCCTTCGGCGAACAGCACCACCGGCAGCCGGTTCTTCAGCGCCACGCCGAGCAGCCGGTCGGTCTTCTGGTGGTTGCGAAAGCCCTGCGTGCCGGCCAGGACGGTGGCGTCGTAGGCCAGCACCGCGGTGGCCGCGCGTTCGGGCGGGAAGAGGTCGCCGTTGATGCGCCCGATGCCGGTGACCATGCCGTCCGCCGGCGTGTTGCGCAGCAGGTCGTCCTGGCTGCGGCGGCTGCTTTGCGCGGCGACGGCCAGCGCGCCGTACTCCATGAACGAGCCGGGGTCGCACAGGTCGGCGATGTTCTCGCGCGCGCTGCGCAGCCCCAGCGCGTGCCGCTTGGCCATCGCTTCGGGGCGGGCGGCGTCGAGGGTGAGGGCGTGGCGGTCGAGGATGTACTGGAGGTCCGCTCTCTTTTCTTGCTCCCTCCCCCTCTGGGGGAGGGCGGGGGTGGGGGCGCCCTCAGCCGGTCCACCCAAGGCATCCAGCGACAGCAGCACCTCCCCCTCCTGCACCGCCTCCCCCTCCCGGAACAAGCACTCCCGCACCCGCCCGTTCCCCGGGCTGCGCACCTCGTGCTCCATCTTCATCGCTTCCAGGATCACCACCACGTCGCCCGCGCGCACCGCGTCGCCGGGGGCGACGAGCCACTGGACGACCTGGGCTTGCAGGGGCGAGCGCAGTTCGGTCATCCGCCGGATTGTGCCGCCGGGCAGAATCCCGCCATGGCCGATCTCGTTCCCCTCGTCGAAACCACCCGCGGAGGCACCCGCGAGTGCCTGCACTTCGGCGCCCTCGCCGTCACCGACGTGACCGGCCGCGTGCTGGCGCATGCCGGCGACCCGCACTGGGTGACCTTCACCCGCTCCACGCTCAAGCCGCTGCAGGCCTTGCCGTTCCTGCAGGGCGGCGGCGTGCAGCACTTCCAGTTCACGCCGTCCAACCTCGCGCTGCTCTGCGCCAGCCACAGCGGCGAGGCCATGCACGTGCGCGAGGTGGATGACATCCTCGCCAAGGCCGGCGTCGGCTACCAGCGACTGCAATGCGGCTGCCAACCGCCGAGGGCCGGCGAACTCGGCCCGCCGCCGCCGCCGGGCGCGGCCTTCGACGAGCGCCACCACAACTGCAGCGGCAAGCACAGCGGCTTCCTGGCCTGGTGCGTGCAGCACGGCGCGCCCATGGAAACCTATCTCGAACCCGCCCACCCGCTGCAGCAATCGGTGCGCGACCACGTCGCCGAGGCGGTCGGCCTGCAACAGCACCAGATGCCGGTGGGCATCGACGGCTGCTCGGCGCCCAACTACGCCATGCCGCTGGCCAACCTGGCGCGCGGCTTCGCCCGCATCGCCTCCGGCACGCAGGACGCGCGCTTCGGCGAAAGCTTCGCGGCGGTGGCCGATGCCATGACGGCGCATCCCGACCTGGTCTCCGGCACGGGGCGCAGCGACCTGGCCTTCATGCAGGCAGGGCGGGGCGACTGGGTCACCAAGGTGGGCGCCGACGGCGTGCAGGTGGTGGCCAGCCGCAGCCGCGGCGAAGCGCTGGCGCTGAAGATCAGCGACGGCAGCAAGCCAGCCCTCCACGCGGCGACGGTAGAGGCGCTCGACCAGCTCGGCTGGCTGGACGCCGCGCAGCGCGAGGCGCTGCGCCCCTGGCGCTGGGAGACCATCGCCAGCGTCAAGGGCGTGCCCGTCGGCGAACGCAGGCCGGTGTTCCGCCTCGCCCGCGGCGCCTGATCCGGTTTCAGCGCCGGCTTCGCCGGCTGTTCAGGTACAGCAGCAGGCCGACCACGCCGCCGGCGATCACGGCCTTGCGGATGAAGCCCTGGCGGTTGTATTTCCACTCGGCCGGCCCGCCCATCTCGCGGAAGATGTTCGGCACGTGGCCGTGCGCGAGGTCGTCGATGATGCCTTCGACCACGTTCACGCGGTCGGCGAACAGCAGCATCAGCCAGTGGCGCAAGTCGTTCTCGCTGTGGCGGAAAGCGGCATGGCGGATCAGGCCCGACAGCCCGCTGGGCGGCTGCGCGGTTCCGTAGACCGGCGTGAGGCCGGGACGCTCGTTCGAATGGAACACCTTCACGTCGCGGGGGCGCTGCGGCTCGATATCGTCCCAATGGGCGTCGACGAACCGCTGGGGCGTGCGCTCCTTGGGAACGGCGGGCCGGACGGCGGGATCGAGGTCGGCGCCCCAGCCCTGGATGCCGGCCGGCGGCCTGCGCTGGCGGTCTTCGGGCTCCGTCTGCTCGACGTAGGTGATGGGATCATCGGGATGCTTGCTCATGGTCCCTCCTGGTCATTGGGCGATCGACCGCCGGGCCGACGGCGGCAGCAGCACCGTCTTGATGCAGTTGTCGAGCTTGCTGGAGAACATGTGGTACGCGTCCGCCACGTCTTCCAGGGGGATGCGGTGGGTGATGATCTCGCTGGGCTTCAGGCGGCCGGCCTGGATGTGCTCAATCAGCCGCGGCAGGTGGCGCTTGACGCTGGCCTGGTTGGCGCGAACGGTCAGGCCCTTGTTCACCACGTTGCCGATCGGGACCATGTTGCCGGTGGGACCGTAGACGCCGACGATCGAAACGGTGCCGCCCTTGCGCACGCAGTTGATGCACCAGTGCAGCACGGTGGCGGCCCCTGCCTGCAGCTTGAGGTAGCGGCCGGTCAGGTGCTGCAGCATGTTGCCGACGGCCTCGCCGCCGACGGCGTCGATGCACACGTCGGCGCCCAGCCCGTCCGTCATCTTCTTGATGTGGATCGCCATGTCGTCCACGTCCTTCAGGTTCACGATCTCGCACTGCGCGAACCTGCGCGCGAACTCGAGCCGGTACTCGAGGTGGTCGACCACGATCACGCGTCCCGCGCCCAGCAGCCAGGAAGACTTGGCGGCGAACAGGCCGATCGGTCCGGCGCCGAACACCACCACCGTGTCGCCTTCCTTGATGCCGCCCATCTCCGCCGCCTGGTAGCCGGTGGGGCACGCGTCGGTCAGCAGCACCGCGTCGTCCTCGTCGATGCCCTCCGGGATGATGGTCGGGCCGGCGTCGGCCATCGGCACCCGCACGTACTCGGCCTGGCCGCCGTCGTAGCCGCCGGCCGTGTGCGAGTAGCCGTAGATGCCGCCGACCGCCGTCGCTTCCGGGTTGACGTTGTGGCAGTTGGAGTACAGCTCCTTCTTGCAGAAGAAGCAGGTGCCGCAGAAGATGTTGAACGGCACCAGCACGTGGTCGCCCTTCTTCAGGTTCCGCACGGCCGGGCCCACCTCCTCGACGACTCCGGTGAACTCGTGCCCGAAGGTGTGGCCGACGCGGGTGTCCGGCACCAGCCCGTGGTAGAGGTGCAGGTCCGAGCCGCAGATGCACGAGCGCGTCACGCGCACGATCGCGTCGCCCGGGTGCTCGATCTCCGGTTCCGCCTTCTGGACTGCCCGGACCCGGTAGGGACCGCGGTATTGCATCGCCAGCATCTTTCGTTCTCCCTTTCGATGGATGAATTCATTCTCCGGATCGAACCCCAGCCTTAGTGCACTCTGACGCAACCTGTAGCAACATCGCGAACGGCGCCGCGCATGCGACACAATGCACCTTGCCCGGCAGGAGAAGCACGGATGACCACAGTCAGCCTCATCGGAGCCCCCACCGACGTCGGCGCCAGCGTTCGCGGCGCCGGCATGGGCCCGGACGCCTTGCGTGTGGCCGGTATCGCCGAAGCACTGCGCGCGCACGGCTTCGACGTCATCGACCGCGGCAACCTCGCCGGCCCGCCGAATCCGTGGCAACCGGCGGCGAGCGGCATCCGCCACCTGCCGGAAGTGGTGGCCTGGAACCGCGCCGTGTTCGAAGCCGTGTCGACCTCGCTGGCGATGGAACAGGTGCCGCTGCTCATGGGCGGCGACCATTGCCTGGCCATCGGTTCCATCAGCGCGGTGGCGCGGCATTGCCGCCAGCACCGCAGGAACCTGCGCGTCGTCTGGCTCGACGCGCACACCGACGTCAACACCGAGGCGATCAGCCCCAGCGGCAACATCCACGGCATGCCGGTGTCGTGCCTGCTGGGCCACGGCCCGGAGGACCTGGTGGGCTGGAGCGGCGAGCGCGCAGCGCTGGATGCCGGCAGCATCGACTTCATCGGCATCCGCAGCGTCGACGCGGAAGAGAAGCAGGCGATCCGGCGGCTCGGGCTGCAGGTGTTCGACATGCGGCACATCGACGAGCACGGCATGCGCAACACCATGACGGAGGTGCTGCAGGACGTGGACGAGGACACGCACATCCACGTGAGCTTCGACCTGGACTGCCTGGACCCGATGGAGGCGCCCGGCGTCGGCACCGGCGTCCACGGCGGCCCGACCTACCGCGAGATGCAGCTGTGCATGGAGATGATCGCGGACACCGGGCGGGTCGGCTCGGTCGACGTGGTCGAGATCAACCCTGCGCTCGACGTGCGCAATCGCACCGCGGAACTCGCCGTGGAATTCGTGCGGAGCATGTTCGGCGCGTCGACGCTGGCCCGCTGATCGTTCCGTGGGCGAACCCCTTTCCCCCGACGGTGCCGACGAGGCGCAGCGCATCGCGGCCCTGCACCGGCTGGGCATCCTGCACACGCCGTCCGAGGCCTTGCTCGACAGCCTGACGCGCGCTGCCGCCGCAGCGTGCGCGGCGCCGATGGCGCTTCTCACGCTGATCGACGGGCAGCGCCAGTGGATCAAGGCCCAGGTGGGGCTGGGCGGTGTCACCGACATCCCGCGCGCGGAATCCCTTTGCACGGTGGTGCTGGCCCATCGCGGCTATGTCGAGATACCCGACACGCGGGCCGACCCGCGCGTGGCCGCCAGGCCCTGCGTCACCGGCGCCCCGCAGGTTGCCTTCTACGCCGGCGCGCCCCTGCAGACACCCGACGGCCATGTCGTGGGAACCCTGTGCGTGCTCGATACGACGGTGCGGCCGGGCCTGCAGCCGGCGCAGCGCCAGGTCCTGCAGGATCTCGCCCGGGCCGTGATGCATTCCCTGCTGCTGCGGCAGGAAGCGCACCGGGCCCTGCATTCGTCGAGCGAGCGCATGTTCCGGGAGCTGTCGGAGTCCTGCCCGGTCGGCATCTTCCACACCGACGTGCAGGGCCGATGCATCTACACCAACCCGCAGTGGCAGCGCGTCTTCGGCCTGACACTCGAAGAGTCGCTGGGCGACGGCTGGACGCGCCTGATCCACCCGGAGGACCGTGCGGCGGTGCTGTCGATGTGGGCCGAGGTGGCCGCGACCGGATCGACCTTCGACCACGCGTTCCGGCTGCTGCGCCGCGACGGCAGCGTG
>JAJTCN010000102.1 GCA_021323335.1 Ramlibacter sp.
CGACTTCGCCTTCCAGGCAGTGGATGACGCATTCGTTGTCCACGTGGTGCTGCGGCTGGTCCTGGTGCTTGGCCATCACCAGGTGCAGCAGCTGGATGCTCCCGGTCTTGATCAGGCTGGTGCTCACCGTGCCGTGCAGCTGCTCGCCGAACGGGCCCACGTTGATCACGTCCATCGGTTGCGCATGGGGCAGCGCCATCGTCATCACCTCTCTTGGTTCGGAAGATCTTGGGGGCGGGCCGTGCCGCGCAGTGTAGGACGGCTCCGCTGTTCAGCGGCCTTCGACGAAAGCGAAGCGCGGCTGCCGCACGCCGTCGACGACCACGTCCTCCACGAACATCGCATGTAGAGCGGGCGGTAGACCACCTGCGGTTCGTGCGTTTCACTGTGGCGGGCGATGCCGATCACCTCGTACTCGCCGCCCTTGTAGTGGCGGTAGCGGCCCAGCCGCAGTCCGGGCAGCGCGGGCAGGTCGTTCGTCGCTTCGGGCATCATCGCGGTCAGCATACAGCGCCTCCCAGGGAAGAGACAACATGGAGCCCACCTTGCAGCAGCAGCTGGCGGCCGCCGGCCGCTGCCTCACCGCCTTGCGCCGAGCCTTCGACGACGCGGCGCTCGCCCTGGCCCGGCGCTGCGCCCCCGCCGGCCGGCTGGACAACGCCCGCCTCGACGCCGAGCAGGTCGCCTCGTTCGAGCTGGCCTGGGCGGCGGCCGACCTGCTGGCGGCCGAGAACGCCGTCGCCTCGCTGCGGCCCGGCAGTGCCGAGGTCGACGCGCGGCTGGCATTGCTGTTCTCCGCCGAGGCCGGCGCCAGCGTGCTGGCGCGCATGGAAACGCTGTTTGCCGAACTGGGGCTGGCGCCGGACGCGCTCGACGCGCTGCGGCGTGACGAAGCGTTCCAGGTCCTGCGCCGCGCGGCCGGCTCCCGCGCGCTGGAACAGGCGGGCGCCGCCGTGGAGCAGGCCGGCGGCGACGTCGGCGCCGTGGAGCTGGATGAATCGCACGCGATGGCGCAGGCAGCGTTCCGCCGCTTTTCGGATGACGTGGTGGCGCCGCAGGCCGGCCGGATCCACCGCGAGAACCTCACCGTGCCCGAGTCGCTGCTGCAGCCTTTGCGCGAGATGGGCGTGTTCGGCCTGTCGGTTCCGGAGCGCTTCGGCGGCAGCGCGCCGGATGCGCACGAAGACTCGCTGCTGATGGTGCTGGTGACCGAGGCCCTGTCGGAAGGCTCGCTGGCCGCGGCCGGCAGCCTGATCACGCGGCCGGAGATCCTGACGCGGGCGCTGCTGGCGGGCGGCACGCCGGAACAGCAGGCCCACTGGCTGCCGAAGCTGGCGGTGGGCGAGCCGCTGTGCGCGATCGCCATCACCGAGCCGGACTACGGCTCCGACGTCGCCAGCCTGTCGCTGCGGGCGGTGCGCATGGAGGGAGGCTGGGCCCTGACCGGCGCCAAGACCTGGTGCACTTTCGCCGGCAAGGCGGGCGTGCTGATGGTGGTGGCGCGCACGGGAGACCGCGCCTCCGGCCACAAGGGCCTGAGCGTGTTCCTCGTGGAGAAGCCGTCCTTCGACGGCCACGACTTCGTGCACCGGCAAACCGGGGGCGGGCTGCTGGCGGGCCGCGCCATCCCCACCATCGGCTACCGCGGCATGCATTCCTTCGACCTGTCGTTCGAGCGCCTGTTCGTGCCCGATGCCAACGTGGTCGGCGGCGAAGCCGGCGTAGGCAAGGGCTTCTATTACACGATGGCCGGGATGGTGGGCGGACGCATGCAGACGGCGGCGCGCGCCTGCGGCGTCATGCGCGCGTCGCTGCGCGCCGCCATCACCTACAGCCGCGACCGCAAGGTGTTCGGCCAGGCGCTGGCGGACTATCCGCTCACCCGCGCCAAGCTCGGGCGCATGGGCGCGCGGCTGGCCGCCTGCCGGCAGCTGGCCTGCGCCGTGGCGCAGCAGGTGGACCGCGGCGAGGGCCGCATGGAAGCCAGCCTGGTCAAGCTGCTGGCCTGCCGCTCCGCCGAGATGGTGACGCGCGAGGCGCTGCAGCTGCACGGCGGCATGGGCTACGCGGAGGAGAGCGCGGTCAGCCGCTACTTCGTCGATGCGCGGGTGTTGTCGATCTTCGAGGGCGCGGAGGAGACGCTGGCGCTCAAGGTCGTGGCGCGCAGCCTGTTCGAGCGCGCGCTGGGGATTGCGGGAGCGGCGGCATGAGCCGCCGGGCCGCCCCAAGGCGAATCCCGCAGCGCGTAGCGCGGAGGGTTGTCCAATGAGCGCGGGACTTCTGGCAGGGATGCGGGTGGTCGAGGCTGCAGCCTTCGTGGCGGCGCCGCTGGGCGGCATGACGCTGGCGCAGATGGGCGCGGACGTGATCCGCATCGACACGCTGGGCGGCGGCCTCGACTTCCGCCGCTGGCCGGTCACCGAGGACGGCACCAGCCTGTTCTGGTGCGGGCTGAACAAGTCCAAGCGCTCGGTGGCGCTGGACCTGCAGTCGCCGCAGGGCCGCGAGATCGCGATGGCGCTGGCGTGCGCGCCGGGCGACGACGCCGGCATCTTCCTCACCAACTTCCCGCCGCGCGGCTGGCTGGACCACGACAAGCTGCGGGCCCGGCGGGCCGACCTGATCCAGCTGACGCTGCAGGGCGACCGCCACGGCGGCTCCGCCGTCGACTACACGGTGAATGCGCGCGTCGGGGTGCCCGGCATCACCGGCGATCCGCGCGGCGCCGAACCGACCAACCACGTGCTGCCGGCCTGGGACCTGGTGACGGGGCAGATGGTGGCGGTGGGCCTGCTGGCCGCGGAACGCCATCGGCGTCGCACCGGCGAGGGCCAGCACGTCAAGCTGGCGTTGCAGGACGTCGGGCTGGCCGTGATGCAGCACCTGGGCTTCATCGAGGAAGCGCGGCGGGGCCAGCCGCGCCAGCGCCATGGCAACGAGCTGTTCGGCGCCTTCGGCCGCGACTTCGTTTGCGCCGACGGCGAGCGCGTGATGGTGGTGGGGCTGACCGGCAAGCAGTGGCGCTCGCTGTGCGAGGCGCTGGGCATCCGGCAGGAAGTGGATGCCATCGGCGCGCGCCTCGGCCTCGACCTGGCGGAAGAGGGCAATCGCTTCCGCGCGCGACGTGAACTCGGGGACATCATCGGCCGGCGCATCGCCGCGCGCACGCTGGCGGACCTGGCGGCGGACTTCGACCGGCTCGGCGTCTGCTGGGACCGCTACCGGTCGCTGGAGCAACTGGTGCGCGACGACCCCGAATGCTCGCCGGCCAACCCGATCTTCCAGCGCATCGAACAGCCTGGCGTTGGCGACATGCTGGCGGCGGGGCTGCCGCTCGATTTCTCCGCCGTGCCGCGCGTGCCCGCTGCTCCCGCGCCACGCCTGGGCCAGCACACCGAGCAGGTGCTGCACGAGGTGCTCGGCATGCCGGCCGGCGAGTTCGGTCGCTTGCACGACGCCGGCATCGTCGCCCAGGCCACCTGAAGTGTTGAGCGCTTAGGTTCTAGCGCTTTCCTTTCCCCATTGGGGGAAGTCCCATGCGGATCGCCCGGCCGGGCGGCTACCGTGGTGCGGTTCTTCCACGCACTCCGGGAGCCCCCGCATGACCACGGCCTTCGAGTGGGAGCCGATCCGCTATCCCGGCTGCTACGTCAAGACGCTGATGGTGGATCCGAAGAACGGGCACCTCACCGTGTTGCTGAAGATGGACCCCGGCGCGCGCCTGCCGGACCACGAGCACACGCTGGTGGAGCAGACTTACGTCATCGAAGGCCGGCTGGTCGACCTGGAAGGGCCGGAGACCGGCCTCGAGGTGGGCCCGGGCGAATTCGTCTATCGCCCCGCCGGCAGCCGCCACGCCGCCTGGACGCCGGAGGGCGGGTTGATGCTGGCCATCTTCCACGTGCCGAACAAGTTCTTCGAGCAGGACGGCTCCGTGGTCGACCTGATCGGCAATGAATGGGGCCGGAAGTGGGGCCATGTGGTAGCTGAAAAGGAGACGACATGAAGACGACGTACGCCGCCGCGGCACTTTGCCTTGTCCTGGCCGCACCGCAGGCCTTCGCCCAGAAGGTGAAATGGGACCTGCCCGCCGGCTATGCCGAGGCCAACTTCCAGACGCAGAACCTGCGGTGGTTCGCCGAGGAGGTGAAGAAGGCCACCAAGGGCGACGTGGAGATCCAGGTGCACAGCAATGCCTCGCTGTACAAGCTGCCGGAGATCAAGCGGGCGGTGCAGGGCGGCCAGGCGCCCATCGGCGAGATCCTGCTGTCGCTGCACGCGGCGGAAGATCCGGTGTTCGAGGCGGACATGATCCCCTACCTCGCCGCCGGTTTCGACAAGTCGTGGAAGCTGTACACGGTGCAAAAGCCGATCCTGCAGGAGCGCCTGGGCAAGCAGGGCATGCGCATGCTGTATTCCGTGGCCTGGCCGGGCAACGGCATCTTCAGCAAGACGCCGATGGATTCGCTGGCCGCATTCAAGGGCGCCAAATTCCGCGCCTACAACCGCGTGACGGCGCGCTTCGCCGAGGAGCTGGGCGCGCAACCCACCACCATCCAGGCGGCGGAGCTGGCGCAGGCCTTCACCATGAACATGGCGTCCATGATGATCGCCTCGCCGCAGATCGGCGTGGACACCAAGGCCTGGGAGTTCCTCACCTCCTTCTACGACACCAACGCGATGCACCCGCGCAATGCCGTGGTGGTGAACGAGCGCGAGTTCGCGAAGCTCTCGCGCGACAACCAGGAGGCGATCCTGAAGGTGGCGGCGCAAGCCGAGGCGCGTGGTTGGGACCTGGCCCGGGCGGCGGCGAAGCAGTCCACCGACACCTTGTCGAAGAACGGCGTGAAGGTCCATGAACCTTCGCCCGCCATGCGCGCCGATTTCGAGCGCGTCAGCCAGAAGCTGATCGAGGAGTGGAGCAAGCGCGCCGGCGCGGACGGCGAGAAGATCGTCAATGGGATGAAGTAACACGGCGTCGGGGTGCGGCTGTCGCCGCAACCCGACCTACGAGTTTCCCGATAGGTCGGGTTGCGCGCGAAGCCGCACCCCGACACCGAGTTCACAACCGCAACCGCGACGCATACCCCGTCATCTCGAGATACCCGCGTCCCACGCGCTTGCCGTTGCTGTCCCACAGTTCCGACAGCCCTTCCCAATAGATCGCCCCCGTCGACGCCCGGCTGTCCAGCTCCTGGTTGTCGATGACGGCGCGCACGGTATAGAAATCCGCTGGCGTGCGGAGGATCCACTCCACCGGATACGTCGCATTCGACAAGGGGCTGGTCCAGCGCCGCTGCGCCCGGAATTCGGTCTCGCCGGGGCTCGCCACGTACAGGCTGCCGTTCGCGGCGCGGAACGAGCCGCCATCCCACAGCGTGCCGCCGTCCTTGCGGCGCAGGCGGAACGCCGTGAGCGCGCTGCCGTCGTCCAGGTTCATGCCGATCCAGTCCCAGCCGACGGCGTCCGGGTGCAGCACCTCCTCGCTCCACTCGTGGTCCAGCCAGGCGCGGCCGGTCACGGCGAAGCTGCGGCCCTGCAGCGACAACTGCCCGGCCACGGCGAGCTGCGGCAGGCTGTAGTAGTAGCTGGCCTGCCGCTCCTCCGGCCCCTTGCGCGACAGGCCCTGCCGGCCTTGCAGCAGCACCGGCTGCGTCGGCGTGCAGCGCACATCCAGCGCGAAGCCGCTGGCCGGCAGCACCGCGTGCCAGGCCTCGCCTTCGCGCACCAGCGACCAGTCGCGCAGCCGCAATTGCGCGTCCCCTTCGCCGGCCTGGGCGATGCCGAAGCCGGCCCGCGCGATGCGCTGGTCGTGCCACAGCTTGCGGCCCTCCACGTCCGTGATCGCGGCATGCGCGAACAGCAACTGCTTCGCGGCAAACGCTGACTGCATGCCCTGCGTGGCATCCACCCGCGTGCGGAAGAAGGTCACCTGGAAGCCGAAGCTGCGGCCGCCGCTTTCGGCATGGCCGGTGATGTACCACCATTCGGTGCGCAACTCGGGATGCGCGCCATGGTCGGCGGGGAAGGTGATGCGGCGCGGCGGCAGCGCGGTGGCATCTCGCGCGAAGGCCAGCGCGGGCAGGCCGGCCAGGAAGGGGCGGCGGCGGATCACCAGTCCTCCTTGACGGCCAGCACCGCATCGCGGCCGGCGGCGGCGCGTCCGGCCAGCCACGCCGTGACGGTGCCGGCCACGATGACGGCGGCGCACAGCGCCAGCAGCCGCGCCCAGGGCAGCAGCAGGTCCATCGTCCAGTGGAAGCTTTGCGGGTTGACCACGTGCACCAGCACCACCGCCACGCCGAGGCCGAGCGCCAGGCCGGCCAGCGCGCCGATCAGCGTCCAGGCGGCGCCTTCGCCGGCGACCACGGCCAGGATCTGCCGCCGCGTCAGCCCCAGGTGCTGCAGCAGGCCGAACTCCTTGCGCCGCGCCAGCACCTGCGCGCTGAAGCTCGCCGCCACGCCGAACAGGCCGATGCCGATGGCCACCGCCTGCAGCCAGTAGGTGACGGCGAAGCTGCGGTCGAAGATGCGCAGCGACGCGCCCCGCACTTCCGAGGCCGAGGCCAGCTCGACGAGGTTCGCATTGCCGGTGTCGCGCGCCACCCGCTCGCGCACGCGGGCCTGGACTTCCTCCGCTGAGGCGCCGGGCGCCAGCCAGAGCTGCAGGTCGTTGACGCGCGTGTCGCCGGTCAGGCGCAGGTAGTCCGACTGCGCGATGACGATGGCGCCGGTCTGCCGCACGTAGTCGCGCCAGACGCCGGCGACGAAGAAGGTGTGCTCACCCAATGCATTGCGCAGCAACGGCAGCGGCTGGCCCCGGCGGGCGCCGTACAAGTCCACCATCGCCTCGCTCACGTACACCGGCACCTGGCCGGCGGGCACCGGCAGGGCGTCTCCCACCAGCGGCAGCGAGCCCGCGGTGTCCTCCATGCTGCGCGCCAGCAGCACCACCGCGGGCCGGGCCGGATCCAGCGGCAGGCTGCGCACGCGCTGGGTCGCCACCCGTGCCACGCCCGGCAGCTGCGACACGGACTGCACCAGTTGCGGCGTGAGGAAGGCGGTGTCGGCGGCGCCCGTGCTGATGCTGGTGCGCAGGTACAGGTCGGCCGGCAGCAGCACGTCCAGCCAGTCGGTGACGGACTGGCGGAAGCTCGCGACCATCACCGTCAAGGCCACCGCCAGGCTCAAGGCCGCGACCACGCCGCTGACCGCCACCGCGGCGCTCTCGCGCACGCGCCGCGCCCGTTCCACCGCCAGCAACGGCAGCAGCCGGTGGGCCACCAGCGGCGCGATCCGGTCGTAGAGCGCACCCACCGCTGCGGGCAGCACGGAGATGCCTCCTACCAGCAGCAGGCCGACCGACAGGTAGGCGGCCAGGGGGATGCCGGCCACCGGCGGCAGCAGGGCCAGCACGCCGGCCGCGAGCAACGCGATCCACCCCAGTGCATGGCGCCGTCCGCGCGGCAGCGAGGTGCCCAGGCCCTTGAGCGTCTGCGCCAGCGGCAGGCCGGCTGCGTGGCGCGCCGGCAGCCAGCCGCCCACCATCGCCGCCACCACGCCCAGCAGGCCGTAGCCGGCGGCGGCGGCGCCGCTCCATTGCAGTTGCGGGCGCACGCCGGGGAAATAGCCGCCACCGAGGTCGCCTCCCAGCAGCGAGAGCGCCGCCGCGGCCAGCGCGGTGCCGACGCCGACGCCGAGCGCGCTGCCCAACGCACCCAGCACGGCCGACTCCGCCAGCACCAGATGCAGGCGCTGCCGCGCCGTCAGTCCCAGCACGCCGAGCAGCGCGAGTTGCTGCGCGCGCCGTGCGACGCTCAGGGCCAGCACCGAGAACACCAGGAACGCGCCGGTGAAGAGCGCCACCAGCGCCAGCACGGTGAGGTTGACGCGGTAGGCGCGCGAGAGCTGGCTGACGCGCTGCCCCGCATCGCCCGGCTCCGCCGCCTGCACGTCCTGCGGCAACGCGACACGCTGCAGCCACGCGGAGCGCACCACGCCCGGCTTGAGCCGCACGTCGATGCGCGTGAGCTGGCCGGCGCGGCCGAACAGGTCCTGCGCCGCGGCGATGTCCATCACCAGCAGCGGCCCGCCGCCGGCGTTGCTGGTGCCCGCGACACGTACCTCGCGCAGTTGCATGCCGGCCTGCAGCCGCAACCGGTCGGGGGGCAGCACGGCTTGCGCGGCGGCATTCAGAAAAACGGTGTCGGGCGCCAGGATGGCGAGGCGGTTGCCCTGCCCGGTGACGGCGGGAACGAGCGTGGGCGCGATGGCGCCGGCGACGAGGGCATCGATGCCGAGCACGCGCACGCTGGTGCGCGATCCGGTCGCCGTGGCGGCCAGTGTCTGCAGTTCCAGCACCGGGCTGGCGACGGCGACTTGCGCATCCGTGGCGACACGGGCATACAGCGCTTCGGGCAGGGCGCCGCGGGCGGAACGCAATTCGAGGTCGGGCTGCCCGCCGGCGGAGCGCGCGGCCGCGGCGAATTCGTCCAGCGCCGATGCGTTGATCAGGTGGACGGAGAAGGCAAGTGCCACGCCCAGCATGACGGCCAGCACCGCGGTGGCGCTGCGCCACGCGTGGTGCCGGACTTCCTGCCAGGAGTAGGTGGCCAGCAGCGACAGCATCGCGGCATTGTGCCGCCCGCCGCCGCGCCGGCGTGTCCGGGTGGCTTAGGCCACCTCTCCCATCAGTTCTTCCTTGCGTGGGGAAGATCTCGTTGCGCTCTTCCTTCACGTGATGGTCGATGTACTCGCCCAGCACCGTCACCTTGGCGTCGAACATCTCGTCGGCTTCGGCCATGCCCTCGATCTGCGCGATCAGGTCCTTGGCGGACTGGTGCTCCACCTCGGCTTCGGCCAGCAGGTCGGTGTCCTTCATCACCGCGCGCAGCGCGGGATAGAAGATCTCTTCCTCGATCTGCGCATGGACGGTCAGCTCGTGGCAGATCTGGCGCGCCAGGTCCAGCTTCTTCTGCCCGACCGTGCGGCCGCGCGAGTTGGTGAGCTCCTCGTATTCCTTGAACATCTTCTTCACCGCGCGATGGTCCGCATCGAGCAGGTCGCAAGCGTCTTTTTCACTTCGTGTCGCCATGTCGTTCTCCTTGGTAATGCGGCGATGATGGAAGCCATGGCGGCACGGCCTTGTAGGAAAACAGCGGCACCCGAGCGTGCGGCCAACCGACGGCCGAAACGGCGGCCGCGCCGTCTTGATGCGCGCGCCTCTGGCGTGCGCGTGGGCACGCGCCTGACGGTTGAGCCTTTTGGCGACGCCTACGCTTCGCAGGCCATCAAGGAAAGGGTTCCCATGCGTCAGTTGCCGACACAACACATCGAAGCGGCCAAGAACCGCACCGACAAGGTCCAGCAGGACCTGGAAGTCGCAAGCGCCGAGCTGGGCCTCGCCCACGGCGCGCTCGATCGCCACCTGCCCCCCGAAGCCCGCAGCGGCGACGTCGCGTGGGCCATCGCGCAGAACAAGATCCTGGAGCGCAAGGTGCAGCGCGCCGCCGAGGAACTGGAGGAGGTCACGGAGTTGCTCGAGCAGGCCCAGGCCGGGTGACGCTCCGGCGATGCGCATAGAATGTGCGCGAAGTACCAACAAGGTCATCTCGTGACAGTGCGTGTATTGCTGGTCGAGGACATGAAGCACATGCAGGCGGTCGTCACCGATCTGCTGTCCACGCTCGGCGACTTCCAGGTCGTCGGGTTGGTTTCCACCGAGGCCGAAGCGAAACTCTGGCTCTCCGAAAATCCGGGCGCCTGGGACCTCGCCATCGTCGACCTGGTGCTCGACCAGGGCTCGGGCATCGCCGTGGTTCCGCGCGCCAGCGACATGCGGCATGACGACGGCCACGTCGTGGTGTTCAGCGACTACGCCAGCGGCGGCATCCGCAGCCATTGCGAGAAGCTGGGCGCCAACGCGGTGTTCCTCAAATCCGAAACGCGCGAATTCATGGACTACTGTTCTGCTCTCGGCGGCCACGCGGCTGCCGCTGCCCCGGCATGAAGCGCCGCCTCATGCTCACCGCTGCAGCGTCGGCCACGCTGCTGGCGGCCTGTGGCAAGGAAACGGCCACCCCCGCCGGCAAGCCCGCAGCCGAGGCCAAGCCGGTTTCCATCGACACCATTACCGCCCAGGCCAAGGGCTTCAGCGTCGGGTCGTCCATGGCCTCGCGCGTGGTCTACGTGTTCTTCGACGCGCAGTGTCCGCACTGTGCCGCGCTGTGGGACGCTTCGCGGCCCCTGCGTTCGCAGGCGCGCTTCGTCTGGATCCCGGTGGGCCTGATCAACGAGAAGAGCTTCGCGCAGGGCGCGGCCATCCTCGGTGCGCCGGATCCCGCGGCGGCCATGGACCAGCATGAAGCCGCGCTGCGCGCCCAGCAGGGCGGCATCTCGGCCATGGGCGTGGCGGACGCCGGCCGCGATGCGGTCAAGCGCAACACCGACCTGATGAACAGCTTCGGCTTCGGCGGCGTGCCGACCACCGTGTCGAAGGACCCGCAGACTGGCGAGGTCAAGACCATGGAAGGCTCCATGCCGACGGCCACGCTGGCCAAGCGCCTGGGCCTCAACGCTCCGGGCTGACCACCCCGTCGCTGCGCAATTGCAGCACGCGGTCGGCCTGCGCTGCCGCCGCCGCCGAATGCGTGACCAGCACCAGCGCGGCGCCGCTCTCGCGCGCCTGGGCGCGCAGCACTTCCATCACGCGGGCGGCCGTCGCCGGGTCCAGGTTGCCGGTCGGCTCGTCGGCCAGCAGAAGGGTCGGCCGGTGCACCAGCGCGCGGGCGATGGCCACCCGCTGCAGCTGGCCACCGCTCAACTCCTGCGGCAGCCGCGCGCCGAGCCCGGCGAGGCCGACGGCCTCCAGCATCGCTTCCACCCGGGCCCGGTCGGGCTGCTGCAGCAGCAGCAGCGGCAGGCCGACGTTCTGCGCCACGTCCAGGTGCGGCAGCACGTGGAAGGCCTGGAACACGAAGCCGAGCCGGCGCCGCCGCAACAGCGCGCGCCCTTCGTCGTCGAGCGTCGCCAGGTCGGTGCCGTCGATGGCGATGCGGCCGGCGTCCCAGGTGTCGAGCCCGGCCATGCAGTTGAGGAGGGTGGACTTGCCGACGCCGGACTCGCCGACGATGGCGACGAATTCACCGGCCGGCACCGTGAGCGACACGCCGCGGAACACGTCGACGCTGCCGTAGCGCTTGGCAAGATCCGCTACTTCAAGGCTCATCGCGCCACTCCGGCGGCGCGCAGCACCTGCGCCACGGCATCGGGCGCGTCGCAGGCGATCACCCGCCGCTGCGGCATGCCGCGCAGCCAGGTGAGCTGGCGCTTGGCCAACTGGCGGGTGGCGGCGATGCCGCGCTCGCGCAATGCGTCCAGCGGGAAGGCGCCGTCGAGCGCTTCCCACGCCTGCCGGTAGCCGACGCAGCGCATGCTGGGAAGTTCGGCGTGCAGGTCGCCGCGCGCGCGCAGCGCCCGCACCTCGTCGAGGAAACCGGCGGCCAGCATCTGGTCGAAGCGCCGCGCGATGCGTTCGTGCAGCCAGGCGCGGTCGGCGGGTTCGAGTGAAACGAAAAGATCCGGTTGAACCCGGTAGGCTGGGGTGACGCCAGGAACCCCAGCTTCCCGCGCGTGGAACTTCGACAGCGGCGTGCCGGTCGCGCGGTACACCTCCAGCGCGCGCTGGATTCGCTGGGCGTCGTTGGGCGCCAGGCGGGCAGCCGTCGGCGCGTCCACCGTCGCCAGCTCCGCGTGCAGCGCGGGCCAGCCGCGGCGGGCCGCCTCCTCTTCCAGGTCGGCCCGCAGCCGCGGGTCGGCCGCCGGCATGGCGTCCAGCCCTTCGAACAGGGCCTTGAAGTACAGCATGGTGCCGCCGACCAGCAGCACGCGCCGGCCGCGGCCGCGGATGTCGCGCACCAGCCGCTGCGCGTCCGCGGCGAACAGGGCGGCGCTGTAGCGCTCGGCGGGATCGAGGATGTCGACCAGATGGTGCGGCACGCGCGCCAGTTCCGCGCCGGTGGGCTTGGCCGTGCCGATGTCCATGCCGCGGTACACCAGGGCGGAGTCGACGCTGACGATCTCGGCGTCCAGCGCCTCGGCCAGGACGAGCGACGCGGCGCTCTTGCCGGACGCTGTCGGGCCGGCGAGCGCCACCACGGCGGGCAGCGCATCGGTGGGCATCCGGTCGAGGTTAGCAGATGGCGCGACCGTTATTTGCACCCGGTTGCACTGGCCACCGTCGGCGTGGCTTGCCCACCAGAATGGAGGCAAGAATCGAATACAAGGAAGACGTCGTGGAAGTGAAGGTGTTCCTGGTGGAAGACCTGGCCCGCATGCGTTTCCTGCTGGACGACCTGTTCGCGTCCCTGGGCGGCATCCGCGTGGTGGCCGTGTCGACCACCGAGGCGGAAGCCCGGCTGTGGCTGGACGAGAATCATGGCGAGTGGGACGTGGCGGTGCTGGACCTGGTGCTGGAGCAGGGGGGCGGCATGAACCTGATCCGCCACTGCAAGCAGGTGCCGCTGGGCGGCCGGGTGGTGGTGTTCAGCAGCTTCGCCACGCCGGGCGTGCGCAGGCACTGCCTGGAGCTCGGCGCCGATGCGGTGTTCGACAAGGGCGAGACGGCCGCCTTCATCGGCTTCTTCGACGACCTCAAGAAGCAGGAAAACGCGGGGCCCTGACGGCGCGGCCGCGCTTTTTGCCGTGTCGGTGCAGTCGTACGAAAGTCTCCGGACCTGCCGGACAGCAGGAAACCGGGGGTGCGCCAAAATGCCTGCATGAGCAGTACCCAGGGTGGCAGCGGTCCGTTTGACGAGGGCCCGTCGTGGGCAGCGGAATCGCTGCCCATGTCGGTGCGCAAGGAATTGCTGGAACGCGAACTGAGGAAACTGGGCTTCCGCAAGCTCGAGGCCCCGGGCGGGAGCGTGCAGCAACAGCAGCAACCGCAACGCCAGGAAAGCTCCTCCCATCCGCAGGCCGACGCGGAGCCGGGCGGACACGCAAGCTAGTCGTCATCCCCGCGGCCTTCTAGAATCCGGGGCAATGCACCCCAGACCCCTCTACGTCCGTGGCAGGCCGCTCGCCGATGGCCGCCTGCCGGCCGTCTGCGCGCCGCTGGTGGCCCGCACCCATGCGGCGCTGGTCGCCGAAACGCGGGCCGTGGCCGCCAAGCAGCCGGACCTGCTGGAGTGGCGGGTCGATTTCTTCGGCGCCATCGGCGATCTCTCCCAGGTGGTGGCCGCGGCCAAGGCCGTGCGCGAGGCGGCGGGGGGCATCCCCATCCTCTTCACCCGCCGCGCGCAGCGCGAAGGCGGCCAGCCCATTGCGCTGGACGAGGGGCAGGTGGTGGTGATGTACGCGGAGGTGATCGCCTCCGGCGCGATCGACCTGGTCGACTACGAGATGGACAACGACGCCCTCCAGCTGGCGCGCGTTCGCGACCTGGTCCACGGCGCCGCGCTGCCGCTGGTGCTGTCCTTCCATGATTTCCAGAGCACGCCCTCCACCGAGCAATTGATCGCCCGCTTCGCGCAGGCCCATGCGCAGCGGGCGGATGTGGCGAAGGTGGCGGTGATGCCGCATTCGATGGAGGACGTGCTCCGGCTGCTCGGCGCCACGCTGGAGGCCAGTGAGCGGTTTCCCATTCCCGTGATCAGCATGGCGATGGGCGGCCTGGGTGCGGTCAGCCGCGTCTGCGGCGGCGCCTTCGGCTCGGCGCTGACCTTCGCGGTGGGTGCGGCAGCCTCGGCCCCGGGGCAGATGCCCATCGAGGACGTGCAGGCGGCCCTGGCCGTGCTGCGGCGCGCTAGTTCAGGCTGAAGAAGTCCTTCAGCGCCTGGCGGTACCGGGGCAGGCCCACGGCCATGGTGCTGAAGTGCGAGCCGCCTTCCACCAGCATGAAGTGCTTGGGGCCGGTGGCGGCGTCGTAGAGGCGCCGGCCCAGGTCCGACGGGATCAGCGTGTCGTTCTCGCCGTGCACCACCAGCAGCGGCGAGCGCAGCTTGTCCACCTTCTTGACGGCCTCGAAGCGCTGCGTGATCAGCGGCGAGATCGGCAGCCAGCCGAACTTCATGGAGCTGGCGACGTCGGGGATGGAGGTGAAGGTGCCTTCGACGATGACGCCGCGCTCGTCCTCGACGCGGGAGGCCAGGTCGATGGCGATGGCGCCGCCCAGCGAATGGCCGAAGACGAAGCGCTCGCGGTGGCCATGCTGCGCCGCCAGCCACTTCCACGCGGTCCGGGCGTCCTCGTACGCCATGTCCTCCGAGGGCAGGCCCTTGGTGGACTTGCCGAAGCCGCGGTAGTCGATGGCCAGCACCGAGAAGCCCAGTTCCTGCATGCGCCGGATGCGGGGCGCGGAGCCGGTCACGTTCCAGCGGGCGCCGTGCAGGTACAGCATCACCGGGCCCTTGTCGGCGTTCCGCCGCGCCGGCAGCCACAGGCCGTGCAGGCGGGCGTCTTCCCCCGTCACCTCGGAGCGGAAGTCGATCCAGATGTCCTCCATGCCCTCGGCGGCCGAGGCGCTGGCGCCCCAGGACGAGTCGCTCGGCTGGAAGATCCAGGCGCGCTGCCGCTCGTCCAGCGTGGCGCAGCCCATGTTGAGGGCGGTGGCCACGGCCACCAGGCTGGCGATGAGGTAGCGGCGCTTCATGTGCAGGGCTGAGTCGCGGCGGGGCGGGAAGTTCAGCCGTTTACCGGACTTTAGCGTCCGCGCAAGAACAGTGCATCGAGCTCGCGCACCGTGAGCTGGCGCCAGGTGGGCCGGCCGTGGTTGCACTGGTCGGAGCGCTCGGTCTCCTCCATCTGCCGCAGCAGGGCGTTCATCTCGTCCAGCGTCAGCCGCCGGTTGGCGCGGACGGCGCCATGGCAGGCCATGGTGGCGAGCAACTCGTTGCGGGCGCGTTCGACCACGCTGCTGGCGTCGTGCTGGGCCAGTTCGGCCAGGACGCTGCGGGCCAGTTCCACCGGGTCGCCCTGGGCCAGGGTGGTCGGCACCGCCCGGACCGCGAGGGTTTTCGGGGTGAAGGGGGTGACCTGCAGGCCGAGCAGCTCCAGGGTGGCTTGGTTGGCTTCGGCGGTGTCCACTTCGGCCGGGGTGGCGGGGAAGGTGGCGGGGATCAGCAGCGGCTGGCTGCGGATCTCCTGGGCGTCCATCTGGGTCTTGAGGCGCTCGTAGACGATGCGCTCGTGGGCGGCGTGCATGTCCACGACGACCAGGCCCTGGGCGTTTTCGGCCAGGATGTAGATGCCCTGCAGTTGGGCGATGGCGCGGCCGAGGGGCCATTGGCCGGGGGTGGGGTCGGCCGGCCATGTCGGGGTGCCTTCGGCAACCCGACCGACGGGGGATTCGTCATTCGTAGGTCGGGTTGCCGGAGGCACCCCGACACCCCCGGCCACGTCGGAATCCGGGCGCGACCACAACGCGGCCAAATCGGTGACGCGTTCGCCCACCTGCGGCACGAAGGGGATCGCCGGCTGGCGCCACGCGGGCATCGACGCGGAAACCGGGGCGGCAACGGCCGGAACCGCCGCATTCCCCGCCCGCGGCGCCGACAACGCCACCTCCACCGCCCGCCGCACCGCCTGGTGCACCTCGCGGCTGTCGCGGAAGCGCACCTCGATCTTGGTCGGGTGCACGTTCACGTCCACCCGCGCCGGGTCCACCTGCAGGTGCAGGGCATACACCGGCTGCCGGTGGCCATGCAGCAAGTCCTCGTAGGCGCTGCGCGCCGCGTGGGTGATGACCTTGTCGCGCACGTAGCGGCCGTTGACGTACGCGAACTGCCAGTCGGCCCGCGAACGGGCCGCATCCGGGATGCCGGCGCGGCCGCTGATGCGCACCGGGCCGATGGTCGCATCGATCGCCACGCTCTCGGCCAGGAAGTCGTCGCCCAGCACGTCCGCGAGCCGCTGGTCCGGCGTGCCCGGGCGCCATTGCTCGCACAGCTTGCCTTCGTGCCAGACGGTGAAGCCGACGTCGGGCCGAGCCAGTGCGTGGCGGCGCACCGCCTCCACGCAATGCGCCAGCTCGGTGGCGTCCGTTTTCAGGAACTTGCGGCGGGCCGGGGTGCTGAAGAACAGCTCCTTGACCTCCACCGTGGTGCCGGTGGCGCGGGCGGCGGGCCGCAGCTCGCCGCTGCTGGAATCGAGCAGGAAGGCGCTGGCCTGGCCGGCCGTGCGCGACAGCAGGTGCAGCTCCGACACCGAGGCGATGGCGGCCAGCGCCTCGCCCCGGAACCCCATGGTGCCGACCGATTCCAGGTCGGCCAGCGAGGCGATCTTGCTGGTGGCGTGGCGGCGCAGGGCCAGCGGCAATTCTTCCCGGGCGATGCCGCAGCCATCGTCTTCCACGCAGATCAGGCGCACGCCGCCGGCCAGCAGGCGCACCGTGACCTGCGTCGCCCCGGAGTCGAGTGCGTTGTCGACCAGTTCGCGCACCACCGAGGCCGGTCGCTCGACCACTTCGCCGGCCGCGATCTGGCTCACCAGCTCATCGGGCAGTTCCCGGATCGGGCGGCGCGGGGCGGGGGAGAGCACGGCACTCATGGTCGAGGCATTGTAGGCAGTGATAATCCCGAGCCATGGACCTGGCCCTGCTGCTCGTCGACTTCATCCTGCATGTCGACCGTTACCTCGAAAACTTCGTGACGAATTACGGCGCCTGGGTGTACGCGCTGTTGTTCCTGGTCATCTTCGTCGAGACCGGGGTGGTGGTCATGCCCTTCCTGCCCGGGGATTCCCTGCTTTTCGTGGTGGGCGCCTTGTGCGGCGTCGGCCTCATGAGCTATCCCGTCGCGGTGGGGCTGCTGTGGGCCGCGGCGGTGCTGGGCGACCAGTGCAACTACATGATCGGCCGCAAGCTGGGGCCGCGCGTGTTCCAGTGGGAGCACTCGCGCTTCTTCAACCGCGAGGCCTTCATCCGCGCCCATGCCTTCTACGAGAAGTACGGCGGCATCACGATCATCCTGGCGCGCTTCTTCCCCTTCATGCGCACCTTCATCCCCTTCGTCGCCGGCATCGCCGAGATGTCGCGGGGCAAGTTCAGTGCCTACAACGTCATCGGCGGCGCCATCTGGGTGGTGGGGCTGGTGACGGCGGGCTTCTTCCTGGGCAGCATCCCGTGGGTGAAGGAGAACCTGGACAAGATCATCTGGGCCACCATCCTCATCCCCGGCATCATCGTGATGGCCGGCGCGTGGCGGGCCAGCCGCAAGGCAAAGGCGCCGGTCCAGGCCTGAGGCATGTCGGGGTGGCTGCGCCAACCCGACCTACGCCGCTCGGGCCGCGACACCCCCGAAGCTCTGACGCTCAGGGCCGCGGCGCGACGCGGCTGTCGTAAGGCGGCGGCTGGTAGGACGGCTGGATGCGGCAGGTGCCGCCGAATCCCGCCTCGTAGCCCTTGCACAGGTCCAGCACCTTCTGCGGCGTCGGCTTGTCGCCGCGCTCGATCCATTGCAGCAGCGCCGTGAACAGGGCGGGGTATTGCGCGTCGGCCAGGTAGCTGTGCTGCGACTCGTCGGTGAAGACCTGCACCAGCCGGTCGCCGCTGCCGCCGCGCGCGACGATCTCGCGGTACAGCGACTCCAGTTCGACGAACGCGGTGGGGTCGTTGCTGGCATGCAGCGTCAGCACCGGCATGGCCAGCTTGCCCTGCGGCGCGCTGTCCCGCCCAAGTTGCGCCGCGGCCGCCGGATCCGCCGCGTAGCGCAGCACGCCCGCGTTCAGCGCGTTGTCGTCGGTGGAGCCGCGATAGACCACGCCGATGTTGGTGAAGGGATTGCGGTTGCCCAGGCGCTGCTGCGTGATGTCGCGGAACAGCCAGGTGGCGAAGTTCAGGTGTCCCTGCAGGGACGATGCCGGAATCTTCAACACGCTGGTGATGGTGGCCAGGTTGGCGCGCTGCTGCGGCGTGCGCTGCGCTTCGGGCTTGCGCACGCCGGTGCACTCGTCCACCCGCGCGGCCAGCTCCGGGCGCGTGAGCTGGCTGTCGGCGGGCAGCCCCATCCACAGCGGGTACTGCGGCTCGTCCGGCCGCGGGTGGTTGCGGCAGACGTACTGGTAGACCGCGCGCAGGTCCAGCCGGAAGTTATAGGCCCGCTGGCCGCCGCCCAGGACCGAGCTGGTGAGCAGCACGCCGTCCCACGAGCGCGGGAACAGTTCGGCGGCCTTCGAGGCCACGCCGCCGCCATAGCTCTGGCCGTGCAGCAGGGTGCGCTGCGGCTGGCCGAAGAAGCGCACGAAGATCCGCCGCAGCCGCTCGGTGTCCTCCGCCGCCATCGTCACGCCGTAGCCGCCGCGGCGGTAGGTCGATCCGGCCCAGGCGTAGCCGGCCTTGACCGTGACGGCCCAGCGTTGCAGGTCTTCCAGGCTGCGCTCGGCGCGGGCCGGGCCGGTGTCCGCCGGGCCGCCGTGGGCGTGCAGCACCACCGCCTTCTTGTCCCAGTTGGCGGGGATCGCGATCCAGTAGAAGGAGCCGGCGCCGTCCTCCCCCGTGTAGCACCTGGCCCCGGCCGGCACTTCCTTCGGGCAGGACGCTTCGGCCGGCGCCTTGACGTCCAGGACGGGGGCGGTCGCGGCGCAACCGGCAAGGAGCATGGCCGCGGCCAGGGGAAGAAGGAATTTGCGCATCGCGCGATACTAGCGCCATGAACGCGCCTGAAACGCTCTCCCGCTGGGCCGGCACCGGCTCCAGCCGCGTGCCCTTCTGGGCCTATACCGACGCGCAGCTTTACCAGCAGGAGCTGCAGAAGATCTTCTACGGCCCGCACTGGAGCTATGTCGGGCTGGAAGTGGAAGTGCCGAACACCGGCGACTTCAAGCTCACGTGGGTGGGCGAGCGCCAAGTGATCCTGGTGCGCGACCGGGTGGCGCCGAAGGACCGCGGCACCGATCATGGCCTGCGCGTCGTCGAGAACCGTTGCGCCCACCGCGGCGTGCGCTTCTGCCAGCAGCCGCACGGCAACGCGCGCAGCTTCGTCTGCCCGTACCACCAGTGGACGTACAAGCTCAATGGCGAACTGGCGGGCCTGCCGTTCAAGGACGGCGTGCCGGCGGTGGATGCGTCCGGCCAGGC
>JAJTCN010000160.1 GCA_021323335.1 Ramlibacter sp.
AATGGCGCGTTCGCGTTCGCGGAGGTGCTTCTGCTGCTGGTCCTCATCGTGGCGACGGTCGCGGCCTTCTGGCGGATCCGGCGGCTGGCCGCCGTCCTGCTGTTGCCCTATCTCGCCTGGGTCGGCTTCGCATCGGCGCTCACGTGGGCGGTGTGGCAGCGCAACCCGACCCTCCTCTAAGCGCCCGGCGCCCTCAGCCGATCCTCCCGAACCACACCACCGACAATCCCGAGGCGGTGACCGCCAGCAGCGCCGCCAGCAACGCGATCAGCGCGGTCAGCTCCGTCTCGCGCGTTTGCACTTGCACGCTCGAGCCCAGGGTTTCGTAGACTGGTACTCGCCGCCGGTCATGCGTGCCACCTCCTTCAAGGTGGGCTCGTCGAGCTTCATGTAGATCGACATGCCTTCGGGCATGGCGGCAGCGCCGTCCAGCGTGCCCAGGCCCACCACGTAGATGCGCACGCCGCGGTCCGCCGCCATCCTGGCCGCTTCCAGGGTGTCCACGCCGGTGGTGCGGCGGCCGTCGCTGAGAAGGATGATCGCGGCGGCGTTGTACGAGCCGGGCTTCACGGGAGTGATCTGCTTGGGTGGCGGCTTGACCTTGTCGTCCAGGCCGCGGCTGGGCCGCATGCCGCGGCCGAAGGTCATGTCGCCGACGTCGATGCCGTGGTCGGGGAACAGCTCCGACAGGCTCATCACGATGGCGTTGCCCACCGCCGTGCCGGTCTGCATCTGGAAGCCGTCGATGGCCGCCACCAGCGAGGCGCGGTCCAGCGTCGCCTTCTGCGCCACCTGGGTGCTGCCGGCAAAGGTGACGAGCCCGACTTCCACGTCCTTCGGCAGGTCGCGCAGGAACAGCTTGGCCGCCTCCTGCGCCGCCACCAGCCGGGTGGGCTCGACGTCCGCCACGCGCATGCTGAGCGAGACATCCATGGCCAGCATGACCGTGGTGCGCGCCCAGGGCAGCGGGATCCGCGCCACCGGCCGCGCCGCCGCGAACAGCAGCGCCGCCACCGCCAGCATCAGCAGCGCGGGCGGCAGGTGGCGCCGCCAGTTGCGGCCCGCGGCCGCTGCGGTCACGACGGCCAGGTTGCTGTAGCGCACTGCCGCCTTGCGCCGCCGGCGCAGCAGCAAGACGTAAGTCACCGGCAGCAGCGGCAACGCCAGCATCAACCAGACGAACTCGGGCCAGAGGAAGAACATGGTGCTCCGCGGTGCAACCATCGTGCCCGGGAAGCCCATCGACCGCAACCGCGTGGTTATTCCACGCGCGTGAAATGTTCCCGCACGTGCTTGCGGTCCAGCAGGTCGAAGTGCCACCACTCGTTGGCGATGCCCTGGAAGCCGCCGGCGTCGATCAGTGCGCGCCTCAGCAACTGGCGGTTGGCCTGCTGCGCCGGCGTGAGTTCGCCGCTGGCCAGGAACTGCGCTTCCAGCCGGGGGTGCGAGAGTTCGACCATCTCGTCGTAGCCGCTGCCCATGTCGAGCTCGCGCCCCGCTTCATCCACCAGCGTCGCGTCCAGCGCCATGCCGAAGGAATGGATCGAGCCGAGCGCCGGGTTGGCCACGTACTGGCGCAGCTCCGTGCCGTCCAGGTGGTCCCACAGCTGGATCTGCACGCGGTGCGGCCGCAACGCGTCCAGCACCAGCAGGCGATGCCCGGGCGCCTCGCGGGCCAGCAACGCCACCGCACGTTCCACGGCCTCGGCCGCCACGCGATGCACCCAGGCGCAGTCGAGCGACCCGTACAGGTCGCGGCCGACGAAGTTGTTGGTGCCCGCATAGCGCAGGTCCACGGCGACGCCTTCGAGGCTGGACAGGTGCCGGAAGTCAGGATGGGAGCCGATGTCTTCGCAACGCATCAGGAACAAGGGATGGGCCGATGGCAGGAGGATAGCCGTTCGGATGAGGTGTCCGCTTCCGGCCAGTTCCTCCCGTGGCGCGCTGGCATCATGACGCCGGATGTCTTACTTCCCCGCTTCGTTCAACCGCCTGGCCGCCGCCAACCTGGCCGCGCAGTCCGCCGAGCAACTGAGCCTGGCCGCCGTCCCGCTGGTGGCCGTGCTCGCACTCGGTTCGGGCGCGGGCGAGATCGGCTTCCTGGCCGCCGTCCAGACGCTGCCCTACCTGTTGCTGTCGATCCCGCTCGGCCTGGCCGCCGACCGGCTGCCGCGCCGCACCTTGATGGTGCTGGCCGAGGGGCTGCGCGCGGTGTCGCTGCTGGTGCTGCTGGCGATGGTGGTCACGGGAGCGATGACGATCCCGTGGCTGGCGGTCGTCGGCTTCGTGGGGGCCGTGGGCACGGTGGCCTTCAGCGTCGCCGCCCCCGCGCTGGTCCCCGCGCTGGTGCCGCGCGAGTCGCTCGGCCGCGCCAACGGCCGCATCGAACTGGCGCGCAGCACGGCTTTCGCCGCCGGACCGGCCCTGGCCGGTGCGATGGTCGCGTGGCTCGGCGGGGCGGCGGTGTTCGTGCTGGGCGCGCTGCTGTCCGCCGGCGCAGTGGCGCTGCTGGTGCGCATCGTCGAGCCGCCGCGTCCGGCCCCGCCCGATCGCCACCCGCTGCGCGAGATGCAGGACGGAGCGCAGTTCGTCTGGCGCCACGAGCACCTGCGCCCCATGGCGGTGGCCGGCGTGGTCTGGAACATCTCCTGGTTCGTGCTGCAGGCAGCCTACGTGCCTTACGCGGTGCGCGCGCTGGGCCTGGGCTCCGAGGCGGTGGGCATCACGCTCGGTTGCTACGGCGCCGGCATGGTGCTGGGCTCCCTGCTGGCGCCGCGGCTGGTGGCGCGACTGCCGTTCGGGCGCGCCATCCAGTTCGGCCCGGTTGTGTCGGTCTTCGCCATGACGACGATGGTGTTGACGCTGCTCGTCCCGCATGGCGCGCTCGCCGGCCTGTCCTTCTTCCTGTTCGGCGCCGGACCGATCATCTGGACCATCACCACCACGACGCTGCGGCAAGCCGTCACGCCGCACGGCATGCTGGGCCGCGTCGGCGCTGTGTTCTTGACGGTCAACGCG
>JAJTCN010000010.1 GCA_021323335.1 Ramlibacter sp.
GTGGTCCCAGGCGTCGCGGTAGCGCGCCAGTTCCGCGGGAGACGCCGCGCCGCGGGCCGCGACCATGTCTTCCAGCGCGCCCAGCCATTGCCGGTAATAGGCTTCGCCGGCATCTTCTCCCTCGCGCGCGGGTTCGGCGCGGATGCGGGCGGCCAGCGCCTGGGCCCACTCCGGCCAGGTGAACAAGCCGCGATCGTGCAGCGCCAGCGTCATCGCGAAAGCCTGGGCCTGCCAGGGCGCGCCGAACACCGGCCCTTCCGCATCGCTCGGCAGCCCGGGCACCTGCGGGACGGTCATTCGAATGCCCTCCGCGCTACGCGCTGCGGGACTATTCGCCTTGGGGCGGCCCGGCGGCTCACTGCAGCCCCGGCTGCGCCTCGTCGCCCCAGAGCTCGGTGCCGGCGAACACCACGGTGTAGAGCGGCTCGGGCTGTTCGCCCAGGCCCTGCGCGTGCGCATCGGCGAAGACGTGGCTGCCGTGCAGGCGCTCGACGGTGCCGACCTTGCCGCGCACGTAACCGGGCAGCCGCGTGTGGTGCGGCACGGGCTGGGCACGCGTGCGCACCCGCTGGCCGACGGTGAAGCGCGGCGCCGGGCCGGTGTCGCGCAGCGTCGGCGAGCCCTTGGCCAGCGCTGGGGCGACATCGCGGGCCTGCAGCACGCGCCGCACCGGCGCGGGCGGGTGCAGCATGTGGCCCGCCTGCAGCTCGTCGGCGAACACCTGGCCGCGTTCGAGCATCAGCTTCTCCAGCGCGGCCAGCCAGATGCGGTAGTAGCTCAGGCGCTGGTAGTCCGGCAGCGTCTCCCGCGCGGCCCGGCTCATGTCGATGTTCCAGCTGCCGGTGGCGCCCATCGCCAGCACGATGGCCAGCGCGGCGGGCTCCCAGGCCTCGTGGAAGAGCTCGCCCTCCGCCTCGGGCACGACCGCGCCGTGGCCCGGCTGGCCGCCCAGGTCCGCATGCGTGGTGTACGTCATGCGGCGGCTCCCGGCGACAGCGGCAGCCCGGTGCCGATCATGGAGTCGCGCGTCACCAGCGCCGCGAGCTGCTCTTCGCTCCAGCCTTCCGTGCCCGCGGGCCGCTGGGGCAGCACCAGGTAGCGCACTTCCGCCGTCGAATCCCAGACGCGCACCTGCCGGGCTGCCGGCAACGTGACGCCGAAGTCGGCCAGCACGCCGCGCGGGTCCCGCACCGCGCGCGAGCGGTAGGGCGCGCTCTTGTACCAGGTGGGCGGCAGGCCGAGCACCGGCCAGGGGTAGCAGCTGCACAGGGTGCACACCACCATGTTGTGCACTTCCTCCGTGTTGGGGACCGCTACCAGGTGCTCGCCCTGGCGCCCGGCATAGCCCAGCGAGGCCACGGCCGCGGTCGCATCGCACATCAGCCAGTCGCGAAAGGCCGGGTCGCTCCAGGCGCGGGCGACCACGCGCGCCCCGTTGCGCGGACCCACGCGGGTCTGGTAGGTGTCGACGATCGCATCCAGCGCCGCCGGGTCGATGTAGCCCTTCTCCGCCAGCAGGGTCTGCAGCGCGCGCACCCGCAGCTCGGTGGCGTCGAGCTCGCTGTGCCCGTGGTCGTGGTGATGGTCGTGATCGTGATGCTCATGCGTGGCCATGCCTTCCATGATGCCCCAAGAGCTTTTCGCGCGCCACCGGCCCCGACTGGCTACCGCTTCGTCGCGGCGTACTTTCTCTCCCACTGCCACGCATGCCCGATGATCGTCTCGATGTCCGGGTACTGCGGCACCCAGCCGAGTTCGGCGCGCGCGCGTTTCGCATCGGCCACCAGCACCGGAGGGTCGCCGGCGCGCGGGGGATCGTCCCGCAAGGGAATCGGGTGGCCCGTCACCTTGCGAGCGGCTGCTATCACCTCGTTGACCGATTGGCCATTGCCGTTGCCCAGGTTGTAGACCGTCGTCGCGGCGCCGTCGCCCAGCTTCTTCAGCGCCAGCAAATGCGCCGTGCAGAGGTCCTGCACGTGGATGTAGTCGCGCACGCAAGAGCCGTCCGGCGTGGCGAACTTCGAGCCGAAGCGCGAGATGAACTCGCGCCGGCCCGACGCCACCTGCAGCACCAGCGGGATCAGGTGCGTCTCGGGCTCGTGCCGCTCGCCCAACGTGCCGTCCGGGTGCGCGCCCGCCGCATTGAAATAGCGCAGTGTGATGGAGCGCAAGCCGTAGGCCCGGCTGTAATCCGCCAGTGCCTTCTCGACGGCCAGCTTGCTGTTGCCGTAGGGATTGATCGGCTGCTGCGGATGCTGCTCGGTGATCGGCACTTCCACCGGGTTGCCGTACACCGCGGCGGTGGACGAGAAGATGAACTGCTTGACGCCGCAGGCCACCATGGTGTCCAGCAGGTTGAGCGTCTGCACGAGGTTGTTGCGCCAATACTTCGACGGCGCCGTCATCGACTCGCCGACGAGGCTGGCCGCGGCGAAGTGCATCACGCACTGGGGTCGGTAGCGCTCCAGCAGGCGGCGCATGAAGTCAATGTCGCCGATGTCGCCGGTCTCCAGCGTGGCGCCAGGCACCACCGCGTCGGCGTGGCCGGTCGCCATGTTGTCGACGACGACCGGGTGCCAGCCGGACTCGGCCAGCATGCGGACCATGTGCGAGCCGATATAGCCGGCGCCGCCGGCGACGATGACGGAGGGAAGTTCGTTCGGGGTCATGGAAGTGCGGGTGCAGCTTCGAGTGTCTCATGCAGGACTTTCCGGCGCCACGGCGCCTGCGACGACGCGGCCCAATCGGCTTGCACCGCCGTCTATCCTAGACCAGCGGTTTTTCCGCCGACGGCACGGGTGCGGCTTCGTCCGGCACCTTCGCCACGTCGGACGCATGATTTGCCATGGGCGTCTTCTTGCCCGGCTGCGGCGTCTTGTCGGCGCCGGGCGCGACCTCTTCCTTCTGGTGCTTCTTCTCCTGCTGCACCTTCTTGTCGTGCGCGATGTTGCGGGGGTCCGTCATGTCGTTTCCTGTGGAGTTGTGCCCGCATGCTCCACGCAAGCCGCCCGTCCGCGCGTAGGACAAGCCGAGAATCGGGGCCCGAGAAATTGTGGCCGCGGACCTCAGCCCGGCTTCTTCGCCATCAGGAACAGCACGGATCCCGAGCCCGCCACCAGCGCCAGCACCGTGAAACCGACCCGGTAGTTACCGGTCGCGTCGGCGAACAGGCCGGCGATCATCGGGCCGGCCACCTGCCCCAGCGAGATGATGATCGCCGACAGGCCCAGGATCATGCCGATCGCCTGCAGTCCGAAGTAGTCGGCGCGCAGCGCCTGCATGAAGGGGCCGCGCAAGCCCCAGGCCACGCCGTGGAAGATGGCGAAGACGCCGAGCATCACCGGATGCACCGCCCAGGTCAGCGCCAGCAGGCCGATCATGTGCGCGAGCATGCAGAACGCGGCGACCCGCCGCTTGTCCCAGCGGTCGCCCCGGGCAGCGCCCAGCAGCACGCCGCAGGCCTGCGCCAGCGTCATCAGCGTGATCACGAAGCCGGCTTGGGCCAGGGTGTAGCCGAGGCCTTCCTTGATGTGCGAGATGGCGTGCACGTTCACGGCCGTCACCACCAGCAGGGCGAAGGCGTGGCCGATGCCCAGCAGCCAGAAGGCGCGCGTGCGCAGCGCCTGCGCCGCGGTGAACGAGGGCGCGCGGGCGGGCAGCGTGCCGCCCAGCGTGGGTTCGGGCGCCGGCGCGGGCGGCAGCCCATCCATGGTCTCGCCGATCTCCGCCGGGTTGCGGCGGACGAAGCGCGCGAGCGGCAGGCCCACCACCAGCGTGATGACCGCCGAGGCCATGGCCGTCATGCGCCAGCCATGCGTCTGCATCGCCCAGCCCACCACCGGCACCGCCAGTCCGCCGGCAGCCAGCCCCAGGCTGATGATGGACAGGGCCCGGGCGCGCCGCCGCTCGAACCAGTGCACCAGCGCCACCGAGAACGGGAAGTAACCCGAAAGGCTGGCCCCCACCGACACGATGACCACGGCGACGTAGAAGCCGCCCAGCGAATCGATCTGGCTGAGGAAGAGGAAGCCGAAGGCCAGCAGCAGGATGCCGGCGTGCACCAGCACGCGGGGGCCGAAGCGGTCCACCAGCCAGCCGAGCGCGGGGCCGAGCAGGGCGCCCTCGAGCGACTGCAGCGCGGCGCCGCCGGCCAGCGCCGTCTTGCTCCAGCCGCGCTCCTCCGACAGCACCGCGACATAGGCCCCGAAGGCCTGCACGAGCATGGCGGAGTGGAGGAACTGGATCCCGGCGCCCGCCGCGGCGATGCGCCAGCCGTGGAAGATTTTCAAGGCGTGCTGCGTGAATGCGCAGGCAGTGTATCTGCCCGGGGGACCCGGGCAATCCCCCGCTTGGCACGCCGTCAGCGCGCGTACAGAATGGCCCGCGCCGACAACATGGAGAACAGGCCGATGACCGAAGTGAAGTGGACCGGTGGCGAGGAGCACTGGACGACCAAGGGCGACATCCGGCTGTTCCTCTGGAACAAGAAGCCGGTGGCGGGCGTTCCGCGCAAGGGCACGATCTTCTTCGTGCATGGCTCGTCGATGGCCTCGCAGCCCACCTTCGACCTGCAGGTGCCGGGCCGGCCGTTCTCGTCGGCCATGGACTGGTTCGCGCAGCAGGGCTTCGACACCTGGACGATGGATAACGAGGGCTATGGCCGCTCGGACAAGCACCGGCCGATCAACTCCGACATCGGCAACGGCGCCGACGACCTGGCCGCCGGCAGCGAATACGTCCTGAAGGCCAGCGGGGCGAAGAGCCTGCTGATGTACGGGATCTCCTCGGGCGCCTTGAAGGCGGCGCTGTTCGCGCAGCGCCATCCGGAGCGCGTGGCCAGGCTGGCGCTCGACGCGTTCGTCTGGACGGGCGAGGGCAGCCCGACGCTGGAGCAGCGCAAGAAGAAGCTGGCCGAGTTCCAGGCGAAGACGCGGCGGCCGATCGACCGCGCCTTCGTGCACAGCATCTTCAACCGCGACCATCCGGGCACCGCCGACGAGGCGACCATCGAGGCTTTCGCCGACGCCATCCTGACGCTGGACTCGTCGATGCCCACCGGCACCTACGTCGACATGTGCTCGAAGCTGCCACTGGTGGACCCGGCGAAGATCCAGGCGCCGACGATCGTGCTGCGCGGCGAATACGACGGCATCGCGAGCATCGAGGACCTGCTGGCCTTCTTCCAGCGGCTGCCGAACATGCAGAAGCAGTTCAGCGTGATGGCCGGCATCTCGCACGCCAGCTTCCAGCAGAAGAACTACATGATGGTCTACGACATCCTGCACGCGTTCTTCACGCTGCGCGATCCGCTCTACAAGGGGTGATCCCATGCTGCAAGCCCTTCGTGTCCTCGGCTTGGCGGCGGTGCTGGCAGGCGCCGGCGCGGCGGCCGTCGCGCAGCAGGCCTGGCCCAACCGGCCGGTCCGGCTGGTCGTCCCATTCGCGCCCGGCGGCTTCACCGACGTCGTCGCGCGCATCCTGGGACAGAAGCTGACGGTCGCGCTCGGCCAGCAGTTCATCGTCGAGAACAAGCCGGGGGCGGGCTCGTCGATCGGGTCGGACCTGGTGGCCAAGGCGGCGCCCGATGGCTACACGCTGCTGATGGTGTCCAGCACGCACGTGATCAGCCCCTGGATCTACAAGAGCCTGCCCTACGACCCGCTCAAGAGCTTCACCGTCGTCGGCAAGCTGGTGGACTCGCCCTACGTGCTGCTGGTGCACCCCAAGGTGCCCGCGAAGAACGTGCAGGAGTTCATCGCCGCGGCCAAGGCCAACCCGGGGACCTTGCACTACGCATCGTCGGGCAACGGCAGCGCGCAGCACCTCATGGGCGGCCTGTTCGTGGCGCAGACCGGCGCGCCGCTGAAGCACGTGCCGTACCGCGGCAGTTCCGGCGCGGCGACCGACCTGGTCGCGGGCGTCGTCGAAAGCAGCTTCGCCGGCGTGCCGAACGCGCTGGCACAGGTGCCGCAGGGCCGGTTGCGCGCGCTGGCCGTCACCACCTCCCGGCGCGCCCCGCAATTGCCGGACGTGCCGACCATGCAGGAGGCCGGCGTGCCGGGCTACGACGCCTCGGTGTGGCTGGCCTTGCTGGCGCCGGCGGGCACGCCGCCAGACATCGTTCAGCGCCTGAACGGCGAGATCGCGGCGCTGATGCAGTCGCCCGAGACGCGCAAGGCGCTGTTCGACGCGGGCGTGGAGCCGACGCCGTCGACGCCGGAGGAAATGACGGCCTACATGGCGCAGGAACTGGTGCGCTGGGGCAAGGTGGTGAAGGACGCCAACATCAAGATCGAATGAGAAAGCTGCCGTGCTGAGCGGAACCAGCCTGTCCGCCGATCCCGGCCTCGTGGCGAAAGCCATCGCGGAGGCCACCGACGACGTCATCTTCGCCAAGGGCCTGGACCGCCGCTACCAGTTCGCCAACCCCGCGATGCTGGCGGCGGTGGGTTGCACGCGCGATCAGGTGATCGGCCATGCCGATGCCGATTTCCTGCGCGACCCGGCCGCCGTGGCGCGCCTGGTCGAGATCGACCGCCGCGTGCTCGCCGACGGCGAGACGGTCGAGACCGAGCAGCCCCTGCGCATGCCCGACGGCAGCGTGCGCTACTGGTTGACGCGCAAGATGCCGCTGCGCGACCCGCAGGGCCGGCTGATCGGCCTGCTCGGGATCGCCCGCGACATCACGGCGCGCAAGCTGGCGGACAAGCAGAACGACGCCGGCCGCCTGAAGCTCGAGATGGCGGTCCAGGCCGCCGGCCTGGTGATGGCGGAGATCGACTACCGCAGCAACCAGAACCACATCTCGGCGGAGCTGGCGCGGCTGCTCGAATTGGGCGACGGCGAGATGACCGTCCCGCGCCAGGCGATCTTCGACCGCATCCACCGGGCCGACATCGACCGCTACCTCGCCGGCATCCGCGCCGCGATGGACCCGGCCGGCAGCGGCCACCTCGCCATCGACGTGCGCGCCCAGCTGCCCAGCGGCACGGTGCGCTGGCTGCACATCGTGCTGCAGGTCACGTTCAGCCTGGTCGACGGCGAGCTGAAACCCGATCGCGGCATCTGCGCGGCGCGCGAGGTGACCGCCGAACGCGAGGCCGACCGCCGCAAGGACGAATTCATCGCCACGCTGGCCCACGAGTTGCGCAACCCGCTGGCGCCGATCCGCACCGGCCTGGAGATCCTGCGGCGCGTGGGCGACCTGCCGCCGGCCGCGGCGCGCACGCGCGAGATGATGGAGCGCCAGCTCAACCACATGGTGCGGCTGGTCGACGACCTGCTCGACGTGTCGCGCATCAGCCGCGGCAAGCTGGACCTGCGGGTGGCGCCGGTCTCGGTGGCGCAGGTGGTGGAGCACGCGCTGGAAACCAGCCAGCCCGGACTGGAGGCCGCCGGCCACGCGCTGGAGGTGCAGTTGCCCGCGCAACCGGTGCTGGTGAGCGGCGACCTGACGCGGCTGGCGCAGGTGGTCAGCAACCTGGTGAACAACGCCGTCAAGTACACGCCGCGCGGCGGCCGCATCCTGGTGTCGGCGGGCGTGGACGGCGCCGACGCGCTGGTGGCGGTGCGGGACGACGGCGCGGGCATCCCGCCGGGGCTGCTGCCGCATGTGTTCGACCTGTTCGCGCAAGGTGACAGGGCGCGCGAGCAGGGGCAGGGCGGCCTGGGCATCGGACTGTGGCTGGTGAAGAGCCTGGTGGAGATGCACGGCGGCCGCATCGAGGCCAGCAGCGCCGGCCCGGACCGGGGCAGCACCTTCACCGTGCGGCTGCCGCTGTTGCGCGCCTGAGGCGCCCGCCTGGAATCGGGTACCGGATGCAAAAGTCGCAAAAGCTCCGCACGCAAAAGACGCAAAAGGACATCCAGAAAAGGGCTTGGTTCCCTTTTGCGACTTTTGCGTAACTTTTGCGCCTTTTGCGTCCGGCTGTTGGGTTTGGTCCCCGACGGATTCCACGGCGGCTGAGGCGCCCCTCCCCGCGTGCTGCGATCAGGCCTGGCGCCGGAATTCGCCGGGGCTGAGGCCCACCCACTGGCGAAACGCACGGGCAAAGCTCTTCTCGTTGCGAAAGCCGACGGTGGCGGCGACCTGCTTGACCGGTTTCGCCGTTCGCCACAGCAGGTCCTTCGCCTTTTCCAGCCGCACCTCGTCCTTGAGCTGCTGGAGGCCTGCGCCTTCCTCCTTGAGCTGGCGGTGCAGCGTGCGCGCCGAGACGTTCAGCAGCGCGGCCAGCGCCTCGGCGCTGTGCGTGCGCTCCGGGTGGGCGGCCAGGGCCTGCCGCACCTGCGGCACCAGCAGCCGGTCGCGCCGGTACTGCAGCACGGTGATGGACAAGGCGTGCTGCAGCATCTGCGCCAGCGCCTTCTCGTCACGCCGCAGCGGCAGGGCCAGGTACCGGGCGTCGAAGCGGATCGCCGCCGTGGCGGCGCCGAACTGCAGTTCGCCGGGGAACATGAAGGCGTAGGCGTCGGCATGCGGGGGCGCGGGAAAGGGAAAGAGGGTGGAGCGCAGCGGGATCCGCGAATCGACGTACCAGCAGGCCAGGCCGTGGATGTTGCGCAGCACGAAGGCCAGGCTCAGCTCGCGCAGTTCCGGCGGCAGGGGGCGAAGCTCCTGCAGCGTGATCGTGGCGACCGACCCGCTGACGGCAAGGGACAGGCCGATGTCGGTCGTGATCAGCCCGTGGTGGCGGCACCAGCGCTTGAGCGCCATGCCCAGGTCCGGCGCGGTCAGGGAGGCGCGTGCCAGCATGCCGTAGCTGCCCCAGGGCAGCTTGCGGCCGAAGGCGCCAAGCCCCTCGTCGTCGAGTTCCTGCATCGCGGCGGCGGACAGGATTTCCATCTGGCGCGAGGTGATGCGCGCGTCCGCTTCGCGCAGCTGCGCGGGCGTGATGCGGGCGAGCTTCAGCGCGGTATCGGGGCGGGCCTCGTGGCGGTCATAGGCGGCGACGATGGCCCGTGCGAAGGCCATGGGGGTGACGGCCGCCGGCGCCGCGCGGCCGCGACGGGATGCGGCGGTCATGGGCCGCGAGTGTGGCGCAGGGAGGCAGGATTTGCAACCTGCGGCCGCGCGCTGCCGCGGTCAGTCGCTGGTCGCCACCGGCAGCCCCTTGGCGTCCCACTCCGGCAGGCCGCCGCGCAGCCAGTACACCGTCTTGAAGCCGCGGGCCGTCGCGGCCTTCGATGCCTTGTACGACTTCCAGCACTCGGCGCCGTTGCACGCGAAGATGTGCGGCTTGGCCTTGTCCAGCCTGGCGAGCGCGGAAAAATCGTCCGCCGCGGCGTCGTAGGCGGTGTCCTTGGGGCTCTTCTCCAGGTAAGGCGCCAGCACCGCGCCGGCGATGTGCTTCTGGTTGAACTCCTTGGCCGAGCGCACGTCGACCATCACCGCCCCCTGCTTCATCAGCTGGCTGGCTTCTTCCGCGGCCACCAGCTTGACGCCCGGCAGTTGCGCCGGCGTGAAGTGGCCCAGGCCCGCCACATAGGTATAGGCGCCGGCATCGGGGAAGGCCTTGAGCCGGTTCATGCCGCTGCCCGACGCCTCGGCCCATTGCGCCAGCCGGTCCTGCAGGGGCTGCGGCATGCTCTTCTTGACCAGCACGCCCAGCCCCGCCGGCACCGGCTTGGACTCCAGCAGCACCCGGTACTTGCCGTCCTTGCCGGCCACCCAGCGTTCGTATTCGGCCTTGCGCGTGACCGTGAAATCGGTGACGCCCATCTCCAGGGCGACCAGCCCGGCGCCGGACGTCTTCTGGTAGTCGACCGACTTCAGGTCCTTCAGCGACAGGCCGTGCTCGTTCAACAGGCCCTTGGCCATGTAGGAATAGATGGAGTCCTGCTGCGGCAGGTACATCCGGGCGCCCTTGAGCTTCGCCACCGAATCGACCTGCTGCGCGGCGACCAGCACGAACGTTTCCTGCTGGCCGCTGTCGGCCAGCAGCCGGTAGCCGTGCGCCAGGCCGGAGGCGGCCACCTGCACCGGCACGATGTAGATGTCGTAGTCGCCGGTGCGGGTGGAGCGCAGCACGTCGGCGAAGTTGGTGCTGCGGTCCACGCGCACGGGCAGCTTCAGCGCCTTCGCGAGGCCGGTGCCCAGGTCCGTGTAGAGGGTGTTGAGTCCCCGTTCGGTCGCGGAAGGGTCCACCGCCACCATGGCGGCGTACTGGGCGTGCGCGGCTGGCGCCAGCAGCGCCACCGCCGCGACCAGGAGGGCCGCCGCCCGGATCGACTTGAGGCCGGAAAAGATGGTTTGCATCGGCATGGTTCGCTCCTGGGTGACAGGTAAAACCGGGGCTTCGTCCGAGACAGTCTGTGGTCGCGGCGGCGGACGGTCAAGACCGGCGCCGCCGGCCGTTGCGAATTCGCCAGCAAGCCCGTTCAAACTTGGCAGGATTTGCAACCTGCGGGACAGCCGCGGCGACCTCGGCTGTCCCTGACCCGCGGGCTGGCGCGGTATCGTGGTGAGCCCTCGCGGTTCCCCCCAAGAGAGAGCAGAAAGAGCCCATGCCCATCCTGGAGACCCAACTCAATTCCCGCTCGGCCGACTTCCAGTCGAACGCCGCCGCCATGCAGGCGCTGGTGGACCACCTCCATGCGCAGGTCGCGCTGCACGCGGCCGGCGGCGGCGAAGCGGCACGCAAGAAGCACGAAGGGCGGGGCAAGCTGCCGCCGCGCGAGCGGGTGCAGATGCTGCTGGACCCCGGGACGCCGTTCCTGGAGATCGCGCCGCTGGCCGCGCACGGCATGTACCTGGAGAAGGACGGCGTCATGGCCGCGCCCTGCGCCGGCATGATCGCCGGCATCGGCCGGGTGAGCGGCGTCGACTGCATGATCGTCTGCAACGACGCCACCGTGAAGGGCGGCACCTACTACCCGATGACGGTGAAGAAGCACCTGCGGGCGCAGGAGATCGCCGCGCAGAACCGGCTGCCGTGCATCTACCTCGTGGATTCGGGCGGCGCCAACCTGCCGAACCAGGACGAGGTGTTCCCGGACCGCGACCACTTCGGCCGCATCTTCTACAACCAGGCCAACCTTTCCGCCCAGGGCATCGCGCAGATCGCCGTGGTGATGGGCTCGTGCACCGCGGGCGGCGCCTACGTGCCCGCCATGAGCGACGAGACCATCATCGTCAAGGAGCAGGGCACCATCTTCCTGGGCGGCCCGCCGCTGGTGAAGGCGGCGACGGGTGAAGTGGTGAGCGCCGAAGACCTGGGCGGCGGCGACGTGCACACGCGCCTGTCCGGCGTGGCCGACCACCTGGCGATGAACGACGAGCATGCGCTGGCGCTGGCCCGGCAGGCCGTCGCCACGCTGAATCGCCCGAAGGTTCCGCCGGTGCAACTGCGCGAGCCCCGGCCGCCGAAGTACGACCGCAAGGAGCTGTACGGCGTGATCCCGACGGAGGCGCGCAAGCCCTTCGACGTGCGCGAGATCATCGCCCGCCTGGTCGACGGCTCCGAGTTCCACGAGTTCAAGGCGCGCTACGGCGCCACCCTGGTCTGCGGCTTCGCCCACCTCGAAGGCATGCCGGTCGGCATCATCGCCAACAACGGCATCCTGTTCTCGGAGTCGGCGCAGAAGGGCGCGCACTTCATCGAGCTGTGCTGCCAGCGCAAGGTGCCGCTGGTGTTCCTGCAGAACATCACCGGCTTCATGGTGGGGCGCAAGTACGAGAGCGAAGGCATCGCGCGCCACGGCGCCAAGCTGGTGACGGCGGTGGCGACGGCGAGCGTGCCCAAGTTCACCGTCATCATCGGCGGCAGCTACGGCGCCGGCAACTACGGCATGTGCGGCCGCGCCTATTCGCCGCGCTTCCTGTGGATGTGGCCCAGCGCGCGCATCTGCGTGATGGGCGCCGAGCAGGCCGCCAGCGTGCTGGCGACGGTGAAGCGCGACGGCATCGAGGGCCGCGGCGGCCAGTGGAGCGCCGAGGAAGAGGCCGCGTTCAAGCAGCCGATCCTCGACCAGTTCGGCCGGCAATCGCACCCGTACTACTCCAGCGCGCGCCTGTGGGACGACGGGGTGATCGACCCGGCCGACACCCGCCGCGTGCTGGCGCTGGGCCTGTCCGCTTCCATGAACGCGCCGATCGGCGAGCCGAAGTTCGGCGTGTTCCGGATGTAGCCATGGACAACGCTTCCATCTACGACAACCCCGACCACGAGCTGCTGCGCGACCAGGTGGCGCGCTTCATCGCCAAGGAGGTGGAGCCGCACGGCCAGGCCTGGGAGGAGCAGGGCTTCGTTCCGCGCGAGGTGCTGCGGCGCATGGGCGCCGCCGGGCTGCTGGGGCTGATGTTCGATCCGGAGCACGGCGGCGGCGGCGCCGATGCGATGACCAACCTGGTGTTCGCGGAAGCGCTGTCGCAGTCCACCTTCGCCGGCTTCATCATCACCGTGCTGGTCCACACCGACATGGCGGGCCCGCACCTGCACCATGCGGGCAATGCGGCGCAGAAGGACAAGTACCTCCGGCGGGTGACGGCCGGCGAAGCGATCTGCGCCGTCGGCATCACGGAACCGGGCGCCGGCTCGGACGTCGCCGGCATCCGGACGACGGCGAAGCGCGACGGCGATCACTGGGTGCTGAACGGCACCAAGATGTTCATCACCAACGGCGTGCACGCGGACCTGTACTTCGTCGCCGCGAAGTCCGGCCCCGGCAAGCGCGAAGTGTCGATGTTCATCGTCGAAAAGGGCACGCCCGGCTTCAGCGTCGGCCGCGCGCTGAAGAAGACCGGCTGGCTGTCGTCGGACACCGCGGAGCTGGTGTTCGACAACGTGCGCATCCCCGCCGCCAACCTGCTGGGCGAGGAAGGCAAGGGCTTCTATTCGGTGATGAAGAACTTCCAGACCGAGCGCATCGCGCTGGCCGCCATGGCGGTGGGGCATTGCCAGCAGGCGCTGAAGCTCGCGCTGGACTACGTGCGGCAGCGCCAGGCCTTCGGCGGCCCGCTGTGGGACCAGCAGGTCATCCGCCAGCGGATCTCCATGCTGGACGCGAAGACCCGCGCGGCCCGGCAGTTCATGTACCACTGCGCCTGGCGCGTCACGCAGGGGCACGACATCGTGCAGGATGTGTCCATGCTCAAGGCGCTGACCGGCGAGCTCGTCAACGAGGTGGTGCAGTCCTGCCAGCAGTTCCATGGCGGCATGGGCTACATCCGCGAGACCGCCGTCGAGCGGCTCTGGCGCGACGCCCGCGTGCTGGCCATCGGCGGCGGCGCGACGGAAGTGATGCTGGAAGAGGTCGCGAAACGATATTGAAGGAACACGGATGAAACACCTGCAACTGCATTTCGACGCCGGCGTCGAGACGGTCACGATCGACCGCCCCGAGGTCCGCAACGCCTTCAACGACGAGGTCATCGAGGAGCTGACCGCCGTCTTCCTGGAGCTCGGCAAGCGCGAGGAGGTCCGCTGCATCGTGCTGGCCGGCAACGGCCCGGCGTTCTGCGCCGGCGCCGACCTGAACTGGATGAAGCGGATCGCGGAGTACACCCGCGACGAGAACGTGCAGGACGCGTCGAAGCTGGCGCGCATGCTCGAGGTGATCTACCGCTGCCCGCAGCCGACCATCGCCAGCGTGCACGGCGACGTCTATGCCGGCGGCACCGGCTTGGTCGCGGTGTGCGACATGGCGGTGTCGGTGGACACCGCGCAGTACTGCCTGTCGGAGGTGAAGCTGGGGCTGATCCCGGCCACCATCAGCCCGTACGTGATCCGCGCCATGGGCGCCCGGGCGGCGCACCGCTACTTCCTGACGGCCGAACGCTTCAGCGCCGCCGAGGCCCTGCGCATCGGCTTCGTGCACGAGGTCGTCAAGGCGGACGCGCTGCAGGGCCGCGTGGCCGAACTGGCGCGCACCCTGGTGCAGGCCGGGCCGGAAGCGGTGAAGGCCTGCAAGCGGCTGCTGCACGACGTCGCCGGCCACGAGATCACGTCGGGCCTGGTGCGCCGCACCGTCGAGAGCATCGCCGACATCCGGGCCAGCGACGAAGGCCGCGAAGGCATCCAGTCCTTCCTCGGCAAGCGCAAGCCCAATTGGCTGGTGGGCTGAGGCCATGCTGGAGTCGCTGGGCAACCTGGTCGACGCGCCGCAAGTGCTGGCGCTGGCCGCCGCGCTCGGCTGGGCCAGCGGCTTCCGGCTGTATGCGGCGGTGTTCCTGACCGGCATCGCCGGGTGGATGAACTGGGTGGACCTGCCGCCGGGCCTGCAGGTGCTGGAACACCCGGGCGTGCTGGCGGCCAGCGGGTTCATGCTGTTCGCCGAGTTCTTCGCCGACAAGATCCCCTACGTCGATTCCATCTGGGACGCGGTCCACACCGTGATCCGCATCCCCGCCGGTGCGGCGCTCGCGGCCGGCGCGCTGGGGGCCGACAGCCAGGCCATGGGCTGGATCGCGGCCATCCTGGGCGGCAGCCTGGCCGCCACCAGCCATGCCACCAAGATGACCACGCGGGCGGCGGTGAACACCTCGCCGGAACCGTTCTCGAACATCGGTGTGTCGCTGGTCGAAGACGGGCTGGTGGTCTTCATGCTGTGGCTGTCGGCCACGCATCCGGTGGCCTTTGCCATCGCGCTGGTCATCAGCATCGTGCTGGCGGTGATCCTGCTGGTGGTGCTGGTGAAATTCCTGCGCACGGTGGTGAACGGCGTGAGCGGATTTTTCAAGGGGCGGCCGTTGCCGCGGGAGCTGGGTTGATGTTCAAGAAGATATTGATCGCCAATCGCGGCGAGATCGCCTGCCGCGTCGCAGCGACGGCGCGGCGCATGGCGATCCGGACCGTGGCCGTGTACTCCGATGCCGACGCGCGCGCGCAGCACGTCGAGGCCTGCGACGAGGCCGTGCACATCGGCGGCAGCGCGCCCAAGGACAGCTACCTGCGCTGGGAGCGCATCATCGAGGCGGCGCGCGCGACGGGTGCGCAGGCCATCCACCCCGGCTATGGCTTCCTCAGCGAGAACGAGGCGTTCGCCGCGGCCTGCGCCGAGGCCGGGCTGGTGTTCATCGGCCCGCCGGCCTCCGCCATCCAGGCGATGGGACTGAAGGCCGAGTCCAAGCAATTGATGGAGAAGGCCGGCGTGCCGCTGGTGCCGGGCTACCACGGCGCCGACCAGGACCCGGGCCTGTTGCAGCGCGAGGCGGATCGCATCGGCTACCCGGTGCTGATCAAGGCCAGCGCCGGCGGCGGCGGCAAGGGCATGCGCGCCGTCGAGAAGCCGGAGGATTTCGCCGCCGCCCTGGCGTCCTGCCAGCGCGAGGCCCGCAACAGCTTCGGCGACGAGGCGGTGCTGGTGGAGAAGTACGTCACGCGGCCGCGGCACATCGAGATCCAGGTGTTCGGCGACACGCAGGGCAACTGCGTCTACCTGTTCGAGCGCGACTGCTCGGTGCAGCGGCGCCACCAGAAGGTGCTGGAAGAGGCGCCGGCGCCGGGCATGACCGAAGCATTGCGCAAGCGCATGGGCGAGGCGGCGGTGGCCGCGGCGCGCGCGGTGAACTACGTCGGCGCGGGGACGGTGGAGTTCATCGTGGAGCAGCGCGGCGCGGAGATGAACTTCTTCTTCATGGAGATGAACACCCGCCTGCAGGTGGAACACCCCGTCACCGAAGCCATCACCGGCCTCGACCTGGTGGAGTGGCAACTGCGGGTGGCTGCCGGCGAGCCGCTGCCCCTGCGGCAGGCCGACCTGCGCATCCAGGGCCACGCGATCGAGGCGCGCATCTGCGCCGAAAGCCCGGACAACAATTTCCTGCCAGCGACCGGAACGCTGCACGTGTACCGCAAGCCGCGCGCGACCGCCTTCGAGCGCGGTCCGGTGCGGGTGGACGACGGCGTGCGCGAGGGCGACGCCATCTCGCCGTTCTACGACTCGATGATCGCCAAGCTCATCGTCCACGGCGCCACGCGCGCGGAAGCGCTGGCGCGGCTGGACGAGGCGCTGGCCGCCACGCACATCGTCGGCCTGGGCACCAACGTGCAGTTCCTGCGGCACGTCGTGAAGAGCCGCTCCTTCGCCGAGGCCGACCTGGACACGGCATTGATCCCGCGCGAGGCGGCGGCGCTGTTCAACCAGCAGCCGGTGGGCCTGGAGCTCGCTGCCGCCGCTGCGGTGGCGAAGACCTTGCTGGACGAGCAGGCGCTGGCGGGGCACGACCCGTTCAGCCGGCGCGACGGCTGGCGCTCGCACGGCGTCGCGCTGCGCCGCTTCGCCTTCGATTTCGGCGGCGAGCGCCGCAAGGCGGAGCTCACCACGCTGCACGACGGCGCCCTGGTGCTGGCCGTCGAGGGCCAGCCGGCGGCGCTGGCGTTCCGCGGTGCGGGCGACGCCATCGAACTGCAGTACGGCGCACAGCGCACCCGCGCGGTGGTCTACACGCAGGGCGAAACCGACCACGTGTTCACGGGTGCCGGCGCGGCGCAGATCGTCTCGATCGACTTGCTGGCGCATGCCGGCGATGCCGCCGCCGAAGGCGGCCGCCTGACCGCGCCGATGCCCGGCAAGGTGGTGTCGTTCGCGGTGAAGGCGGGCGACAAGGTGAGCAAGGGCCAGGCGCTGGCGGTGATGGAGGCCATGAAGATGGAGCACACCATCGCGGCGCCGGCGGATGGGACGGTGGCGGAGCTGCTCTACGCGCCGGGCGACCAGGTGGCGGAGGGGGCGGAGTTGTTGAAGATCGCGGTTTGATCACCGGGGTTCGCCTTCGGGCTCACCCCGGCCTACAGGGGCCGCACGTCGACCGGCCTTCGGTAGGCCGGCGGTGAGCGCGCAGCCGAACCCCGGTGGCTGTTATTGCCCCAGCCGCGGCGCTGACTTCATCACCGCATCCAGCTCCTGCTTCCAGAACCGCGCATTCGCCGTCGTCCCATGCCCCAGCGTCTGGTCGCTCCCCGGGATCACGTAGGCGCGCCCGTTCTTCACGCGCTTGATCTCGCGCTCCAGGATGCCCAGTTCCACCGGGTTGCGCTCGTCGTCGGCGGAGTTGATCGCCAGCAGCGTGGCGCTGATCTTCTCCAGCCCCGTGGACGGGTTGTAGTCGGCGGAAGACTCCCACTGCAGCAGGTGGTCGTTGGCGTCGCCGGTGAAAGCGCCCGGTTTCAGCCGCGCCTCCAGCGCCGCATCCGCGCGCTCGCGGTTGGGGCCGGCCCGCATGTAAGAGTAGTTGCCGCCGTTGGTGGCGGTGGCGAAGAACACCGAGGCAAACTGCGCGCTCGGCGGCTGCGTCGTGTAGTTGCCGTTGTTCCAGGCCGGGTCGCGGCGGATCGACTCGGTCAGCAGGCGGCGCAGCATCCAGTTGCGGCCCGACATGGGCGTCGGCAGCGATGCCATCGGCACGGCCACGTCCATCATGCCGGGGTACTTCTGTGCCCACATCCACGTTTGCATGCCGCCCATGGAGTTGCCGATCACCAGCCGCAGGTGCTTGATGCCGAGGTGCTCGGTGACCAGCCGGTGCTGCGCTTCGACCATGTCGTCGTAGTTGTACTTCGGGAACTTCATGCGCAGCCCGTCGGAGGGTTTGCTCGACTGGCCGGTGCCGATCGCATCCGGCAGGATGATGAAGTAGCGGCTGGCATCCAGCGGCTGCCCGGCGCCGAACAGCTCGCCGGCGAAGGCTTGCGAAAGCATGGAGGCGGACGATCCGGTGGTGCCGTGCAGCACCAGCACCGGCTCGCCGTTCGGGTTGCCCACGGTCTGGTATGCGAGCTTGAGCTCGGGAAGGACTTCGCCGGTGTGGAACTTGAAGTCGCGCACGACCCAGTTGCCCGGGCGGGGCGCCGGAAACTCGGCGGCGAAGGAAGCAGCGGCGGCGCTGCACAGCACGAGGGCTGCGCAGGCGCCGCGCAGGAAGGAACGCGGGGTCATGGTGTCTCCTGTGGTCCGGGGGCAAGGCTTCCGCAGCTTCGCACCGGCGGCGGGGCGGCGTCAATCGGCGCCGTCCCGCACAATATCGCCATGCGCATCACCGTCTGCTGCTCCGACACCAAGACCGCTCCCTGGATCGACGCCTTGCGGGCCGCGCTGCCCGGCGCGACCGTGGAGGAATGGCGGCCCGGCGCGCCGCGGGCCGACCACGCCGTGGTGTGGGCGCCGCCGCAGCAGTTCCTGGACGAACAGCCGGAGCTGAAAGGCATCTTCAACATCGGCGCCGGCGTCGACGCGCTGATGAAGCTCGCGCTGCCGCGCGACGCCGTCGTGGTGCGGCTGGACGACGCCGGCATGTCGGTGCAGATGGCGGAGTTCGTCTGCCACGCCGTGATCCGCCATTTCCGCGAACTCGATGCCTACGAGCGCGACGCGGCGCAGGGCAAGTGGGGTTTCCGCCGGCCGCGGCTGCGGTCGGAATTCCCGGTCGGCGTGATGGGCCTGGGGGTGCTCGGCGCGCGCGTGGCGCAGGCGCTGGCCGCGTTCGAGTTCCCGGTGCTCGGTTGGAGCCGCAGCGCCAGGGACGTCGAAGGCGTGCGCTGCTTCGCCGGCGAGGCGCAGTTCCACAACTTCCTGGCGTCCACGCGCGTGCTGGTCAACCTGCTGCCGCTGACGCCGGACACCGAGAACATCCTGGACCGCGCGACGCTCGGCCGCCTGCAGCCCGGCGGCTACCTCGTCAACGTGGCCCGCGGGGCGCACCTGGTCGACGCCGACCTGCTGGCCCTGCTGGACAGCGGCCATCTCGCCGGCGCGGCGCTGGACGTGTTCCGCACCGAGCCGCTGCCGGCGGAACATCCGTTCTGGCGGCACCCGAAAATCACCGTGACGCCGCACACCTCCGCCCGCACCTTGCGCGACGAAAGCGTGGCCCAGATCGCCCGCAAGATCGCGGCGTTCGAGCGGGGAGAGTCCATCGCCGGTGTGGTCGACCGGAACAAGGGATACTGAGTCCATCATGAAATTACCGAGCCAGGTCAAGCTCGTCGACGTCGGCCCCCGCGACGGCTTGCAGAACGAGAAAGAGCCCGTGCCGGCCGCGGTGAAGATCGAGCTGGTGCACCGCCTGCAGGACGCCGGCCTGAAGGAGATCGAGGTCACCAGCTTCGTCTCGCCCAAGTGGGTGCCGCAGATGGCGGACGCGGCCGAGGTGATGGCGGGCATCCGCCGCCGGCCCGGCGTGCGCTACTCGGTGCTGACGCCCAACATGAAGGGCTTCGAGGCGGCGCTCGCATCGCGTCCGGACGAAGTGGTGGTGTTCGGCGCCGCCAGCGAGGCGTTCAGCCAGCGCAACATCAACTGCTCGATCGCGGAGAGCATCGAACGCTTCGCGCCCGTGGTGGAGGCGGCGCGCGGCAAGGGCATCCACGTGCGGGGGGTGATCTCGGTCGCCGTCGGCTGCCCCTACCAGGGCGAGGTGAGCCCCGGGGGCGTGGAACTGGTGGCGCGGCTGATGAAGCAGATCGGCGTGCAGCACTGCGGCGTGGCCGACACCATCGGCGTCGGCACGCCGCGCAAGGTGCAGGCGGCGATGGAAGCGGCGTTGAAGCACTTCGCGATCGACGACCTCTCGGGCCATTTCCACGACACCTACGGCCAGGCGCTGGTGAACACCATGGCCTGCCTGGAGATGGGCATCTGGCAGTACGACACTTCGGTGGCGGGACTGGGCGGCTGCCCTTACGCCAAGGGAGCCACCGGCAACGTGGCCACCGAGGATGTGGTGTACCTGCTGCACGGCATGGGCATGGACACCGGCATCGACCTGGACAAGCTGATCGACGCCGGCAAGTACATCAGTGACTTCCTCGGCCGCAAACCGAATTCGCGCGCGGCGACGGCGCTGTTGAACAAGAGGGCCGCATGAGCGGTGACCTGCCCGAAGGCATGCAGCGCGTCGCGCGCGTGCTGCGCGACCACGGCCATCCCCATTCGCCGGTGATGCTGGACGACGCCGCGCGCACGGCGCAGCAGGCCGCCGACGCCCTGGGCGTCCAGGTGGGCCAGATCGCCAAGAGCATCATCTTCCGCCGCAAGGCCGACGACGCGGCGGTGCTGGTCATCGCCTCGGGCGACCGCCGCGTGGACGAGAAGAAGGTGGACGCCATCGTCGGCAAGACCGGGCGCGCGGACGCCGAGTTCGTCAAGGGCAGGACCGGTTTTTCCATCGGCGGCGTGTCCCCCATCGCCCATGCGGTCGCGCCGGTCACGCTGATCGACCGCGAGCTGTTCCGCTTCGACGAGATCTGGGCGGCCGCCGGCCACCCGCATGGCGTGTTCAAGCTGCGGCCGCAGGACCTGGAGCGCCTGACCGGCGCGCCGGTGGCCGACGTGGTGCAGCAGGCCGGATGAATTCGGCGCGCGAGCTGTTGCTGGAAACCGCGCGTGGCGTGGCGAGCGCCGCGCAAGCGCCGTCCCCCTGCATCTCGGTGTGCCGGATGGACGCCGTGACCGGCTGGTGCGAAGGCTGCTTCCGCACGCTGGACGAGATCGCGGCGTGGGGCATGATGGCCGACGCCGACAAGCGCGCCGTCTGGCAGGCGCTGGTTCTCCGCGCGCAGCAGCCATGAAGCACATCACCTTCACCTTCGACTTCATCTCGCCCTACGCCTACCTGGCTTTCGAGAAGCTGCCGGTGGCGTTGCAGGGAACGAGCTACACGGTCGACTACCGTCCGGTCCTGTTCGCCGGCTTCCTCAAGCACCACGGGCAGCTCGGGCCGGCGGAGATCCCGCCCAAGCGCGACTGGACCTACCGGCAGGTCCTGTGGCTCGCGCATGCGAACGGCATCCCGCTGCAGATGCCCGCCGCGCATCCCTTCAACCCGCTCGGCTTGCTGCGGCTGGCGCTGGCCTGCGGCAAGGATGGCAGCGTGAACCGGCACGTCGCCGAGGCGCTGTTCCGCCATGTGTGGCGCGGCGGCGCCGATGCGGCGGATGCGGCGCGGCTCGCCGCGCTGCAGGCGCAACTGCAGCCTGCTCGGGATCCCGCGGGCGACGCGGTGAAGGCGGAACTGAAGTCCAACACCGAAGCCGCCATAGCGCGCGGCCTGTTCGGCGTGCCCACCTGCGAGGTCGACGGCAAGGCCTTCTGGGGGTTCGACGGCCTCGCGATGCTGCGCGCCTATCTCGATGGCGATGCGTTCTTCACGTCGGGCGCGTGGGAGCAGGCCGCGGCCGTCGCTGCGGGGCAGACACGGCGCTGATGCGGGTTTCCCCCTGGTTTGTCAGGCCCTGTTGGTTTGCCGTCAGAGCCGGGTCAGAGCGCCTCGCCAGAATGCGGGCCTCAGGAGACAGACCAACATGTGGAAACTCGCCATCGGCTTCGTCGCGTTCGCGGCCCTTTCGCTCTTCGTCATCTTCCAGGCGGGGGACAAGGTGGACATGAGCGGGGAAAAGCATGGCACGGAGGCGGTCGCGCCGTCCGGCGCCGCCTCCGGCGCCACGCATTGATGCCGCCTGACGGCATGGCGGCAGCGCGCATTGATGCGCCGCCACGGCTGGGCTAGACTTGCCTGGTGCGCCCCCGGCCCTTCCAGCTCACGCGCTATTTCACCACCACCAGCCTGGTGGCTTTCTGCGTGCTGGGCGCGGCGCTGGTCTTCCTGCAGCGCAACGAGGAACGATTCTTCGCGCGCACCCAGGCCGACCAGGCCGCCTTCTTCGCCAAGGTGCAGGGCGAGCTCCTGCAGGAGCACAAGGAGAATGCCCGGGCCAGCCTGGTCGCGGTGCACGAGGCCGGGCACGTGAACCTGACCCGCGTGTTCGCCAACGCCTTGTGGGCGTCGCACCTGCAGCCGCTGGTGGCGCAGGCGCAGGCCGTCCCCATCGCCCCCTGCCGGCTGCCGATGCTGGCTCCCGCGGGCGTCCGCGGCGCGGAGGAGGCGCAGCGGGCTTGCTTCGCCAGGCTGCGCAGCCAGGTCAACGCGCTGCCGGCCTTCGCCAAGGTCGACGGTCCCGTGCGCAGCCTGATGCGCACCACCAACGTGTTCAAGATCAAGGTCTACGACCTGCGCGGCCTGACCGTGTATTCGTCGGAGGCCGTGCAGGTGGGCGAGGACAAGGCGGACAACGCGGGCTGGAAGGCGGCGGTCGCCGGCAAGGTGGCGAGCGAGCTCGTGCACCGCAACCAGTTCAGCGCGTTCGAAGGCATGGTGAAGGACCGCGACCTGATCCAGAGCTACATTCCCGTCGCGGCTCCGGGCGGCGGCGTCGGTGGCGTCTTCGAGATCTATTCCGACGTGACGCCGCTGCTGCAGCAGCTCGATGCCGCCGGTGCGCGCAGCGCCGCGGCCGGCGCGCGGCACCGCGACCGCATGCTGGTCGCGGCCCAGTCCAACCAGGAGGCGGTGGAGTCGGCCTCCAACCAGCTGCTGCTGACGGTGCTGGCGCTGCTGGCGCTGACCTACGGCGCCCTGCTGTACTTCGTGCGCCGCGGCCAGAAGGTGATCGACCAGGAGTCCCGTGCCCGGGCGCAGGCGGCCGAGCGCGAGCAGGAATGGCACCGCGAGAAGATGGGAACCATCGGCGCGATGGCGGCGAACATCTCGCACGAGGTGGGCAACCCGCTGGCGATCATCGCGGGGCTCGCACGCGAGATCCAGCAGTGGCGCGAGCAGCGCCACATCAAGCCGGAGTTCGCCCGCATGATCGTCGAACAGACGGCGCGCATCTCCGCGCTGACGCAGCGCATCGGTGACTTCGCCCAGCCGGGGCGCGACACGCTGCAGCTGCTGGACGTGAACGACCAGGTGCGCGCGGTCAGCGACTTCCTCGGCTTCGACCGCCGCTTCCACGGCACCCCCATCGAGCTGCGGCTCGGCGGCGGCCTGCCGGCCTGCCACGGCGTGCCCGACCACCTGACCGAAGTGCTGATGGCCCTGCTGCAGGCGCTGGAGCATGCGTGCGACGACTGCCGCACGCCCAGCGGACGCCTGGTGGTCGAAACGTCCTATCTCGAAAGCGTCGTCACCATCCGCATCAGCGGATTCTGCGGCTATGGACGCGAACGCTGCGAGTTCCCGGCGGCCGACCCGCGCGTCGAGTCGGCGCGGCAGCTCATGGAGGGCATGGGCGGGCACATCCTGGCCAGCGGCCAGGGTGTCGAAGTGCACCTCATGTGCGCGCCGGGCAATGCCGCGCCGCAGCCCGAGCCGGACGCCGTCAGCGCTTGAACTTGCCGTCGCTGCCGATGATGGAGAGGTCGGCGAAGTCGAGCCCGGTGTGGTCGGACGTGCTGAAGCTCACCTCCAGCCCGCCGATGTCGAACTTGTTCAGGGTCTCGAGCGCCGCGACGACCTTGGCCCGGGTCGGGTTGGGGCCGGCGCGCCGCAGTCCTTCGACCAGCACCTTGGCCGCCGCGTAGCCTTCCAGCATGGCGGGGCTCAGCTCCACGTTCTTCTCCTTCGCCAGGCCCATCGCTTCCTTGACGAGGCCGTAGGCGATGGAGCGTTCGGCGGGAAACACCTGGGTGACGATCACGCCGCGGGCGGAGTCGCCCAGGCTCTTCACGAAGCCGGAGGATGCGTTGTTGGACAGGGTCACCACCTGGGCGGCGGAGTTCGCGGCGCGCAGCGCCTTGACGCCGTCGGCCACCGCGTTGCCTGACGCGACCCAGACCACCGCCTGCGCGTCCTTGCCGGTGATCTCGGGGATCATCTTCTGGTAGTCGGGCTTCAGGCGGTCGGCCTTGATGACGACCAGGGGCTCGAAGCCCGCTTTCTGGAAGCCCTTGCGCGCGCCTTCCAGGCCGTCGGTGCCGAAGGAGTCGTCGGCGTAGACGACGGCAATGCGCTTGATGCCCAGCGTGTGCAGGTGCGATACCGCCTTTTCCGCCTCGCGCTGGTAGGTGGCGCGCACGTTGAACACGTACTTGTTCACCGGCTGGTGCAGCACCATGGCGCCGGTGGAGGGCGCGATCATCGCCACGCCATGCGCTTCCAGCAGCGGCAGGATGGCCACGCTGTGCGGCGTGCCGCGCACCAGGAACAGGGCGGTGACGTTCTTCTGTTCGATCAGCACCTTGGCGTTGGCGGCCGCGAGCTTGGCGTCGAACTTGTCGTCCATCGAGACCAGCTCGATCTTCTGGCCGTTGACGCCGCCCTTGGCGTTGACGTGGTCGAGCCAGAGCCTGGCCCCCTGGGTGGTTTCCTGCACGCCGGCCGCGACGATGCCGGTGATGCCGGCCGTCTGGCCGATCAGGATCTGGGCCGACGCCCAGGCGGGGGCCAGGGCGACCAGTGCCGCGCACACATATTTCTTCAAGTTTGTCTCCTCAACGACCGCTCGGGGGATGGCGGCTGAGGCAGTGTATTCAGCGCGGCCGGGGCCGACTGTTCAGACTTGTGTCAGGAGACGTGCAGGCAACACTTGGCGGAAAAACGGCACAAGCGCGTTGATGCGCTGCACCGCCTGGGCCTGGCAGTGCTGGGTGGAAACGGCCTGGAACACGGCGTCGCGGAGCAGCCAGAGCTCCTCGGCGCACTCCGCCGTGTGCAGCCGCCAGCGCACGCGGTCCACGTCGAAGCCCTCGCAATCCTCCAGCACCGACAGCAGTTGCTGGCGGACGGCGTCGACCCCGGCGGCGGGGGCGCGGAACTGCCATTCGAACGGGCTACTGGGTAGCCAGGTGGACCATGCAGACATGGGCGTCGGGCAGGAGGATGGGAAGTCCAAGATGCGGGACCGGATGAGCAGACCTTGTAGGACAACTGCCATATCCGTGGTAGGACAAGGGTAAGCCCCGACGCCGGGCCGGGTGAGCGCGCACTCCCTAGAATATCCGGCCTTGTCTCCAGAAGGCCTCCATGTCCCAGGGATCGATCCGCATTCGCGGCGCCAGACAGCACAACCTCAAGAATCTCGACCTCGATCTCCACACCGGCGAGTTGACCGTGGTGACCGGCCCCAGCGGGTCGGGCAAGTCCAGCCTGGTGTTCGACACCCTCTACGCCGAAGGCCAGCGCCGCTACGTCGAAACCTTCTCGGCCTATGCGCGCCAGTTCCTGGAGCGCATGGACAAGCCGGCGGTGGACCGGGTGGAAGGCGTGCCGCCGGCGATCGCGATCGACCAGACCAACCCGGTGCGCTCCTCGCGGTCGACGGTCGGGACGATGACCGAGCTGAACGACCACCTGAAGCTCCTGTACGCCCGCGCCGCGCAGCTGTTCGACCGCCAGACCGCGCTGCCGGTGCGGCACGACTCGCCGGAGACCATCTACGAGCAGTTGATGGAACGCACGCGGGATGGCGATCCGCGGCTGGTGGTGACGTTCCCGGTCGAACTGCCCGGCGGCACGACCGCGGAAGAAATCGAGCAGTGGCTGGCGGCCAGCGGCTTCACCCGGGTGCAGGCGGAGCGCGAAGTGGCCACGCCGACCGGCCCGCGCAAGGTCCTGGACGTGGTGGCGGACCGCTTCCGCATCCAGGGCGTGGAGAAGGTGCGGGCGATCGAGGCGGTCGAGGTCGCGCTGAAGCGGGGCAGCGGGCGGCTGTCGGTGTACGTCGCGGATGAAACCCGTCCGGACGACGAGATCGTGTGGAAGTTCTCCACCGGCCTGCACTGCCCGGACAGCGACATCCGCTACGGCGACCCGGTGCCGTCGAAGTTCTCGTTCAATTCGCCGGTCGGCGCCTGCGACACCTGCCGCGGCTTCGGCCGCGTGATCGGCGTCGACTACAACCTGGTGGTCCCCAACGACAAGCTGACGCTGCGCGCCGGCGCGATCAAGACCTTCCAGACGCCCGCGTGGTCGGAGTCGCAGGACGACATGATGCGGCACGCCGAAGCGGCCGGCGTCCCGCGCGACACGCCCTGGTACAAGCTCACGCCGGAGCAGCAGCACTGGGTGATCCACGGGGCGCCGAACTACCGCGAGGGCAACTGGAACCGCCAGTGGTATGGCGTCAAGCGCTTCTTCGAGTACCTCGAAAGCAAGGCGTACAAGATGCACATCCGCGTGCTGCTGTCCAAGTACCGCAGCTACACGCCGTGCGAGGCCTGCGCCGGCGCCCGCCTGAAGGTCGAGCCGCTGCTGTGGCGGCTGGGCAGCAAGGAGGATGCCGACGCGGTGCTGGAGCCTTCGAAACGCTTCATGCCCGTCGGCGTGCAATGGTCGCGCGCGCAACTCGAGGCGTTGCCGGGCCTGACGCTGCACGACCTGATGATGCTGCCGATCGAGCGCCTGCGCAGGTTCTTTGACCGGATCGAGCCGGACGCCGAGGCGCATGCGGGCGGCGAGCTCCAGGCCATGAAGCTGCTCTTCGACGAGATCAACACCCGCCTGAAATACCTGGTGGACGTCGGCATCGGCTACCTCACGCTCGACCGCCAGAGCCGCACGCTGTCCGGCGGCGAGGTGCAGCGGATCAACCTGACGACGGCGCTCGGGACTTCGCTGGTGAACACGCTGTTCGTGCTGGACGAGCCGAGCATCGGCCTGCACCCGCGCGACATGAACCGCATCACCCAGGCCATGCACCGGCTGCGCGACGCGGGCAACACGCTGGTGGTGGTGGAGCACGACCCCGCCGTGATGGTGGCCGCCGACCGCATCATCGACATGGGCCCCGGCCCCGGCGAGAAGGGCGGACAGATCGTGTTCGACGGCACCGTGGCGGAGCTGCGCAATGCCGACACGCTGACCGGCGCCTACCTCGGCGCGCGCAAGCACGTCGGCATGGGGTTCAAGCGCGCGGTCACGGAGTCGACGCCGCGGCTGGTGCTGGAGGGCGCGCGCGAGCACAACCTGCAGGACTTGAGCGTGGAGATCCCGCTGCAGCGCATGGTGGTGGTCACCGGCGTTTCGGGTTCCGGCAAGTCGAGCCTGGTGCAGGACATCCTGGCGCCGGCGCTGCTGCGGCACTTCGGCCGGGCCACCGAGTCCGCCGGCGCCCACGACCGCCTGCTCGGCGCGGACCATCTCTCCGATGTCGTGTTCGTCGACCAGTCGCCCATCGGCAAGACGGCGCGCTCCAACCCCGTGAGCTACGTGGGCGCGTGGGATGCGATCCGCGAGATCTTCGCCACCTCGCCGCTGGCGCGCCAGCGCGGCTACACCGGCTCGAAGTTCAGCTTCAACTCGGGCGACGGCCGTTGCCCCACCTGCGGCGGCTCGGGCTACGAGCACGTCGAGATGCAGTTCCTCTCGGACGTGTACCTGCGCTGCCCGGACTGCGACGGCAAGCGCTACCGCCCCGAGATCATGGAGGTGACGATCGAGCGGCATGCCGTCGGTGGGTTGCAGACCCGCAGGCTGAACGTCGCGGACGTGCTGGACCTCACCGTCAGCGAGGCGGCCGCGCTGTTCGCCAACGACCGCGACGTCATTCGCGCGCTGCAGCCGATCGTGGACGTGGGCCTGGAATACGTGAAGCTGGGACAGCCGGTGCCGACGCTGTCGGGCGGCGAGTCGCAGCGCCTGAAGCTGGCCGGCTTCCTGGCGGAGGCCGCCAGGTCGTCGACGCACACCCGGCAGGGCGTGGCGAAGAAGGGGACGCTGTTCCTGTTCGACGAGCCGACCACCGGCCTGCACTTCGACGACATCGCGAAACTGATGCGCGCCCTGCGCAAGCTGCTGGAGGCCGGCAACTCGCTGATCGTCATCGAGCACAACCTCGACGTCATCCGCGCGGCCGACTGGCTGGTGGACCTGGGGCCGGAAGGTGGCGACGGCGGCGGCCTGCTGGTGGCCGAAGGCCCGCCGGAGGAAGTGAAGCTGCACCCGACCTCGCACACGGCGAAGGCGCTGCGCGAGTACGACGGCACGCTGGGGGCCTTTGCATCGGAATCGCTCCCCTCCTGGGGGGCTGCGGGGGTGGGGGCGCGCGCGCCACGGCCCACCGCCATCCAGATCGTCAACGCCAAGGAACACAACCTCAAGAGCCTCAGCGTCGACATCCCGCACAACAGGTTCAGCGTGATCACCGGCGTCTCCGGCTCGGGCAAGTCGACGCTGGCGTTCGACATCCTGTTCAACGAGGGGCAGCGCCGCTACCTCGAATCGCTCAATGCCTATGCGCGGTCCATCGTGCAGCCGGCGGGCCGGCCGGAGGTGGATGCGGTGTACGGCATCCCGCCGACGGTGGCGATCGAGCAGCGCCTGTCGCGCGGCGGCCGCAAGTCCACGGTGGGAACGACCACCGAGGTCTGGCACTTCCTGCGCCTGCTGTACGTGAAGCTGGGCATCCAGCACTGCGTGCACGACGGCGCCGAGGTCCGGCCGCAGAACCCCGACACCATCGTGGCGCAGGTCATGAAGCGCTACAAGGGGCAGCACATCGGGCTGCTGGCGCCGCTGGTGGTCAACCGCAAGGGCGTGTACACGGAGCTGGCCGACTGGGCGCGGCCGCGCGGCTACTCCCACTTGCGGGTGGACGGCAACTTCCTGCCCACCACCGGCTTCCCGCGCATCGACCGCTTCAAGGAGCACACCATCGAGCTGCCGGTGTGCGACCTCGACGTCACGCCGGCCAACGAGGCCCTGCTGCGCGAGAAGCTCGCGGTCGCCCTGGAACACGGCAAGGGCATCGTCCACGTGCTGGCGCCGCTCGACGGGCTGCGCACCGCCTTCAGCGAAGGCGTCGCGAAGCATGAAGGCATCGGCAAGGTGGAGGTCTTCTCGACGCTGCGCGCCTGCCCGGTGTGCGCCACCAGCTACCCCGAGCTCGACCCGCGCCTGTTCTCGTACAACAGCAAGCACGGCTGGTGCCCGGACTGCGTGGGCACCGGCGTCAAGCTGACGCGCGAGCAGCGCAAGGCCTTCGACGACACCGTGGTGGCGGCGGAGGACAAGGGCCGCGAACAGACCTTTGCCGAGCCCGAAGTGGAGGACGTGTCCGACGAGGCCTGCGCAACCTGCCGCGGCAGCCGCCTGAACGCGCAGGCGCGGGCGGTGCGCTTCGACAAGACCGGCATCGCCGACATCGCCGCGCTGTCGGTGCAGGACGTGCGCCGCTGGGTGGAAGGCCTGCAGGTGCAGGACGTGCTGAGCGTGCGCGAGCAGGGCATCTCGCGCGACCTGATCCCGGAGATCCGGTCGCGCCTGGAATTCCTGGAGGAGGTCGGGCTCGGCTACCTGACGCTCGACCGCGGGGCGCCGACGCTGTCCGGCGGAGAGGCGCAGCGCATCCGGCTGGCGGCGCAGCTCGGCTCCAACCTGCAGGGCGTGTGCTACGTGCTCGACGAGCCCACCATCGGGCTGCACGCGCGCGACAACCAGATCCTGCTGGACGCGCTGCACAAGCTGGGCAGCAAGGGCAACACGCTGGTGGTGGTGGAGCACGACGAGGACACGATCCGCCGCGCCGACCACATCATCGACATCGGCCCGAGCGCCGGCAAGCGCGGCGGGCGCGTGGTGGCGCAGGGCAGCGTGTCGCAGGTGACGGACGTGGCCGAGTCGGTGACCGGCCGCTACCTGCTGCACGCGATGCAGCATCCGCTGAAGCCGCGTCGGCTGGTGGATGCCATGCACGACCGCGAGCCGGTCGGCATCCCCATCGCCGAGACGCCGGTCGCCGTGACCAAGGGCAAGAAGCCGCGCTCCCTGCTGGCACGGATGGCCGCTTCACTCCCTCCCCCCCTGGGGGAGGGCGGGGGAGGGGGCGCTTCGGCGCCCACCAACTTCCTCCGCCTGAAAGGCGCCGACCTCCACAACCTGGACGACGTCGACGTCGACGTGCCGCTGCGCCGCCTGGTGGTGGTCACCGGCGTCTCCGGCTCCGGCAAGTCCACGCTGGCGCGCGACGTGCTGCTGCACAACGTGCAGGCCGTGGTGCAGCAGCGCTATACCAAGGCCGGCCGCGATGCCGACGCCGCCGGCAAGCGCGCGAAGTGGGTGGGCTGCAAGTCGCTGCACGGCTACGAATCGATCGACCGCGTGCTGGAGGTGGACCAGACGCCGATCGGCAAGACGCCGCGCTCCTGCCCTGCCACCTACATCGGCTTCTGGGACACGATCCGCAAGCTGTTCGCGGACACGCTGGAGGCGCGCGCCCGCGGCTACGGGCCGGGCCGCTTCTCCTTCAACACCGGCGAGGGCCGCTGCGCGCTGTGCGAAGGGCGCGGCGTGCGGACCATCGCGATGAGCTTCCTGCCGGACGTCGAAGTGCCGTGCGAGGCCTGCCATGGCGCGCGCTTCAACCCGGAGACGCTGGCCGTCACCTGGCGCGGCAAGAGCATCGGCGACGTGCTGCAGATGGAAGTGGACGAGGCGGTGGAGTTCTTCGCCGCCATGCCGAACATCAGCCACCCGCTGCAGTTGCTGCTGGACGTGGGGCTGGGCTACCTGACCCTGGGGCAGCCTTCACCCACCCTGTCCGGCGGCGAGGCGCAACGCATCAAGCTGGTGACGGAGCTGTCCAAGGTGCGGGACGACGTCACCCGGCGCGGGCAGAAGGCGCCGCACACGCTGTACGTGCTGGACGAGCCGACGGTGGGGCTGCACATGGCCGACGTGGAGAAGCTGATCCGCGTGCTGCACCGGCTGGTGGATGGCGGGCACAGCGTGGTGGTGATCGAGCACGACCTCGACGTGATCGCCGAGGCGGACTGGATCATCGACCTCGGTCCGGACGGCGGCTCCGCCGGCGGCAAGGTGGTGGCGGCCGCGCCGCCGGAGGAAGTGGTGGCGCAGGGGACGCACACGGGGAAGGTGCTGGGGCCGGTGCTCGCGAGATGAAAACCTTCTACAACGAGCACCACTCCCTTCACCACGGCCGCCACGAAATGTTCCGTGGCAAGCTGGTGCCGTGCGTGGAGGTGCCGGATCGCGCGGACTTCGTGTTGCGCGAGTTGCGCGCACGCGGACTCGGCGAGATCGCGTCCACGCCGGAGATCGACCTGGGACCGATCGAGCGCGTCCACGCCAGGCGCTACGTCGACTTCCTGTCCACCGCGTGGGACGAATGGGTCGCGCTCGATCCGGCGAATGCGGAGCTGGATGCGCTGCCTTCCTACTGGCCGATCCGCACCTTCCGCAGCGACGTGCTGCCGGCCAGCTTTCCCGCGCGCATGGGGCTTTTCTCTTACGACGCCGGCTCGCCCATCACCGCCGGCACCTGGACGGCCGCACGGCAAGGCGCGGCGTGCGCGGTCGGCGCCGCGGACTACCTGCTGCAAGGCGGCCGCTCCGCCTTCGTGCTGACGCGGCCGCCGGGCCACCACGCGGGGCATGACTTCTTCGGCGGCTACTGCTTCGTCAACAACGCGGCGGTCGCGGCGCAGCGGCTGCGCGACGGCGGGCTGGCGCGCGTCGCCGTGCTGGACATCGACTACCACCACGGCAACGGCACGCAGGCGATCTTCTACGAACGCGGCGACGTGTTCTTCGCCAGCGTGCACGGCGACCCGCACACGGAGTACCCGTACTACCTGGGGTATGCGGACGAGCGTGGGGCCGGCGCGGGCGCGGACTGCAATCTCAACCTGCCGCTGCCCCGCGGCACCGGCGTGGACCGCTGGCGCGAGGCGATGGCCACGGCGTTGCAGGCGATCACGCGCTTCGGTGCCGAGGCCCTGGTCGTGTCGCTCGGCCTGGACACCTTCGCCGACGACCCCATCGCCGGCTTTACATTGCAAAGCGCCGACTACCTGCGCGTCGGCAATGACCTCGGCGCAACGGGGCTGCCCACTTTGTTCGTGTTCGAGGGGGGTTATGCCGTCGCCGAAGTAGGGGTGAACACTGTCAACGTGCTGGAAGCTTTCAAGCAGCGCGCTGGCTGATTACCATCGTGGTCCCCCCCTGCAGAGGTTCATCATGCAATACCCGATGGTCCGCACTTTCCTCGCGCCGCTCGCAGCGGCCACCCTGCTCGCCGCGTGCGGCGGCGGCGTCGTCTTCATCGACGACGATTTCGAAGACTCATTCTCCAGCGGCCGCACCGGCAGCGTCGACGTCGTGTCGCCGCAGGCACCGCGCCTGTCCGGCACCTACGCCACCAGCGACGTGCTGCTCACGCGCACCTATCGCTTCGCGCCGGTGGGCGCGATCCCGCCGACCTGCCGCTTCCGCTTCGCCGACCTCAAGCTGGAAGGCCGCGACGCCTACCTGAGCGGAGAGATCCGCTACCGCGTGAACTCGACGGAGGTCGTCACTTCGTTCCTCGCCATCAATGGCCTGGAGTACCGGCTGGACGACAGCGCTGCCGTGGTCGTGAACCACGACCTGCACCGTATCCGGTTCCAGGGCGCGACGCTCGAAACCAAGGGCACCCCGACCGAGACGATCACGGTCACCGGCTACATCCCCTACCGGATGGAAGACCTGCCCCGGGGCTGCTGAGCCGGCGCGCTGTCGCCTGCGTTACTGACGGCGGGTCCGACCGGATGGCGGGAGCGCGCGGCACGCGCTCCAATACGCGTTTCCTCCAACGCGTTTCATCATCAGGAGTCACGATGCGCCGTCGCCACCTCATCCAGCTTGCCGCCGCCACCCTGGCCGCGGCCAGCATGGGTGCCCAAGCCCAGGCCTTCCCGGCCAAGCCGATCAAGCTCGTCATCGCCTTCCCGGCGGGCGGCCCGACCGACATCACCATGCGCCAGCTCGCGGACAACGCGGGCAAGATCCTCGGCCAACCCGTCATCGTGGAGAACAAGCCCGGTGCGGGCGGCACCTTGCCGGCGCAACTGCTGCAGTCCACCCCAGCCGATGGCTACACCCTCGCGCAGGTGCCGCTGGGCGTGTTCCGCCTGCCGTACACGACCAAGATCACCTGGGACCCGGTCAAGGACATCAACTACATCCTCAACGTGACCGGCTACGCCTTCGGCATCGTGGTGCCGACGGACAGCCCCATCAAGAACTGGAACGAGTTCGTCGCGTACGCGAAGGCCAATCCCGGCAAGCTGAGCTATGGGTCGACCGGCACGCTGACCAGCCCGCACCTCACCACCGAGCTGATCGCGCAGAAGCTGGGCATCCAGCTGAACCACATCCCCTACAAGGGCAGCGCGGACCTGGCGCAGGCCATCACCGGCGGCCACATCATGGCGGCGGCCGATTCCACCGGCTTCGCCCCGCTGGTGAAGGCCGGCAAGCTGCGCGTGCTGAACACCTGGGGCGAGAAGCGCCTCGAGCAGTTCCCCGACGCGCCGACGCTCAAGGAGCTGGGCCTCGACATCGTGCAGAACTCGCCCTTCGGCATCGGCGCGCCGCGCGACACGCCGCCGGACGTGGTGAAGAAGCTCCACGACGCCTTCAAGAAGGCGATGGAAGACCCCTCGTACGTGCAGGCGCTGAACCGCTACGACATGGTGCCCATGTACATGGACTCGGCGCAGTACTCGCGCTTCGCGCAGGACACCTTCCGCACCGAGAAGGCGCTGGTCGAGAAGCTCGGCCTGGCCAAGTGATCCCGGCGTAGTCGGAGTCCGACGTCCGGTGCCGCCATGCTGAGGCATGGCGGCCGCCGCGGCTTGGCACCATGGCGACGAGGTGCCTCCGCATGCCGAACTCCCTTCGCAAACCGCTGGTCTGGCTGCCTGCCTGCCACCGCAACCTGGACCTGGACGATCCCGGCGGCTACACCGTGCTCGCGGACCGCTATGCCGCGGCCGTGACGGAGCTCGGGCTGCAGCCGGTGCTGTTCCCGATGGCGGAGGCCGATGACATCGCCTGCCTGCTGCCCCTGGTGGACGGCGTCCTGCTCACCGGCTCGCCCTCCAACGTGGAAGCCTCGCACTTCGGCGGCACCGCGCTGCCCACCGACCTGCTGGATCCGCGCCGCGACAAGCTCACCATGCACCTGGTGCGCGCGGCGCTGGTGGGCGCCGTGCCCTTGTTCGGCGTGTGCCGCGGACTGCAGGAAATCAACGTCGCCCTGGGCGGGACGCTGCACCAGGCGCTGCACCACCAGGAAGGCATGATGGACCACCGCGAGCCGGAGAGCGAAGACCTCGCGGTGCAGTTCGCGGAACAGCACGAGGTGCTGCTGGAGCCGGGCAGCGCCTTCGCCCAATGGGCCGGGGGCACGCGCGCGAAGGTGAATTCGCTGCACGGGCAGGGCATCAGGCGCCTGGGCGAGGGGCTGGTGGCGGAGGCGCATGCGCCCGACGGCCTGGTGGAAGGCGTGCGCGTGTCCGGCGCCCCGGCTTTCGCGTACGGCGTGCAGTGGCACCCGGAGTGGCGGCACCGGCAGCATCCTTTCTACGAGCGCACGCTGGAGGCCTTCGCGGCCGCATGCCGAGCGCATCGCGAGGTGCGCGCGGCATGACGCGCGGCCGCGTGCCGCTGGTCTGGGTGGTGGCAAGCCACCGCCTGCTGCGCAATCCGTCCGGCCACACGCAGCTGTACACGGTGATGGACGAAGCCGGACACCGGACCGTGCTGAACATGGGCTTGCAGCCCGTGTGCTACCCGCGCGTGCTGCCGCAGCAGCTGGAAGCCCTGCTCGCGGGCGTGGACGGCATCCTGCTGGGCGGCTCGGACACCAATGTGCATCCGCGGCACTTCGGCGAAGCGCCGGCCCGGCCCGGGTTCCAGTTCGACGAGGAGCGCGACGCGCTGGCGCAGTCCCTCATCCGGCTCGGCATCGCGAGCCGCATTCCCGTGCTCGGCTTCTGCCGCGGCTCGCACGACTTCAACGTGGCCATGGGCGGCAGCCTCCATCAGTGGCTGCGCGACGACCCGCGGTTCCTGAAGCACTGGGAGGACGAGGACGAGACGCTGGATGAGACCTACGTGGAGCGCCACTTCGTGACCTGCACGCCCGGGGGCGAGCTGGAGCGCATCGCGCAGATGGGGCGGTTCCCGGTGAGCTCGCTGCACTCGCAGGGCGTGAAGGTGCTGGGCCGCGACCTCGTGGCGGAGGCGCAAGCGGACGACGGCCTGGTGGAAGCCTTCCGCTGGCACGATGCGTCGCAGTTCGCCTGGGGCTTCCAGTTCCACCCCGAATGGGGCTGGCGCTGGCATCCGGCCTATGGGCGGATCATGGATGCGTTCGTGCGGGCATGTTGGGAGAACCTGGGACGGCGGGGTCGCTTCGCGAACCCGCCCTACGCGGAAACCACCGCGTCGTAGGGGGTTCGCGCCAGCGACTCCGCCGGCTAGCGCGTCGAGAGGATCGCCTTCGCGACCTCGGAAAACCCGGCGCCGCGCTCGCCCGGCGTCACATACCTGGGCTTGTGCGCCAGCTGGTGCTCGAAGCGGCGCACATTGGCCACGCCGATGCTGTGCGGGAAATGCTCGAACATCAGCACGTCGTTGGTCGAATCGCCCACGTACACCCAGCGATCGAGTTCGGCGTCGAGGTCACGTCCCAGCAGAGTGCGCAGGATCCAGCGGGCGCCCGACAGCTTGTTGTGGTCGCCATACCAGCCATTGACGTGGATCGAACTCACGGTGGCATTCATGCCTTCGGCGCGCATCAGCGCCACCACTTCGTCGATGCACGCCTGCGACAGGTGCACGAACTCGCTGTGGTCGATGGCGATGTCGGTCTCGCGGCCGCCGCTGTCGCGCGAGATCGACGCCATCGGAACTTCGCGCACGATCCGCTGCGCCACCTGCTGCATGCGGGCATGGTTGGCGCGGCGCGTCGACTCGTCCTGCACGTACAGCTTGCGCAGCCCGCCCCCGGCGGCGCGCGTCAAGGCGACCGCGCCGTTCTCGGCGACGATCGCATCGACCGGCCAGGCCGCCGCGAACGGTTCGCTCCAGCCCACCGGCCGCCCCGTGATCGGGATCACGTGCAGGCCCGCGGCGCGCAGCGCGTCGAGCGACTCCAGCACGTCCGGCGTCACCGCGCCCTCGGTGGTGAGCGTGTCGTCGATGTCAGTCAGCACGCCCGCAATGCGGCCGCGCTCGGCGGCCGGCCACTGGTCCAGCGGCAGCATCGTCCCTGCGGCCTTCACGTCAGGTGCCCGCCTGCTGCAGCGCCAGCCCCGCGTGCTCGCGCAGCAAGTGGAAGTGGATCTTCGGGAAGCGCTCCTGCGCCAGCCGCACGTCGTAGGGCGAGGTGCACAGGAAAGCCAGCGCATTGGCCGCGTCCAGCGCCAGCCGCTGCGGGTAGGCGTCGGTGAAGACCTTCAGCTCCGCCGGCGTGTCGGCCGTGATCCAGCGCGCGCCGGTGTAGGGGCAGCCCTCCAGCCGCACGTCGCAGTCGTACTCTGTCTTCAGGCGGTGCTGCACCACCTCGAACTGCAGCTGGCCGATGGCGCCCAGCAGCATGGGCCCGCCGATCTCGGGGCGGAACACCTGGATCGCGCCTTCCTCCCCGAGCTGGGACAGGCCCTGCTGCAGCTGCTTGGTGCGCAGCGGGTTCTTCAGCACGACGACCATGAAGAGTTCGGGCGCGAAGAAGGGCAGCCCGGTGTACTGCAGGTTCACCGAGCCGTCGGTGATCGTGTCGCCGAGCTGCACGCCGCCGTGGGTGGTGAAGCCGATGATGTCGCCGGCATACGCCTCGTCGACGGCTTCGCGGCGCTGCGACAGGAAGGTGACGACGGAGGTCGGGCGCAGCTCCTTGGCGGTGCGCTGCACCTTCAGCTTCATGCCGGGCGTGTACTTGCCCGACGCCATGCGGACGAAGGCGATGCGGTCGCGGTGCGACGGGTCCATGTTGGCCTGCACCTTGAACACCACGCCGGAGAAGGCCGGGTCGTCGGGCTCGACGATGCGTTCCACCGGCTGGCGGTTGACCACCGCCGTGCTCTTGCGCGCCTGCGGCGACGGCGCCAGGTCGACCAGCGCGTCCAGCACTTCCATCACGCCGAAGTTGTTGACGGCGGAGCCGAAGAACACCGGAGTCTGCTTCGCCGCCAGGAACGCGGCGCGGTCCCATTCGGGCGATGCGCCGGCGGCGAGTTCCATGCTCTCGGCCGCGGCCTCGTACTCGCTGCCGAAGCGTCGCTGCAGTTCCGCCGTATCCGTCAGCGGGACGGTGTCGAGGTCCTCCGGGCGCTTCTCGCTGCCGGACTCGAACACCGTCATGGCCTGCTTGCGCAGGTTCATGATGCCGCCGAAGGTCTTGCCCTTGCCGACCGGCCAGGTCATGGGCACGCAGGGCATGCCCAGTTCGCGCTCGACCTCGTCCAGGATGTCCAGCGGCTCGCGCACCTCGCGGTCCATCTTGTTGACGAAGGTGATGATGGGCGTATCGCGCTGGCGGCAGACCTCGATCAGGCGGCGCGTCTGCGCCTCCACGCCGTTGGCCGCGTCGATGACCATCAGCGCGGCGTCGACGGCCGTCAGCACGCGGTAGGTGTCTTCCGAGAAGTCCTTGTGGCCGGGCGTGTCGAGCAGGTTGATGACGTGGTCGCGGTACAGCATCTGCATCACCGACGAGGCCACCGAGATGCCGCGCTGCTTCTCGATCTCCATCCAGTCCGAGGTCGCGTGGCGCGAGGCCTTGCGGCCCTTGACGGCGCCGGCGATCTGGATCGCGCCGGAGAACAGCAGCAGCTTTTCCGTCAGCGTGGTCTTGCCCGCGTCGGGGTGGGAGATGATGGCGAAGGTGCGGCGGCGCCGGACTTCGGCGCCGAAAGGCGAGGCGGACAAGTGAGGCTCCGGGAATGGGAACGGCCGCGTTGCTGACGGCCGTGTCTGACCCCGTATTGTGCCGTGGCGGTGTATCTTGGCCGCATGGCCCAGGCAAAGGACGAGACCACGCTGGAGATTGGCGGCCGCGAGGTCGTGATCACCAGTCCGGCCAAGCTGCTGATCCCGGCGGCGGGGGTGACCAAGCTCGACCTGGTGAACTATTACCTGGCGGTCGCCGAAGGCGCCCTGCGCGGCGCCGGCGGACGGCCGTGCGTGCTGGTGCGCTACCCCAACGGCATCGGCGAGGACTTCTTCTTCCAGAAGCGCGCGCCCGCCAAGCGGCCGGACTGGGTGGAGGTGGCCGAGATCCGCTTTCCTTCGGGCCGCACGGCGGAGGAGGTGGTGCCGCGGCATCCGGCCGACCTGGCCTGGATGGCCAACCTGGCCTGCCTGGAATTGCACCCGCACCCGGTGCGGGCGGAAGACCTGGACCACCCCGATGAGCTTCGCGTCGACCTCGACCCAGTGCCCGGCGTCGAGTGGCCGCAGATCAGGGAAGTCGCCGACGTCGTCCACCAGGTGCTGACGGAACTGGGGCTGAAAGGCTGGCCCAAGACCTCCGGCTCGCGGGGCATCCATGTGCTGGTGCGGATCGAGCCGAAGTGGGGCTTCGACGACGTGCGCCGCGCGGCCCTCGCCCTCGCGCGCGAAGTCGAGAAGCGCGCGCCGGCGCTTGCCACCAGCAAGTGGTGGAAGGAAGAGCGCCACGGCGTGTTCGTCGACTACAACCAGAACGCCAAGGACCGCACCGTCACGTCGGCGTACTCGGTGCGGCCGAAGCCGGATGCGCGGGTGTCTGCGCCGGTGACCTGGAAAGAACTGGTGGATTGCGATCCGGCGGACTTCACGCTGTGGACGATGCCCGGGCGCTTCGCCAGGATCGGCGATCCGCACGCGGGGATCGACGAGACGCCGTGTTCGCTGGAGCCGCTGCTGGAACTGTCACGGCGGCAGGAGGCCGAGGGGCAGGGCGACGCGCCCTGGCCGCCGCACTACGCCAAGGCAAAGGGCGAACCGCGGCGGGCGCCGCCTTCCACGGCGCGGGTGAAGAAACCCTTGATCGAAGTGGCGCGCAGCGAGCGCGAAGCCGAAGCCGTCGCGGCCGCGGAGGAGTGGAAGGCGAAGCACCCGAAGGCCGCCGCCCACCTGGAGCCGCGGGACGTGCTGGTGGACCGCATGCGCGGCAGTTCGTCGCAGTGGTATCGGGTGCGCATCAACCTGGAGCACGTGCCGGCGCGGTTGCGGCCGAAGTCGGACAAGCCGAGCGCGAAGTAGCTGGGGTTCGGCTGCGCCTCACCACCAGCCTACGAATCGGGCGAGCCACGTTCCTGTAGGCTGGTGGTGAGCGCAGCGAACCCCAGCTGGCTCTACCATTGGGGCATGACGAACCCCTCCCCCCACCGCTGCTCCTGGGCCAACGGCGACGACGCCCTCATGGCGAAGTACCACGACGAGGAATGGGGTGTCCCCCAGCGCGATCCCCGCATGCTGTGGGAGATGCTGATGCTGGAAGGCTTCCAGGCAGGCCTGTCCTGGCGCACGATCCTGCACAAGCGCGAAGCCTTCCGCAAGGCGTTCGCCGGGCTGCTGCAGGATGAAGGCATCATCCGCTCGCGCGCCAAGATCGAGGCGACCATCGGAGGCGCCCGCATCTACTGCGACATGCACGCGCGCGGCGACGACTTCGCGGACTTCTGCTGGTCGTTCACCGGCGGCAAGGTGCTGGTCGGCAACGGCAGGGACCTGCCGGCGAGCACGCCGAAATCGGAAGAGATCTCCAGGGAGCTCAAGCGGCGCGGCTTCAAGTTCGTCGGCCCGGTGATCGTCTACGCCTGGATGCAGGCGGTGGGCATCGTGGACGACCATGCCGCGGGCTGCTTC
>JAJTCN010000103.1 GCA_021323335.1 Ramlibacter sp.
CGCGGCCGTCGTCCTCGATGCTCACCGAGCCGTCGGGGTGCAGCAGGACGCGGATGCGCTTGCCGTGGCCGGCCAGCGCCTCGTCGGCGGCGTTGTCCAGCACCTCCTGCAGCACGTGCAGGGGGTTGTCGGTCCGGGTGTACATGCCCGGGCGCTGCTTGACGGGCTCCAGCCCCTTCAGGACCCGGATGGAACCTTCGGAATACTCGGACGGTGGTTTCGTGGCCATAGGGAGGCGCATTGTAGACGCGGCCCATTTTTCCACTGGATGGGCATCCAGTTCAATGGATTCATGCCGGCTCGTCATCAATGCACCACAAACAAATCAATGGGGTTGTCGGCGGCACGACGAGCGGCAGGGCTTGCGGCTCGGTACATTCGCCGGATGCTGATTGCCCAACGCAAGCTTTCGATGACGCAGGTGCTCGCCTGCGGCGCCCTGATCGTCACCCTGTCCATGGGCATCCGCCACGGCTTCGGCCTGTGGCTGCTGCCGATCACGCAGGCCCAGGGCTGGGACCGGGGAACCTTCTCCTTCGCCCTCGCCATCCAGAACCTGTCGTGGGGGTTCATCGGCATCTTCGCCGGCATGCTCGCCGACCGCTTCGGCGCCTTCAAGGTGCTGATCGGGGGCACCTTCCTGTATGCGGCGGGCCTGGCGGGCATGGCCTTGTCGACGACGTCGTTGACGTTCGCCCTGACGGCGGGCGTGCTGATCGGCGCGGCGCAGGCGGGCACCACCTACGCCGTCATCTATGGCGTGATCGGCCGGCAGATCGATCCCGCCAAGCGTTCCTGGGCGATGGGCGTCGCGGCCGCGGCCGGGTCTTTCGGCCAGTTCCTGATGGTGCCGGTGGAGGGTTTCCTGATCCAGGGCCTGGGCTGGCAGCAGGCGCTGCTGGTGCTGTCGGTCGTGGTGCTGCTGATCGTGCCGCTGGCCTTCGGACTGCGCGAGCCCGGCTTCGGTGGCGGCGCGGTTCCGGCCAGGCGGGAGCAGACGGTGGGCCAGGCGCTGGCCGAGGCGTTCCGCTACCCGAGCTTCCAGTTGCTGATGGCGGGCTACTTCGTCTGCGGCTTCCAGGTGGTGTTCATCGGCGTGCACCTGCCCAGCTACCTCAAGGACAAGGGCCTGTCGCCGGAAGTCGCCAGCTACGCGCTGGGCCTCATCGGCCTGTTCAACGTGGTGGGCACCTACGTGGCCGGCACGCTGGGGCAGAAGGTCGCCCGCCGCAAGATCCTGGCTTCCATCTACCTCGGGCGCGCCATCGCGATCTCCCTGTTCATCTGGGCGCCGCTGTCGCCGCTGTCGGTGTACCTGTTCGCCGCCGTCATCGGCATGCTGTGGCTGTCGACGGTGCCGCCCACCAATGCGGCGGTGGCGCAGATCTTCGGCGTGGCGCACCTGTCCATGCTGGGCGGCTTCATCTTCTTCAGCCACCAGATCGGCTCCTTCCTCGGCGTCTGGCTGGGCGGCGTGCTGTACGACCGCACCGGCAGCTACGACATCGTCTGGTACCTGGCCATCGCATTGGGCGTGCTGGCCGCCCTGGTCAACCTGCCCGTGCGGGAAGCGCCGATCGTGCGCGGCGCGCCGCAGCCTGCATGACATGAGCCTTCGCACGAAGAAAGCCCTGCTTTACACCGGCGCCGCGGCGCTGCTGGTGGCGGTGTTCGTTCTTTACACGCGGCCGCAGATGATGGTGACGCTCGGGGACATGATCTGGGCCTGCTTCCAGTAGCGATGCACGGCACGCTGAACCCCTCTCCCTGGATCGTGCGCTGGACGCACCTGGTGCCCGCCGGGGGCGAGGTGCTGGACCTGGCCTGCGGCGGCGGCCGCCACGTGCGCTGGTTCGCCGAACGCGGCCATGCCGTGACCGCGGTGGACCGCGACGGCGCCGCCCTCGACACACTGGGCGGCATCGCCCGGACGGTCGAGGCAGACATCGAGAACGGGCCGTGGCCGCTGCCGGGCCGCCAGTTCGCCGCCGTCATCGTCACCAACTACCTCTGGCGTCCGCTGTTCGGGCAGATCGCCGCGTGCGTGGCCCCGGGCGGCGTGCTGCTGCACGAGACCTTCGCCCAGGGCAACGAGACCGTCGGCAAGCCGTCGCGCGCGGACTTCCTGCTGGCGCCGGGCGAGCTGCTGCGCGCCTATGGCGAGCTGCGCACCGTCGCTTTCGAGGACGGCTTCCTCGATGAGCCGCCGCGCTTCGTGCAGCGGATCGCCGCGGTGCGGCCGGGGCCCGCCCCGGGACCGGCCCGTTATCCGCTCTAGAATCGCCTATTCCCGGGAACACCCCAATGACACCGATTACAGGCAGCATCGTCGCGCTCGTGACGCCGATGCACGACGACGGCAGCGTCGATTACGCGGCGCTGCGCAAGCTCGTCGACTGGCACATCCAGGAAGGCACCGACTGCATCGGCGTGGTCGGCACCACCGGCGAGTCGCCGACCGTGGACGTCGAGGAGCATCGCGAGATCATCCGCGTCTCCGTCGAGCAGGCCCGCGGGCGCGTGCCCATCATGGCCGGCTGCGGCGCCAACTCCACGCTCGAGGCGATCGAGCTGGCGAAGTACGCGCAGAAGGTCGGCGCCGACTGCCAGCTGCAGGTCGTGCCCTATTACAACAAGCCGACGCAGGAAGGCATGTACCGCCACTTCAAGGCGATCGCCGAAGCCACCGGCGACCTGCCCACGGTGCTGTACAACGTGCCCGGCCGCACGGTGGGCGACATGCTGCACGAGACGGTGCTGCGCCTGGCCGAAGTGCCCGGCATCATCGGCATCAAGGAGGCCACGGGCAACATCGAGCGCGCCCAATGGCTGATCCGCGACGTGCCGAAGGGCTTCTCGGTGTATTCCGGCGACGACCCCACCGCCGTGGCGCTCATGCTCTGCGGCGGCCAGGGCAACATCAGCGTCACCGCCAACGTGGCGCCGCGGCAGATGCACGAGCTGTGCGTGGCCGCGGTGGCCGGAGACACCAAGCGTGCCATGGAGATCCAGCGCAAGCTGATGCCGCTGCACAAGTACCTGTTCGTCGAGGCCAACCCGATTCCCGTGAAGTGGGCCATGGCCCGCATGGGGCTGATGGGGGGCGCGCTGCGCCTGCCGATGACACCGCTCACCCCTTCCTTCGAGCCCGTGGTCGAAGGCGCCCTGCGCGCCGCGGGCCTGCTGGCGTGAGCGCAACGAATCCAAGAGGGGTTTTCCCATGAAGTTGATCGCCACGTTCGGCCTGCTCACCGTGGCAGCCGCGCTGTCCGCCTGTTCGATGTTTTCGGTGCTGGAGGGCGACCGCATCGATTACAAGAGCGCCACCAAGGGCCCGACGCTGGAGGTCCCGCCGGACCTCACGCAGCTGTCGCGCGACACCCGCTACGTCGTCGCCGGCGGCGCCGTCTCCGCCAACAGCTACCAGGTGGGCCAGGCCGTCACCACCCTGCCGACCGCCGCCACCGCCCTGGGCGACGTGCGCATCGAGCGCGCGGGCAGCCAGCGCTGGCTGGTGGTCAACCGGCCGGCCGACCAGCTGTGGGGGCCGGTGCGCGACTTCTGGCAGGAGAGCGGCTTCCTGCTGGCGATGGACCAGCCCAACCTGGGCATCATGGAAACGGACTGGGCCGAGAACCGCGCCAAGATCCCGACCGACTTCATCCGCAACACGCTGGGCAAGCTGCTCGACTCCGCCTACTCCACTTCGGAGCGCGACAAGTTCCGCACGCGCCTGGAGCGCTCGCCCAGCGGCGCCACCGAGATCTTCATCAGCCACCGCGGCATGGTCGAGGTGTACAGCAACACGCAGAAGGACCAGACCGTCTGGCAACCGCGCCCCAACGACGTCGAACTGGAAGCCGAATTCCTCCGCCGCCTGATGGTGCGCCTGGGCGCGCCGCAGGCGCAGGCCCAGGCCGCCGCGGCCGCGCCGGTGGACCGGCCGGGCTCGCGCGTGGCGGCCATCAACAACCAGCCGGTCGTCGTCATCGACGAGGGCTTCGACCGCGCCTGGCGCCGTGTCGGCCTGGCGCTGGACCGCACTGGCTTCACGGTCGAGGACCGCGACCGCAGCCAGGGCACCTACTTCGTGCGCTACGTGCCGCCGAACCCGGACAAGAAGGAGCCGGGCTGGCTGGGCAAGCTGTTCAGCCGGGCGGAGGCGGCCGAGCAGCCCCTGAAATTCCGCATCAGCCTGAAGAGCGAAGGCGCGACCACCACGGTGTCCGTGTTCAACGCCAACGGTGCGCCCGAGACGTCGCAGAATGCGCAGCGCATCGTGCAGGTGATCGCCGACGACCTGAAGTAGCGTGATCCGGTTCAAGAGCCTGGGCAGTGGCAGTTCGGGGAACGCCACCGTGGTCCAGGCGCGCTGCGGCACGCAAGTCGCCCACCTGCTGGTGGACTGCGGATTCGGCATCCGCGAGATCGACAAGCGCCTGCGCGCCGCGGGCATGCTCGCCGACCAGGTGGATGCGATCTTCATCACCCACGAACACGGCGACCACATCGGCTGCGCCCGCCAGCTCGCGCTGCGCGAGCGCATCCCGGTGTACATGAGCGAGGGCACGTACGCGGCGCTTGGCCAACCGGACCTCGAGGGGCTGCTGCGCATCGCCTGCGACGGCATGCTGTTCGAGGTGGGCGGCCTGCAGGTGCGGCCCTTCACGGTGCCGCACGACGCGCGCGAGCCGCTGCAGCTCACCTGCACCGACGGCGACACGCGGCTGGGCGTGGTCACCGACCTGGGACACGTCAGCGCGCACGTGCTGCAGGAGGTGGCGGGTTGCGCCACGCTGCTGCTCGAGTGCAACCACGACGAAGGCATGCTGGCCGCCGGCTCCTACCCGCCCTTCCTGAAGCGGCGCGTGGGCGGCGGCTGGGGCCACCTGCCCAACAGCGCCGCCGCGGCGCTGGCGCAGTCGGTCCACGCCGGCGGCCGCTTGAAGCAGGTGATGGCCGCGCACCTGAGCGAGCAGAACAACAAGCCGGAGCTGGCGCGGCAGGCGCTGTCCGTTGCGCTCGGTTGCGGCGAGGACGACGTGCTGGTGGCGGATGGCGCCAGCGGCAGCGGGTGGATGACGGCGTAGTTGCGTGTCGGGGTCCGCTGTCGCGGAACCCGACCTACGGGCGCATGCAGCACCGGGCCCGTAGGCCGGGTTCGGCGCCGCCGACCCCGGCGTCTCGATCGCCCATGAAAAAGGCCGCCCGGGGGCGGCCTTTTGCGCTGTTGGAAGCGGCTTACTTGGCGGCGGAAGCGGCAGCAGAGGCAGCGTCGGCAGCGGCGGACGCAGCGCCGGCGGCGGCAGAGGCGGCACCAGCGGAAGCATCGGCGGCCGGGGCAGCGGCGGGGGCCGGAGCGGGCATCGGGGCAGCGGCGGGCGCCGGGGCGGGCGCGGGCGCGGGCTCTTCCTTCTTGCCGCAGGCAGCCAGGGCAGCAGCAGCGATCAGCGAGGCGAGAACGAGCGATTTCTTCATTTCATTTCCTTGTAAGCGTGAGACAGACGAATTCCGGAATTTTTGTCCAGGCGGTCGACGCCGCCGTGACCGAGTCAGAGGCTCAGCCCTCTTTAGCTCAGCCAACGATTATAGCTGGAAGCAGCTGCGTGCCGGGGGCCCGCGCCCCGGCTAGAGGCCGAGGGTCGTGGCAGGAAAGGCCGGGCTCGACTTGGCCAGCCATTCGGCCAGCCGCTCGCGCAACAGGAGGCGGCGTTCGGGCTCGCTGCCGCAGTAACCGTTGCAACGATCGATGTCCAGGCGCTCCATCACCCAGCCCGGGCTCCACAGCGCGCTGGGCAACTCGAGCGGATCCGCGCTCGGGCAACCCATGGCCGTGACGATGTGCGACCAGCGGACGCGCCACTGCACGAAGCGCGCGTGCTGCCGCAGCACGTCGTCGTAGCGCCGCGCCAGCAGCGTGATGCGCCGTCCCGAGCTGGACCAGGCCGCGAGCGACTCCGTCACCGCGCGCTCGCCCAGCGGCCAGTCGCCGAAGCCCGGGTCGCTGAGGATGATCTCCTGCCAGCCTTCGCGCGCCGCGTGCGCGAGCGCATCGCGGATGAGCAGGCGGAATTCCGTCCGGCCTTCGAACCGCCGCGAGGGCAAGGGCGGCAGCGCCGCGGTGTCGTGGTCATCGTTCATCCGCACCCTCCCCATCGGCATGCGCCCAGCCCGCTTCGCACCAGGCCAGCAGCAGTTCGCGCGCGGCGTCGCTGGCACGGGCGAGATCGCGCGCATCGAGCCGCCGGCGATCCGCCAGCCGCCGCATCAGCGTCGCGTCGCGGCCCGCGGCGCGCCACGCTTCGCCATTGATGAAGACATGGCGACGATCGTGCAGCATGCGGGTGCGCACGTCCAGCACCAGGGACTGCAGGCGCCGCGGCGCCGGGCCCGGCTCGAACCACACGCTCGGCTTGGGCTCGGTGAGGTATTCGCCGAGGGCGCGGTCGAACGCCGAGGGATCGGCCAGTGCATCGGCCAGCGCCTCGCGGGCAAAATCGGCCAGCCCTTCGGGGATCGCACCCGGCGTGTCGGTGGCACCCTGCCCGGCGTCGCGGTAGATGCGCGCATCGCTGCCCTCTTCCGCGGCTTCGTCGGCGATGCGCTGCAGCAGTTCGCGGGCGAGTTCGTTGCGCGCCGGCGCCCGGAAACCGATCGAATACGTCTGGCAGTCGCCGCCCACCGCCACGCCGTCGTGCGCGTAGCGCGGCGGCAGGTAGAGCATGTCGCCCGGCTCCAGCACGAACTCCTGCTCGGCCTCGAAGTGGGCGAGGATCTTCAGCGGCACGCCTTCCTGCAGTTGCAGGTCGCGCTGGCGGCCGATGCGCCAGCGGCGCCGCCCCTGCGCCTGCAGCAGGAACACGTCGTAGCTGTCGAAGTGCGGGCCGACGCCGCCGCCGTCCGAGGCATAGCTGATCATCAGGTCGTCCAGGCGCGCGGCCGGGACGAAGTCGAACTGGTGCAGCAGGGCATGCGCGCGCTGGTCGTGCAGGTCGACGCCCTGCACCAGCAGCGACCAGCCGGGCTGCTTCAGCGGCGGCAAGGCGCGGCGCGCGAACGGCCCGCGCTGCAGGCGCCAGCCGCGCCGCGGGTCCTGCGCCACCAGCCGCGACTCCACGCCATCGCGCGCCGCCAGCGCGAACAGCTCGGCCGGGGAAAACAGCGCCTCGAAGCCGGCCATGGCCTGGCGCACCAGCAGCGGCTTCTTCTGCCAGTGGCGGCGCATGAACTGGTCGGGGGTAAGGCCGCCGAGCAGCGGGAGGGGGCGGTCGATGGGCATGGGAACTGCGACAATTCTCCTATGGAAATCACACCGCACTGCGTCGTCGCCCTGACGTGGACCCTGAAGGACACCACGGGCGAAGAACTGGACACGCTGGAAGAGCCCGTCGAATTCCTGGTCGGCGGCCGGGACCTGCTCGCCAAGATCGAGGAGGCGCTGCAAGGCCACGAACGGGGCGACCGGGTCGACCTGCACCTGGAGCCGGAGGACGCCTTCGGCGACTACGACGAGAACCTCGTGTTCCTGGAGCCGCGCGACGTGTTCCCGAAGGAGCTGGAGGAAGGCGTCACCTTCGAGGGCATGCCCCCGGGCGCGACCAGCAAGGACGCGCCCGGTGACGTGATCTACACCGTCACCGAGATCTATCCCGAGCACGTGGTGCTGGACGGCAACCACCCACTGGCCGGCATCGCGCTGCGCCTGCACCTGAAGGTGGAGGACGTGCGCGAAGTGACGGAAGAAGAACTCGAAGCGGGAACGCTGGGAATGGGCTTCTTTAGAATTGGATAAAACGCGCCACATTGGCCGGCGTCGCCGGCCACTTGAGCGCGGACTTCGAAGGACGCCCGGTTTCCCGGGCGTTCTGTTTTATCCCCTGTAGATCACGCCGTTGTCGACGCGCACGCGGTCGCCCACGCGCAGGTCGCCCGTGGCCGGCACCTCGTAGGTGCGGACCAGGCCCTGGTCGGTCTGCATCGTGATGCGGTAGCCGGGCTGCGTGACCACGCCGGCCTGGTTGTGCGCGATGGCGTTGCCGATGCCGGCACCGGCCACGCCGCCCAGCACCGTGGCCGCCGCGCGACCGCCGCCGGAGCCGAACTGGTTGCCGATCAGCGCACCGGCAATGCCGCCGACGATGGCGCCGAAAGCGTTGGGCGGGCGGCGGTAGACGGCGCCCACGGGCACGTATTCGATGTTGACGATGCGGCCGTGCTCGGTGCCGGCCACCGGGGCCGAGTGCATCGGATAGGGCGCAGGGCCATAGCCAGGGCCGGGGCCGGCCACGGGGCCGGCGGGATAGGCGACACAGGCGGCGAGCATGGCGGCGGCGGCGCCGCTGCTCAGGACGGCGGCCAGGCGGGGGAAGTTGCGCATCGAAATTCTCCTTGTTGGATGGCAGGCCCGTGCGGAGATCAATGTCCGGCCGGGCCCTGTACAGGACATTGAAGCCATGCACGACGGTGGCTGCACGCAGGCAAGCGCGCAGCTTCCTGTAGGCGTGCGTTCGACAGCTTGTCGGCGGCGGCCGACGCCGCCGGTGATCAGCTCTTCCCGGTCGAGCCGTAGCCGCCGGCCCCGCGCTGGGTGGCGGGAAACTCGCCGACCACGTTGAAGGTCGCCTGCTGCACCGGCACGATGACCAGCTGGGCAAGCCGCTCCATCGGGTGCAGCGTGAACGCGGTGTCGCTGCGGTTCCAGGCGCTCACCATGAGCTGGCCCTGGTAGTCGCTGTCGATCAGGCCGACCAGGTTGCCGAGCACGATGCCGTGCTTGTGGCCCAGGCCCGAGCGCGGCAGGATGAGCGCGGCATACCCCGGGTCCTTCAGCCAGATGGCGATGCCCGTCGGCACGAGCTGCCAGGCGTTGGGCTGCAATGTGAGCGGCTCATCGAGGCAGGCGCGCAGGTCCAGCCCGGCGCTGCCCGGCGTGGCATAGGCCGGCAGCTGGTCTGCCATGCGGGGATCGAGGATCTTGACGTCGACTTGCATCGTTCGGGTTCAGGGTCGGGGGAGGCGTTGCGCGATCTCGGCGACGAGCCGGCGCGCGCATTCGAGCTTGGAGGCGCGCGGCAGCTCCTGCACGCCTTGCGCGTCCACCAGCAGCATCTGGTTGTCGTCCTGGCCGAAGGTCAGCGGGCCGATGTTGCCCACCAGCAGCGGGATGCCCTTGCGCTCGCGCTTGGCCGTGGCGTGCTTCACCAGGTCGTGGCTTTCGGCGGCGAAGCCGACGCAGAACAGCGCGCCACTTTGCGCCCGCGCGGATTTCGCCACCGTGGCGAGGATGTCGGGGTTCTCGACGAACGCCAGCGTGGGCGCCGCGCCGGAGCCATCCTTCTTGATCTTCTGGTCCGAGTGCGTGGCGGGCCGCCAGTCGGCGACCGCGGCCGTTGCCACGAACACGTCGGCGCGCGTCGCTTCGCCTTCAATGGCCGCCAGCATGTCACGGGCGGACTTCACGTCGATGCGGCGCACGCCGCGCGGGGTGGCCAGGTGCACCGGCCCGGCGACCAGCACCACGTCCGCGCCGGCCTCGCGCGCGGCCCGGGCGATGGCGAAACCCATCTTCCCCGAGGAGTGGTTGGTGATGCCGCGGATCGGGTCGAGCGCCTCGAAGGTGGGGCCGGCGGTGATGAGGACGCGCTTGCCCGCCAGGGCCTTCGGCTGCAGGAAAGCGACGAGGTCTTCCAGCAGCTCGTTCGCTTCCAGCATGCGGCCGTCGCCGGTTTCGCCGCAGGCCTGGAAGCCGCTGCCGACGCCGAGGATGGTGGCGCCGTCGTCGGCCAGTTGCTGCATGTTGCGTTGCGTGGCCGGATGCGCCCACATCTCGCGGTTCATGGCGGGGGCGATCAGCAGCGGCACCTTGTCGATGGGCCGGGCCAGGCACATCAGCGAGAGCAGTTCATCGGCGCGCCCGTGCACCAGCTTCGCCATGAAGTCGGCGCTGCAGGGAGCGATGAGGATGGCGTCGGACTGCCGCGACAGGTTGATGTGCGGCATGTTGTTGGGCTCGCGGGCGTCCCACTGCGAGGTGTAGACGGGGCGTCCGGACAGCGCCTGCATGGTGACGGCCGTGATGAATTGCTCGCTGGCCTCGGTCATCACCACCTGCACGGTGGCGCCTTCCTTCACCAGCCCGCGGCACAGCTCCGCCGCCTTGTAGCAAGCGATCCCGCCGGTGAGCCCGAGGACGATGTGCTTGCCGGCGAGGTCGTTCATGGGGCGGAGTGTAATTCCCCGTCATCCCCGCTCTCCGTCATCCCCGCGGAGGCGGGGATCCAGGGCTTCCATCTTCCTTCAGCGCGCCACGGCTGCTGGCAAGGCCGGTGAAGGGGGGTATCCGGACTCCGGTCACGCTCGCGGTCGAAGACCCTGCCTCGGAACCGCCTTCGCGGGGATGACGGAGGACGGCGGCGACGACGGAGGAAGGCGGTGCTGACGGAGGACGACGCGAGTGTGCGGCAGGGTCCGTCGCCCCAGGCGGTGCGCGGTGACGGCCCGCAGTCAGGGGTGGCGCCTGGGAGGCTGTTCCCGGCGCGCAGCGCGGCTACGAGAGCTCACGCAGTGGGCGGATCGAGCCGCGCGTACCTTCTAGCTCGCGAGACTGCTTGAGTCTGGAGTTTGCTTGCAAACTCCAGACGAGTTGTCGAGCGGGCGCGCCGGGAACAGACTCCCAGGGAAGTCGGTGCGCGCAGCCGCCGACCGACGCACCGCGGGCCGGCGCCGTGCACCGCCTGGGGCGACGCAGCGCGCTACTGAAGAAACACAGGAAGCCCTGGGTTCCCGCCTTCGCGGGAATGACGACTTGCGGCGGGGATGCGGCATTTCCGCACACTCGCGACCTTGCGGCGTGCCGGGCTAGGGCCATTCCTTATAATCTGGCTTTACCACCTCCCGGGAGCGCACCTCCCGACCTGACATGACCAAATTCGTCTTCGTCACCGGCGGTGTGGTGTCCTCCCTCGGCAAGGGAATCGCCTCAGCCTCCCTCG
>JAJTCN010000011.1 GCA_021323335.1 Ramlibacter sp.
GAGGACCGTGCGGCGGTGCTGTCGATGTGGGCCGAGGTGGCCGCGACCGGATCGACCTTCGACCACGCGTTCCGGCTGCTGCGCCGCGACGGCAGCGTGGTCCACGTGCGCGCGCGCGGCCAGGCGATCGCGCTGCCCGACGGCTCCACCGGCGGCTACGTCGGCTCCGTCGTGGACATCGGCCAGTGGGTGGAAGTCCGCCGCCAGCTGCAGGCCTCCAACGAATTCCTGGCCCGTGCCGAGCAGATCGCCGGGGTCGGCGCCTGGCGGCTCGACCTGGTGACGCGCGAGCTCGAATGGACCAGCCAGACGCGCCGCATCTACGACCTGCCGCCCGACTACGTGCCGCGCGGCGACGAACACCTGCGCTACTTCGCGCCGGAGGCGCAGGCGGAGATCCGCCGCACTGCGCAGGCCTGCCGCAACAGCGGCGAGGCGTGGGACCTGCAGCTGCCCATGACCACCGCCACCGGCCGCCAGGTGTGGGTGCGCTCCATCGGGCAGGTCGAGCGCAGGGACGGCAAGCCCGTCGCGCTGGTCGGCGCGTTGCAGGACATCACCGAGACGCAGCGCGCGCGGGCGGCGCTGGAGCAGAGCCAGGAGCGGCTGCACCGCGCGCTGGAGGGCTCCGGCCTCGCGCTGTGGGACCTCGACGTGCCCGGCGAGACCGTGTTCCTGTCCGAGCAGTGGTCCGTGATCCGGGGTGGCCCGCCGCAGCCGACCCAGTGCACGGCGCAGGAGCTGCTCGAACTGGTCCCGATGGACGACCTGCTGCGCATCCAGGAAGCGCTGGAGCCCGTGCTGGACGGCAGGTCGGCGCAGTACTCGGTGGAACATCGCGTGCGGCGCCTGGACGGCAGCCTGGTCTGGGTGCACAGCGAGGGCCGCGTGGCGGACCGCACGTCGAAGGGCATGCCGCTGCGCATGGTGGGGACCAACCGCGACATCACGCAGGGCAAGAAGGCCGAGCACGACCTGCGGGTGGCGCGCGACGCGGCCGATGCCGCCAACCGCGCCAAGAGCCAGTTCCTCGCGACGATGAGCCATGAGATCCGCACGCCGCTGAACGGCATCATCGGCATGACCAGGCTGCTGCTCGACGAGAAGCTGCCGCCGGACGTGCGCCAGCACGCGGACCTGGTCGACCGCAGCGCGCATTCGCTGCTGGCGCTGGTCAACGACATCCTCGACGTCTCCAAGATCGAAGCCGGGCAGATGGAGATCGAGACCGTCCCCTTCGACCTGCACGAACTGCTCGAGGACCTCGCCACCCTGTACCGGCTGCGCGCCACCGAGAAGAGCCTGCTGTTCCGCGTGCACGTCGACCCCGCGGTGCCGCGCTACGTGCAGGCCGATCCCACGCGCATCCGCCAGGTGCTGGTCAACCTGCTCGGCAACGCCCTGAAGTTCACGCGCAACGGCTGGATCGGCCTGGACGTGAAGGGCACGCCGGACGCGGATGGCTGCGAGCTGGAGTTCACCATCGCCGACACCGGCATCGGTATCCCGGAGGAGGTCCAGCCGCAGTTGTTCACCCGTTTCATGCAGGCCGACAGCTCCACCTCGCGCCAGTTCGGCGGCACCGGCCTGGGACTGGCCATCGTGCGCCAGCTGGTCGACCTGATGGGCGGCACGGTGCGCGTGACCAGCAGCCCCGAGCAGGGCTCGCGTTTCACCGTCACCTTGCCGGTGGTGCCGGCGCAGGCGCCGCCCGCCGCCTCCGTGTGGCAGGAACTTCCGGCGTCCACCGCCGGCGTGCGCGTGCTGGTGGCCGAGGACAACACCACCAACCAGGTGGTCGCCTTCGGCATGCTGCGCAAGCTCGGGTACGACAACGTGAGCCTGGCCAACGACGGCGTCGAGGCCTGCCAGCAGGCGCTGTCGCAGGACTTCGACCTGATCCTGATGGACTGCCAGATGCCGGAGATGGATGGCTACGAAGCGACGCGCCGCTTGCGCCAGGCCGGCTGCACGGCGGCCATCGTGGCCATGACCGCCAACGCCATCAAGGGCGACCGCGAGCGCTGCATCGAGGCGGGGATGAACGACTACGTCACCAAGCCGATCGACCTGAAGGTGCTGCGGTCGGTGCTGGCGCGCTGGACCGGCGCGCAGCCGGCACGGCTGGACGAGCTGCCGGTGTTCCACGCCGAATCGATGCACTCGCGCTTCGGCGGCGACCTGGAGCTGGAGCAGGTGGCGCTGTCCACCTTCCGCCGGACCACGCCGGCGCTGCTGGCGCGGATGCGGGCCGCGCTGGCGGCGGCCAACCGCGAGCAGCTCGGGCTGCTTGCCCACTCCGCCAAGGGCTCGGGTTCGATGATCTGCGCCGAGCGCTACGCGGCCATCGCTGCCGCGCTGGAGGACCGCGCCGCCCACGCGCTGCCGGAGGAGCTGGCGCGGCTGCAGGAGGAACTGCAGCGCGCCTACGACGACTTCGCCGCCGTGGCGCCGCCGTAGCGCCGGACTTACTGCGGTTCCAGGCCGACCTTCTTCACCAGCGCCGCGTACTTGGCCAGCTCGCTGCGGAACGCGGCCTGCGCCTGTTCGGGCGTGCCGATGTTGATGGTGTTGCCCTGCTTGGCCATCGTCTCCTTGACGACGGGATCGTTGAAGGCCGCCACCACGGCGTCGTGCGCCTTCTTCACGGCGGCGGCGCTCATGCCCTTCGGGCCGATGACCGCGAACCACGCTTCCACCGAGAAGTTCGGCAGGCCCTGCTCGGCCATCGTCGGGACATCGGCCGCCGCCGGCGTGCGCTGGGGCGCCAGCACGCCGAGGACGCGCAGCGCGCCGCTCTTGATGTGCTGCTGCACGCTGGGCAGCGCCACGGTGCCGAAGTCGACCTGGCCGCCGATCAGGTCCGTCACCATCGGGCCGACACCCTTGTACGGGATGTGCTTGGCGGTGGCGCCGGCTGCTTCGAGGTACAGCTCCGTGGCGAGGTGCAGGATGGTGCCGTTGCCGCCGGAGGCGAAGTTGTAGGCGCCCGGCTTGCTCTTGAGCAGTGCGATGAACTCGCGGCTGTTGGTCGCCGGCACCTTCGTCGGGTTGACGACCAGCACCATCGGCGTGGAACCGACCACCGCGATGGGCGTGAAGTCGCCGGGCATGTCGAAGGGCAGCGACTTCAGCACGCTGGGGAAGATCACCACGTTGTTGGACACTACGGAGAGCGTGTTGCCGTCGGGCGCGGAGCGCGCCAGGGACTGCAGGCCCAGCACGCCGCCGGCGCCGGGCTGGTTCTCCACCACCACCGAGGCGTTCAGCGCCCGGCCTAGCGCGGGGGCGGCGGAGCGGGTGATGGCATCCACGCCGGAGCCGGTGGCGTTGGGCAGGATGAACTTGACGGTGCCGGACTGGGCGGTGGCGGCCAGCGGCAGCGCGCCGAAAGCGGCGGCGAGAGCAGCGCCCAGGCAGGTGCGGCGTGTGAGGTGAAGGTTGCGTTGTTCCATGTCTGTCTCCTGTTGTCGTTGCAATGTCGTTGGCTGGTGTCAGCCGATCACGCCGCGCCGGCGCAGGTCGTCGATGCGGTCGTCACTGTACCCGGCTGCGCCCAGCAGTTCGCGGCTGTGCTCGCCCAGCCGCGGTGGCTGCAGCCGCACGCCGAGCCGGCCCCCTTCCAGGGTGAACGGCAGCAGCGTGGTCTTGACGGTCTGCCCGGCCTTGTCGCCGTCCGGCAGGACGATGTCGGCCAGCCCGCCGGTGGCCAGCAGGTGCTCGTCCTCGAGCAGGTCCTCCGGCCTGCGGATGGGGGCGAAGGGCAGGCCGGCGCGTTCCATGGCCGCGGCCAGTTCGGCGGCGCCGCGGGGGGCCAGGCGTTCGCGCAGGGTGGCCAGCAGGCGCGGGCGCTGCTCCACGCGCTGGTTGTTGGTGGCGAGGCCAGGCTCGGCCTTCAGGTCCGGGAAGCCGAGCACGTCGCAGAACTTCACCCATTGCGCATCGCTCACCGCGGCCAGGAAGATCTGCTCGCCGTCGCGGACGGTGAAGACGTCGTACACGGCCCACGGGTTGTCGCGCGCGGGCAGCGGCGCGGCCGGCTTGCCTGTGACGGCGTACTGCAGCATGTGCTGGCCCATCAGGAACACGTTGTTCTCGTACAGGGCCGACTGCACCTCCATGCCGCGGCCGGTGATGCCGCGCTGGATCAGCGCGCCGAGCACGCCGATGGCGCCGAACAGGCCGCCCATGATGTCGTTGACGCTGGTGCCGGCGCGCAGCGGATCGCCGGGCCGGCCGGTCATGTAGGCGAGGCCGCCCATCATCTGCACCACCTCGTCGAGCGCCGTCCGGTGGTCGTAGGGGCCGGGCAGGAAGCCCTTGCAGGTGGCGTAGATCAGTTTCGGATTCGTGGCGCCGAGGGACGCGTAGTCCAGGCCGTACTTCTCCATCGTGCCCGGCTTGAAGTTCTCGGCCACGACGTCCGCGCTGGCGCAGAGCTCGCGCGCCAGCTGCGCGCCCTCCGGCTGGTGCAGGTCGAGGCCGATGCTCTTCTTGTTGCGGTTGAACATGGGAAAGAAGCCGGCGCCGGCGCCGAGCAGGCGGCGGGTGCGGTCACCGTCCACCGGCTCCACCTTGATCACCTCGGCGCCGAGGTCGGCCAGCACCATGCCGCAGGTGGGCCCCATCACCATGTGCGTGAACTCGACGACGCGCAGGCCCTGCAGCGGCTGGGCGACCTGGTTGGCTTCAGCCATGGAGGGCCTCGCGCTGCATCGTCCTGGGCAGGCCGGTCTTCCAGATCGTGCCGTGGGTGGGCTCGCCTTCGAGCCATTGCGCCACCTTCGCGCGCAGCGCGAGCAGCTTGTCGAAGTCGAGGCCGGTTTCGATGCCCATGCTGTGCAGCATGTAGGCCAGGTCTTCGGTGGCCACGTTGCCGCTGGCGCCCGGCGCGTGCGGGCAGCCGCCGATGCCGGCGGTGCAGGCGTCGAAGCGCGTCATGCCCAGTTGCAATGCCGCGTAGCAGTTGGCCAGGCCCAGCCCGCGCGTGTCGTGGAAATGCGCGGCCACGAGCTTGTCGCCCGCCACGCGCAGCACGCGCTCGAACAGGGACGACACCATGGCCGGGTCGGCGTAGCCCACCGTGTCGGCCAGGCTCACCGCGTCCACCCCTTCGTCGAGCACGGCCTGCACCAGGCGGACGACTTCCGCCGGCTCGACGCGGCCCTGGAGCGTGCAGCCGAAGGCGGTGCTGATGCCCACCTCGATGCGGGTGCGCTTGCCGGATGCATCGCGCTCGGCGCGGATGTTGGCGATCTCCGCCACCACGTCGTCCGGCGCCTTGCGCAGGTTCGCGAGGCTGTGGGCGTGGCTGGCCGACAGCGGCAGCAGCATCATCTCGGCGTCGGCTTCCATCGCGCGCATCGCGCCCTTCAGGTTGGGCACCAGCACGGTGGCGCGCAGGCCGGGCAGCGTCTGCGCGAACGCCAGCACTTCCGCGGTGTCGGCCAGTTGCGGCAGCAGCTTCGGCGGCACGAAGGAGCCGACCTCGATCTCGCGTTCGCCGGCGTCATAGGCGTCGCGCACCCACTGCAGCTTGGCCGCGGTGGGGACGATCGTCGCCACGCTTTGGAGCCCGTCGCGCAGGCCCATTTCGCGGATGGTCACGCGCGCCGGCAAGGCGGGCGGGGAAAAAGTGGTGGCAGGCATGGAGAGAGAGTCTAGAATTTCCGGAATGAGCCGGTAGCTCAAATTCGGAACGTCAAAGTTCCAATCGGGAATATCTTGCGCGATTTCGACCTGACCACCCTGCGCCTGTTCGTCTCCGTTTGCGAGACGGGGAACATCGCGCGCGCCGGCGAGAAGGCCAGCATCGTCGGCTCCGCCATCAGCAAGCGGCTGGCCCAGCTGGAACACCAGGTGGGCACGCCGCTGCTGGTGCGCAAGCGGCATGGCGTGCTGCCGACCGCGGCCGGCCAGACGCTGCTGGAGCACGCCCGCGGCATGCTCGACGGCGCCGCGCGCATCGAGCGCGACATGCAGGCGTATGCGGCGGGCGGGCGCGGGCAGGTGCGCATCTTCGCCTCGGTGTCCGCCATGACCGAGTCGCTGGCGGACGACGTCGCGGCCTTCCTGCACAAGCCCGCGCACCGCAGCATCCGCGTCGACCTGGAGGAACGCGTGAGTCCGGAGATCGTGCGCGGCGTGCGCGAAGGCCTGGCGTCGATCGGCGTGTGCTGGGACGCGACCGACCATTCGGGGCTGCAGGCGCGTCCCTACCGCAAGGACACCCTGTGCGTCGCGGTGGCCACCCGCCACCCGCTGGCGGCGCGCCGGAGCGTGCGCTTCGAGGACACGCTGGACTATGAACATGTCAGCCTGCCGGTGAACAGCGCCGTGCAGTTGCTGCTGCAGCGACGTGCGGGCGAACTCGGGCGCACGGTGAACCACCGCGTCGTCGTCACCAATTTCGAAGCCGCGCTGCGCGTGGTGCGCGCCGGGCTGGCCATCAGCCTGGTGCCGCGGGAGGTGGCGCAGCGCGCGGGCGGCGCGCCCGACGGGCTGCGCCTGCTGCCGCTGGCCGAGGCCTGGGCCGATCGGCGTTTCATCGTCTGCTACCGGGACGCCGCCTCCCTCAGCCCGGCCGCGCAGTCGCTGGTCGAACATCTCGCCTCACTGGCAGCGCCATGACCGACACCCTCTCCCTGGGGCCCGGCCCCCGCATCCTGTTCCTCGCCGCCAGCGCCGCGACGGTGCGCGCCCAGGTGGCGGGCAGCCAGTTCACCCTTGCGCAGGCGGGCGCATTGCGCGACGACGTCTCCACCGACGAGATCACGCCGGTGCGGATCCTGTCGCATTACGACGATAGCCTGGGCCGCTTTCCCTACACCGGCTTCACGGTGGACGGCGAGCGGCCGATCGCTGCGGGCGCGGTGCGGGCCGCCGGCTTCCAGGTGACGGTCGGCGGCCGCCGCTACGGCAAGGGGTCGTCGCGCGAGCACAGTCCCGCGGCGGAAAAGCTGGCGGGCATCCGGCTGGTGATCGCCGAGAGCTTCGAGCGCATCTACCGGCAGAACGCGGACAACATCGGCTTGTTCACCTCGACGGACTTCGGGCTGGTCGAGCGCCTGCAGCGCGGCGAGGCGATCCCGGTCGACGAGCTGGTGGCGGGCCGTGACGCGCTGGCCGCGGCCGTCGTGAAGAGCGGCGGCCTGTTGCGTTTCGGGCAGCAGCACCTGCGGCAGGTGCGGCCCGCAGCGGGACCGGGCGCCGACGGGCCGCTCACGCTGTTCGAGAAGATCGTGCGCCGCCACCTCCTGCGCACCCCGGTGACGCCCGAGGCGCCGCGGGTGGGTGAAGGCTGCTTCGTGCGGGCCGACTGGCGCTTCATCCACGAGTACTACACGGGGATGGCGGCGCACATGCTGCACGCCGCGCTGGGCCGGCCGCTCGCGCTGGAGCAGCCGGAGGCTATCGTCGCCTTCGAGGACCACACTTCGTACGTCGAGGAAAGTCCGGCGCATCGTGGCTCGCCCTTGCTGCCGAACATGCACGCCATGTGCGAGGCCCACCGCCGCTTCGTCGCCGACCACGGCTTGCGCAGCCACCGCACGCTGACCGAGGACCAGGCCCGGGCCGATGCGGGCGGCAACGTCGCCGGCATCTCCCACGCGATGATGGCGGAGCACTACGCGCTGCCGGGCCAGCTGGTGGCGGGCACCGACTCGCACACGCCGCACAGCGGCGCGCTCGGCTGCGTCGCGTTCGGTGTCGGCACCACGGACATGGCGAACGCCTTCGTCACCGGCGCGGTGCGCCTGACCATGCCGGGCGTGCTGCGCGTCGAACTGGAGGGTGTGTTGCCCGTCGGCGTCGCGGCCAAGGACGTCGCACTGCACCTGCTGCAGTTGCCGGGCATCCGCGCGGGCGGTGGCGTCGGCAAGGTGTTCGAGTTCGGCGGTCCCGCCTTGCGGGCGCTGTCCACGGACGAACGCGCCACGCTCACCAACATGACGGCGGAGCTCGGCGGCCTGACCGGGATCGTCGAACCCGATGCCGAGACCGTGCGTTTCCTGCAGGAGCGGCGCGGCGTCCGCTTCGTGCTGGAGCAGTGGATGACGAGCGATGCCGGCGCCGCGTACGACGAAGTGATCCGCGTCGACTGCGGCAGCCTGTCGCCGATGGTGGCGCGGCCGGGGGACCCCGGCAACGGCCAGCCGGTCGATGCGCTGGCGCAGCCCGTGCGCGTGGACATCGCCTACGGCGGCTCGTGCACCGCCGGCAAGCGCGAGGACTTCGATGCGTACCACGCGGTGCTGGCCTGGGGACTGGCCCATGGCCTGAAGGTGCCGCCGCGCGTGCAGCTGTTCCTGCAGTACGGGACGACCGCGGTGCGGGACTACTGCGTGGCGCGGGGCTACGACCGCACCTTCGCCGCGGCGGGCGCGCGGATCCTGCAGCCGTCCTGCGGGGCCTGCGCGAATTGCGGTCCCGGGTCCTCCACCGATGCCGGGCAAGTGACGGTCAGCGCGATCAACCGCAACTTCCCCGGGCGCTCGGGGCCCGGCCAGGTGTGGCTTGCGAGCCCGGCGACGGTGATGGCCAGCGCGCTGGCGGGAGAGCTGACGTCCTTCGCGCGGCTGCAGCGCTCCCGCGGCTAGCCGTCCAGCAGGCCGCGCCGCGCCAGCGCATCCCGCACGTCGTGCGGACCCCGCACCAGCACCGCCTGCAAGCCCAGCGCGAGCGCGCCTTCGACGTTGGCGGGCAGGTCGTCGAACAGCAGAACTTCGTGCGCGGGCACGCCGATCTCGCGCAGCACGTGCTCGAACGCCGCCGGCTGGGGCTTGCGATGGCCGATCTCGTGCGATGCGAACACGCGTTCGAAGCGAGGCAGCAGTTGCGGGAAGGCGCGCCGCATCTCGGCCATGTGCGCTTCGTTGGTGTTGGAGATCGCGTAGCAGGGCACGCGACGGCGCACCTGCTCCACCAGCCGGTTGGTCTCCTCGATCTCGGCCACCAGGATCGCGTTGAAGCCGGCCTCGACCGTGGCGGCGTCGCAGTCGAGTTCCAGCACCTGCCGCAGGTGGGTGAAGTAACCGTCGTTCGACAGCCTGCCGGTCTCGTGTTGCAGGAAGGGCTCGTCCCAATGGAAGGTCTGGCGCAGGCGGTCGGGCGCCAGGCGTGAATGCGGCGCCCAGGCCGCCAGCGCGCGGTCGAAGTCGATGGCGAGGATGACGCCGCCGAGGTCGAACAGGATGGCGCGGACGCCGGGGGAAGGGTGGGTCGACATGGACGCGATTTTCGCCATCCGGCGGCGCGGATTCGCACGATCTTCACGCAGCGGCTGCCCCATCGATACGAAGCCTTTACATGGGTGACGCACCCTTCCTACATCGCTTCGCGCCCCGTGCTTGCGCGAGCGAGCGTGATTGCCGAGCACACTCGAGGCAGCTAGAAATTAGTGAGGTCCCCCATGAAACGTGTTCTTCTTTCCCTCGCCGCGGTGGCCACCCTCGGCGCCCTGGGTGGCTGTGCCGCCTACGCCGACCCGTACGGCGCCTACGGCCCCGGCTACGGCTACGCGCAGCCTTCCGTGAGCATCGGTGTCGGCACCGGCTACTACGGCGGCTACTACAACAACGGCTACTACTACGGCCGGCCGGGCGACCGTGACCGCGACGGCGTGGCCAACCGCTACGACCGCGACCGCGACGGCGACGGCGTTCGCAACAGCCGCGACACGCGCCCGAACAACCCCTGGCGCTGAGTCTCCCCACCGGCCCGCGTCGAGCGGGCCGGTGCGCGGATGGACAGCGTAGGCCATCCCGCACAGGCACAAGCACGCACGCCTGATGCGTGTTCTACGACAAGCAAGCCAGCATGGAGGCATCCGAACCAGGAGAGCCATCCATGAACGACACCAAGCACCACGAAATCCTCTGGGACCTGATCAAGGACCAGCGCTTTGCCATGCTGTCCCACCGCCATTCGGACGGGACGCTGCATTCCCATCCGCTCACCACGCAGAACAAGGAGCTGGGCGAAGACGGCTGCCTCTACTTCTTCGTCTCGCGTTCCAGCGAGGTCGGGCAGCGGCTGCAGGCCGACGGCAATGTCAACCTCGCCTATGCCAATCCCGGCAAGGACACCTGGGTGTCCGTGACCGGCACGGCGCGCGTGCTGGAAGACATGGCCAAGAAGAAGGAACTGTTCAATCCCATCGCCAAGGCCTGGTTCCCGGGCGGCGCCGAAGACCCGGACATGGAACTGGTCGAAGTGCGCATCGACGAGGCCGAGTACTGGAACATCAAGGAGAACAAGCTGCTGCAGCTGCTGAAGATGGGCAAGGCGGCGCTGACCGAGACCCGCCCGAAGATGGGCGAGCACAAGGAAGTGCAGTTCAACAACTGATCGTCAGCGCCGGCGGGTGTTGATCGACTGCAGGTAGGCGGTGACGTCGGAGATCTGCTCCTCGGTCAACTCCTCGCCCCAGGGCGGCATGAACTCGGAGCGGGCGATCGCCTTGCCGCCGATGCGCACGATCAGCTTGATGTACTCGGCGTTCTTGTCGCTCTCGCGCAGGTTGGCCGGCGCCGGGTTGTACAGCCTGGCCGCGCGGCCCCTGCCGTCGGCATTGGCGCCGTGGCAGGTGACGCAATAGGTGCCGAAGACCACGCTGCCGCGGAAGGCCCGGGCGTCGGCGCTGTCGCGCGACAACAGCGGCTTGCTCGTTGCGGCCAGGACCTGCGCATAGGCATTGCCCAGTTGGGCCGCCGCCGGCAGCGCGCAGAGGGCCAGCACGGCCGCGAGCCACCGCATCATTTGCGGACCTCGACCATCAGCTTCATGTCGGGGTGCACCGCGCATTCCACCTCCACCATGCCGGGCTTGTCCAGCACCACGGTCTTGGACAGGCCGTGGCCGTAGGAGCCCAGGTCGAAGCTCTTCACCTCCGACAGGGAAAAGATGTTGTGGTTGAACGGGTCGTCGTTGGTGAACCTGACCGTATCGCCCGTCTTGACGGCCAGCCGGGTCACCGAGAAGCTCTTGTTCTTCTGCGTGACGACGTGTTCGCCGGCATGCGCGCCAGGCGCGATGGCCAGGGCGAGCAGGGTGGCGAGGAGGTTCGGCGTGATGCGCATGGCAGTGCTCCGTTTCATTGCGGCAGGATGGGCAGGTCGATGGCGACGCGGGGGCCGGTCAGCGCCCGCATGAAGGCGACGAGGTCGTCCTTCTCCTGTTCCGACAGCTTGAGCGGGCGCATGTCGGCCGAGACGTTGCCGCGGTCATCCCCGCCGCGCACGTAGTGGTCGACCACCTCGCGCAGCGTGGCCGCCGAGCCGTCGTGGAAATAGGGCGCGGTCAACTCGATGTCGCGCAGCGTCGGCGTCTTGAAGGCGCCCTTCATCGCCGCGACCTTGCGGATGTTGAAGCGGCCCAGGTCCGGCGTGCCCGTGCCGGCCAGGCCGATGTTGTGGAAACCGTTGTCGGTGAGGTTGGGGCCGTTGTGGCAGGCCGCGCAGTTGCCCCGGGCGGGGTCGGCGAACACCTGGAAGCCGCGGTGCTGCTGCGGCGTCAGGGCGCGGGTGTCGCCCGCCAGCCAGCGGTCGAACGGCGAGTCGCGCGACACCACGGTGCGCTCGAACGCGGCGAGCGCCTTGGCCAGCGTTTCCTCGCCGACCGGCTCTCCGGGGTAGGCCGCCGCGAACTGCGCCTTGTAGCCGGGCAGGGTGTTGAGCAGCGCCAGCACCTTGGCGAAGTCGGCGTTCATCTCGTCGGGCGCCTGCATCGGGCCGAGGGCCTGGTCTTCGAGCGACTTCTTGCGGCCGTCCCACATGAATTGCGTGTTGTAGGCGGCATTGACGATGGTGGGCGTCGCGCGGCCGAGCACCGCCCCGTTGAAGCCCACCGCCGTCTTCTGCCCGTCGGACCAGCCGAGCGACGGGTTGTGGCAGGTGGCGCAGGAACTGGCGCCGTTGCCGGAGAGGCGCGGGTCGAAGAACAGTGCCTTGCCGAGGGCCACCCGCTGCGGCGTGCTGGCGTTGTCGGCGGGCATCGGCGGCTCGCCCAGTTTCCACTGGACCTCCGCCTGGCCCGGGGCCGGAACGCGCGGGTCCGCCGCCTCGATGGCGGCGGGGCCGAACACCACTGCGGCTGCGACGGCCGCGGCGGCGAAGGAACGATGCAGCGTCGTCATGCTGTCTCCTCGCCACGCCCTTACCAGGGCGCGTATCCCCACTTTGGGTGAGAGTGCTACGAGATGCAACAGCCGTTCGGAGCGGCCTACGATCCGCCTGTCGAGGCGGGCCCCGAAATCAGGCAGGAATTGGCAGCAGCGGCGCGCCTGGATAGGCCGCCGCGAAGCGGTCGTCCGCCGCCTCTTCCTGGGTGCGGAAGCGGGCCACCAGCTGGAGCAGCGCACTCGCCTGCTCCGCCAGCGCCGTGGTCGCTTCGGCCGTCTCCTGTACCAGCATGGCGTTCTGCTGCACGCCGTGTTCGAGCTCGCCGATGGCGGTGTTCACCTGGCCGATGCCGGCGCTTTGCTCGCCGCTGGCCGCCGCGATCTCCGCGATCAGCGTGCTGACTTGCGTCACCGCGGCGACGATTTCCTCCATCGTGCTGCCGGCGGTGCCCACGAGGCGGCTGCCGGCCTGCACCCGCTCCACCGATTCGCCGATCAGCGACTTGATCTCGCGCGCGGCCTGCGCGCTGCGCTGGGCCAGCGTGCGCACTTCCGCCGCCACCACGGCGAAGCCGCGGCCCTGGTCGCCGGCGCGGGCGGCTTCCACCGCCGCGTTGAGCGCCAGCAGGTTGGTCTGGAAGGCGATGCCGTCGATCACGCTGCTGATGTCGCCGATGCGCGCCGCGGACGCCGAGATGCCGTCCATGGTGGCGACCACGTCCGCCACCACCTGGCCGCCGCGCTGCGCGACGCTGGATGCGGTCTGCGCCAGCTCGCTCGCGGCGCGCGCGTTGTCGGCGTTGTGCTGCACGGTGGAAGTGAGTTCCTCCAGCGAGCTGGCGGTTTCCTCCAGCGTGCTGGCCTGGTGCTCGGTGCGGCCGGAGAGGTCGCGGTGGCCTTGCGCCATCTGGGCGCTGCGCGCGGCGACGGCATGGGCGCTGTGCGACACCTCGGTCACCAGGCCGCGCAGGTCGCCGGTCATGCGTTCCAGCCCCTGCAGCATCTTCTGCGTCTCGCCCTGCGCCTGCACCTGCACGCGCGCCGTCAGGTCGCCCTCGGCCACGCGGCCGATCACGTGGGCCGCCGCGCGGATGGAGCGCAGGATGCCTTCGCGGATGCTCAGCCGCAGCAGCGTGGCCGTCAGCACCACCGCGGCGAACGCCGCGCCGGCCTCCCAGGCGAAGCCCGGGCGTTCTTCAGGCGGGATCCAGCGCCAGGCCAACGCCGCGACCACGAGCATGCCCGCGCCCGCGAGCGCGAGCATCGCATTGAGCTTCAGAACCACCGACACATGCTTCTTCATGGCGCTTTCCCGCACTGATCTGGGGCGACTTTGGCACCAAGGCGGCGGGTGTTCGTGCCCGTGACTGGCGCGGCCGTGAGATTCTTAACGGTCTGTCGTGTCGAGGCAGTAGCTGCTCCCCCGTTTGTGGCTTGCGCCCCACGTGCGAAAGCCGTTGCGATCGATGTGGATGCGCCCGCTCGGGTACCGGCTGACGCCCATGTCCCATTGCTGTCCCTGCTCCCGCCAGAAGCCGCACAGCCGCAGGCCGGCAGCCTCGGCGATGGGCGCGATGTCCACCGCGAAGATCTGATGGGAGCTGCCCGGCGCGCCGCCGGCGCAGCGGTTGAGCACCGGCGCCCGGTAGGCGGAGACGACCTCGAAGTCGGACAGCACCCGCTCCCGGCGCAGCTCGCGCAGCAATACGAGCACCTCGCGCACCTTCGGCCACAACGCCGGCGGCGGCACGTCGAAGGGATCGGCCTTGCACTCCTTCCACATCGATGCACTGCGCAGCAGCTGGTAGGTGGGCACCACCCCGGCCAGGTCCTCCCGCGCCAGGAATTGCTCGAACCGGTCCACCTGCGCGGCGTTCGAAGTGCGCCAGTGGGCAAAGAGCACGGGCCCGCGTTCACCGTCGGCCAGTTTCGGCTCGGGCACCGCGGGCGGCGGCGTCAGGGGAGCCGGCGGCACCGGCTGGTCGAGCGGCGGGCTGACCGGACCGGGGATGGTGGCGGGAGGCGGCGGCGTTTGAATGCGGGGCGTGCACGCCACGAGGCCGGCCAGCACGAGCAGTGCCGCGGCGCCGATCCGCGCCGGAGCGATTCGCCGGGGACGAAGCTGTGGCACGCGCGCCCTCCCGCCGGCCCCTACGCCGCAGCCGCGGGCTGCGCAGGGGACGCCGCGACCGCGCCGCGCGGCGCCTTGGCGCGGCGCACGTACTCCGGCAGGAAGGTCCGGCGCGACCGGTCGGCGAACGCCACGGTCACCTGCGTGGCGCCGGCTTCCTCCACCACGCCGCGGCCATAGCGCCGCACTTCCACCAGGTCGCCGCGCTGGAACATCGCCGCGCCGGTTTCTTGCGAAGGCGTCGGTGGTTCGGCGGGCGCCTGCCGCAGCAGCTCCTCCACCACGGCTTCGTGCGCCTTGATCCGCCGGCAGTTGTCGCAGTGGTCGCAATGCTCAGGGGCGCCTTCGCCCTCCAGGTGCTCCAGCAGCACGCGCCAGCGGCACTGGCCCGTCTGCGCGTAGAACACCATGCGTTCGAGCGCTTCGCGGTCGAGGTCGCGCTTCCTGCCGTAGCCTTCCGTCAGCTCGCGCATGCGGGTGGGCGACGCCGCCTTGGCCGCGAGCCGCAGCGTGCCATCGCGGGCCTGCATCACCAGCTTGTCCTTGCGCAGCAGGCCCAGCGCCACCTGCAGCTTCGATTTCGGCCGGCCGACCCGCGCCTGCAGCAGGGGCAGCGTCCAGGGGCCGCCTTCCACCGGCTGGTCCTGCAAGGCCTGCACGATGGCCCGGGCATCCTCCTCGCCGGGGTAGCGCCCGGCCATGAAGAACTGCTGGATCGCCTTGTCGCCGCGCAGGAACAGCAGCGTGCAGCGCGCGAGCTCGCCATCGCGTCCGGCGCGTCCCGCTTCCTGGTAGTAGGCCTCCAGGGTGGCGGGCAGCTGGTAGTGCAGCACGAAGCGGATGTCCGGCTTGTCGATGCCCAGGCCGAAGGCATTGGTCGCGACCATCACGCGGGTGTCGCCCGCCATGAACGCTTCCTGCGTGGCGGCCCGTTCGGCCGCGGGCAGCCTGCCGTGATAGAGCGCCACCGACTCGTCGGCGGCGCGCAGCGCATCGAACACGGCCTGCGCGGCCTTGATCGTGGCGGCGTAGACGATGCCGCTGCCCTGCGTTGCGCGCACCACCTTCAGCACCTGCGCGGTCTTGTCGGCTTCGGTGGCCACCGGCACCACGCGCAGGTCGAGGTTGGGACGGTAGGCGCTGGAGTTGACGACGCCGTCGGCCGGGATGCCCAGCTGGGCGCAGATGTCCCTGGCGATCTCGTCGGTGGCCGTCGCGGTCAGCGCCAGCACGACCGGCTTGCCCAGCCGCGCCGCCAGGTGGCCGATCTCCAGGAAGGCGGGGCGGAAGTCGTGGCCCCAGTGCGAGATGCAGTGGGCTTCGTCGACCGCCAGCAGGGAGACGGGATGGGCCCGCAGCTTCTCGAGGAAGGCGGGCTCGGCCAGGCGCTCGGGCGTGGTCATGATGATCCTGGCGCTGCCGTCGGCCACGGCGGCCTCCGCCGCTTTCGCCTCATCGCCATCGATGGCGCTGTTCACCTGCACCGCCGCGATGCCGAGTTCACGCAGCGACTCGCACTGGTCCTTCATCAGGGCGATGAGCGGCGACACGACGACGGTTCGTCCTGCCAGCAGCAGGGCCGGCAGCTGGTAGCACAGCGACTTGCCGGCGCCGGTGGGCATGACGGCCAGGGTGGACTGGCCGGCCAGCACGCGGTCGATTACGCTGGATTGGCCGGGACGCAGGCGGGACAGGCCGAAAGTGTCGCGCAGCAGCGCGCGCACGCGCCGCGCCTGCGCGGCGGGTGGGGGTCGCAATGCCATCGATTCTCAGCGCTCGTCGCCCGGCACGTCGCCGTCGGCCATCGCGCGCACTTCTTCGTCGTCGAGATCCGTGAGGTCGGTCATCTCCGTGGCATCGGCGTCGGCGTCGGCGGCGCTTTCGCCCTCCGCGAGGTTGACCACGTGGTCCGGCATGATGTCCGAGCCTTCGCGCGGATCGCGCCCCGCCACCACGCCGCGCTCGCCCGTGCCGGCGGCATCGCTGTCTTCATGGGCTTCGGTAGTGCCGATGGTGTCGCTGCCGGAATCGGAGTTGTCGCTGGGTCCCAGCAGGTCGGAACCGCGACCGCTGGGGTGTGCCGGCGCGTTGTCCGCGCCGACGATGCTGCTGTATGCCATGTCGTTCTCCTTCGCATCGAGAGAGCCAGTCTGGCCGGGCGCCGGCCAGCGCGGCGTCGGCACCCGCGCCCCGGCGCTGTCGGACGCCACCACCGTGCCAGCGTACCTTACAGTCACGTCGAACAGGAGACTTTGCTTGACTGCCGTGCCAGCACCCGCGGGATTGCCGCCCTTTCGAACCCTGCCCGACCTCATCCGCGAACATGCGCGTGCGCAGCCTGCCAGGCTTGCGTTGCGGCAGGGCTCGGCGCAGCTGACCTGGGCCGAGCTGGACGCGCAGGTGGACCGCATCGCGGCCGCCCTGCAGCGTGACGGCGTGAACCCGCGCGACAGCATCGCCATCTGCGGCGCCAACTCCCTGGCTTACGCCGCCCTGTTCCTGGGCGGCCTGCGCGCCGGCGCGGCGGTGGCTCCGTTGCCGACCGGCACCACGCCGGAACAGCTGGCCGGCATGGTGCGCGACTGTGGCGCGCGACTGTTCTTCACGGATGGCTCGGTGCCGTCGTTCGACGCGCCGGCGCGGCGCATCCGCATGGACCTGCCGGATGCCCTGGCCGCATGGATCGGCCCGCAGGAGAGCGTGCCGAAGCCGGTGGACATCCAGCCGGACTGGGCATTCAACATCATCTACTCGTCGGGTACCACGGGCACGCCGAAGGGCATCGTCCAGTCGCACGCCATGCGCTGGGCGCACGTGGCGCGCGGCGAGAACTACGGCTACGGCCCGGATGCCATCGCGCTGGTGGCGACGTCGCTGTGTTCCAACACCACGCTCGTGTCGGTCTTGCCGTGCCTGGCCAAGGGCGGCGCGGTGGTGATGACCGAGGGTCGCTTCGACCCCGCCCGCTACCTGGCCCTCGCCGCGGAGGTGCGCGCCACCCACGCCATGCTGGTGCCGGTGCAGTACCACCGGTTGATGGCCCTGCCGGACTTCGGCCGCCACGACCTGTCGTCCTTCCGCATGAAGTTCTCCACCAGCGCGCCGTTCGCGGCGAAGCTCAAGGCCGACGTGCTGGCCCGCTGGCCCGGCGGCCTGGTGGAGTATTACGGCATGACCGAAGGCGGCGGCACCTGCATCCTCGAGGCGCACCTGTTCCCCGACAAGCTGCACACCGTCGGCAAGCCGGCCGAGGGACACGACATCCGGCTGATCGACGAAGACGGCCGCGAACTGCCGCGCGGCGAGATCGGTGAAGTGGTGGGACGCTCCGTGTCGATGATGACGGCGTACCACAACCAGCCCGGGAAGACCCGGGAGGCGGAGTGGTACGACGCCGGGGGCAACCGCTTCATCCGCACCGGCGATGTCGGGCGCTTCGACGAGGACGGCTTCCTCACGTTGATGGACCGGCGCAAGGACATGGTCATCAGCGGCGGCTTCAACATCTATCCGAGCGACCTGGAGGCGGTGCTGCGCCAGCACGCGGCCGTGGCGGACGTCGCCGTCGTCGGCGTGCCGTCGCCGGAGTGGGGCGAGTCGCCGGTGGCCTTCGTGGTGCCGCAGCCCGGCGCCCCGGAGCCGGCCGAGCTGCGCGCGTGGGCCAACGAGCGCCTGGGCAAGACGCAGCGGCTGGTGGACCTGCGCTACCTGCCGGAGCTGCCGCGCAGCGACATCGGCAAGGTGCTCAAGCGCCAGCTGCGGGATGGCTGGAGCGCCTGATCTTCACCGCGGGCCGGCCGGGCATGGGGCCTTCGCTGACAAGCCATTGCCGAAGCTTCGACGCCTACGGTCCTGCTGCGTGCTGACGTCGTGCCTGCCTGAGCGCTGGCCCCAACTCACCGGCGCCGCGTACAGGAGCCGCTCGTGCCGCGCAGCATTCTGGAGCCCTGTTACGGAGATGCTCCAAATGAAATACATGCACAAGGCCATCTGGCAGTCCGACGGCAACCTGGTGATTCGCGGCAACACCCGCGCGCTGTTGTTCCGCGCACTGGAAGATGCCAAGGCCGGGCTGGCCCAGCGTCCGGAGGCGGACCCGCAGCTCGCGCGCACGCTCGCCGCGCTGCAGGATGTGCTGGGCGCCTTCGACGGCAAGCTGCCCTCGGCGACCGAGCTGCTCGGCGACCCGGTCAAGGAACGCGTCTCCCGCAACCTGCTGATCGGCTGACGGGCGCTACGCCAGCAACGCCACGTTGCCGCCCGCGGCCGTGGTGTTGATGGTGACGGTCTGCTCGGCGCAGAAGCGCGCCAGGTAGTGCGGGCCGCCGGCCTTGGGGCCGGTGCCCGACAGGCCTTCGCCGCCGAAGGGTTGCACGCCGACCACGGCGCCGATCATGTTCCGGTTGACGTAGACGTTCCCTATGCGTGCTGCGCGCGCCAGCGCCTCGGCCCGGCTGTCGATGCGGGTCTGGATGCCGAGCGTCAGGCCGTAGCCCATCCGGTTGACGGCTTCGATGACGTCCATCGGATCCCCGCCCCAGCGCACGATGTGCAGCACGGGCCCGAAGATTTCCTGTTTCACGTCCTCCACGCGCCGCAGCTCGAACGCTTGCGGTGGCAGCAGGCGCATGCCCGCGTCCGGGGTCGGCTTCGGCAGCAGCGGCGTGGCCGTGGCGTGCAGCCGCTCGACGTGGCGCAGCAGGTTGGCAAGCGCCTCGTCGTCGATCACCGGCCCGACATCGGTCGCCCATTGCGCGGGATCCCCGGTGACCAGTTCGCGCGCCGCGCCCTGGATCATCGCCACCACGCCATCGGCGATGGCCTCGTGCACCAGCAGCAGCCGCAGCGCCGAGCAGCGCTGGCCGGCGGAGCGGAAGGCGCTCTGCACCACGGCATCGGCCACCTGCTCGGGCAGCGCGGTGGAGTCGACCAGCATGGCGTTGATGCCGCCGGTTTCCGCGATCAGCGGAACGATGGGGCCGTCCTTGGCGGCCAGCGCCCGCTGGATGATCTTGGCGACCTGGGTGGAGCCCGTGAACACCACCCCGGCGATGCGGGGCTCGGCCACCAGCGCCGCGCCGACCGTTTCGCCGGGGCCATGGAGGAGCTGCAGGACGTCGGCCGGCACGCCCGCGTCGTGCAGCAGGCGCACCGCCTGCGCGGCGACGGCGGGCGTCTGCTCCGCCGGCTTGGCCAGCACGGTGTTGCCGGTGACGAGGGCCGCCGCGACCTGGCCGGTGAAGATCGCCAGCGGGAAGTTCCAGGGGCTGATGCAGGCCCACGGGCCGCGCGCGGTGAGGCGCAACACGTTGCTCTCGCCGGTGGGGCCGGGCAGGGTGACCGGCTGCAGCAGCGGCTGCGCCTCCATGGCGTAATAGCGCAGGAAGTCGATGGCTTCGCGCACTTCCGACACCGCGTCGCCCCAGGTCTTGAAGCCTTCCTTGACCAGCAGCGCGCACAGGTGCGGCAGCTGGTCCTGCATGGCGTCCGCCGCGCCGCGCAGGATGTCGCAGCGCGCCGTCACCGGCATGCGGGCCCAGGCCCGGCCGGCGGCGACGGAGCGATCGACCGCCTGCGTCACCTCTTGCGGATCCGCCTGCGGGATCGCGGGGACGGCGGTGGCGGCCAGCGCCCGCGCCAGCGGCTCGCGCATGGCGGCTGCTGCGAGGTCCAGCCCGAGGCTGTTGGCGCGCTGCGCGCCATGGAGCTGCGGCGGCAGCGGCAGCGACGGTTGCGGCGACAGGTGCAGCGGCGACTGCAGCAGTTCGTCCATGCCCAGCGATTCGTCGGCGAGCTGGTGGACGAACGAAGAATTGGCGCCGTTTTCCAGCAGCCGGCGCACCAGGTAGGCGAGCAGGTCGCGGTGCTGGCCGACCGGCGCGTAGACGCGGCAGGCCAGCAGCGGGTTCTGCAGCACTTCGCGGTAGATCCCTTCTCCCATCCCGTGCAGTCGCTGGAGCTCGAATCTCGCCCCCGTGCGGTTCGCCATCTGCACGATCGCGGCGATGGTGCCCGCGTTGTGGGTGGCGAACTGGGGGTAGATGACGTCCTGCGCATCCAGCAGCGCGCGCGCGCACGCCAGGTAGGAGATGTCGGTGTGGTGCTTGTGCGTGAACACCGGGTAGTGCGGCAGCCCCATCTCCTGCGCGCGCTTGATCTCGGCGTCCCAGTACGCGCCCTTGACGAGCCGGCACATCAGCCGGATGCCGTGGCGGCGGCCGACCTGGGCGACGTGGGCGATGAGTTCCAGCGCGCGCGTCTGGTAGGACTGCAACGCCAGCCCGAAGCCCTGCCACCGGGGGTGGTGCCGGGCCACCAGGCCGGCCAGCGCCTCGAACACGTCGAGCGACAGCTCGAGCCGGTCCACCTCCTCGGCATCGATGGTCAGGTTGATGTTGGCGCGCGCCGCCTGTTCGCACAGCGCCCACACCCGCGGCACCAGCTCGCGCATCACGCGCTCCTGTTGCAGCGCCTCGTAGCGCGGATGCAGGGCGCTCAGCTTGATGGAGATGCCGTCGTTGTGCTGCACCGGCTGCGCGGGGTCGCAGCGCGAGGCGATGTGGGCGATGGCCTCCTGGTAATGGGCCAGGTAGCGCTGCGCATCGTCCGCGGTGCGCGCGCCCTCGCCGAGCATGTCGTAGGAAAACCGCAGGTTGGCCTGGCGCCGGCGCGCGGCCTGCGCCTCGTCGGTCGCCTCGGCGATGGTCTGCCCCAGGACGAACTGGCGCCCGAGCAGCTGCACGGCGCGCAAGGTGGCGGCGACGACGGTGCGCGCGCCGAGCCGCCCGAACAGGCCGCCCTGCGCGCCGGCGCCGTCGCCGGGCAGGAAGCGCTTGGACAGCGAGATGGCGTTGTGCGACAAGCGCGAGAGCGCCGAATCGGGCGAGCCGTCGAAGTCGGCGCGCGAAAGCTGGTCCGCCGTCAGGGCGATGGCCGTTTCGGCATCGGGCACGCGCAGCAGCGCTTCGGCCAGGCGCATCAAGGCCAGCCCTTCGGCGCTGGAGATCGGGTATTCCTTCAGCAGGCTTTCCATCGCCCAGAACGGCGGCGGGTTGCGGCGGACGGCGGCCACCCAGGGGGCGGCCGCTCGCGCTGCGTCCGCCCAGTCGAGGGCGCCTTGCAGCGACTGCAGCCGGCCCGCGACGACGTCGGCCTCGGGACGGTAGGGAGAGGGCAGGTGCTGCGCGGCGGCGATGGAGGGCGTTTCGGAATGCATGTTCGCCATGTTCTCGCCTTCCGGCGCGAATATTTCGCTAAAGTAATGGCGAGTCACCGAAGAAAACTCGTTGAATGGACGCTCCCGGACTCGATCGCATCGACCTGAAGATCCTGCAGGTGCTGCAGGCCGACGGCCGCATCGCCAACCTGAAGCTGGCCGAGGCGGTGGCGCTGTCGCCGACGGCGGTGCTGGCCCGCGTGCAGCGCCTGGCGCGCGACGGCTACATCCTGGGCTACGAAGCGCGGCTCGACCCGCTGAAGCTGGGCGCCGGGATGATGGTGTTCGTCGAGGTGCTGCTGGACCGGACCACGCCCAACGTGTTCGAAGCCTTCAAGGCCGCGGTGCAGGTGCAGGACCAGATCATGGAGTGCCACATGGTGGCCGGCGGCTTCGACTACCTGCTCAAGACGCGCATGGCCGACATGCAGGCCTACCGCGACTTCGCCGGCACGGTGCTCTGGCAACTGCCCGGCGTGCGCGAGACGCGCACCTATGCGGTGATGGAGGAGGTGAAGAACACCACGCGGCTGCCGTTGCGCGTCTAGGAGTCTGCCGCGCAGCCTCCTAGCTTGTCACGTGGGAGGCCCGCCCCTCTGGGCAACGCCGGAGCGCGGCGGCAGAATTCCGGCTTTCATCCGGAGATCCCCATGCGCACGCCCCTTCTTGCCGCCGCCGCGGCGCTCTGCATCGTCGCCTTGCCCGCCGGCGCCCAGGTCCTGAAGCCCGGTCTGTGGGAAATCAACAACAAGATGAGCGGCGGCCAGATGGACCAGGCGATGGCCGAGATGCAGAAGGAGATGGCGCAGATGCCGCCGGCCGAGCGCAAGCAGATGGAAGCGATGCTGGCCAAGCAGGGCGTGCGGCTTTCGCCCAATGCCGGCGGCGGGATGACGGTGCAGATGTGCATGACCAAGGAGATGGTCGAGCGCAACGACATGCCGATGCAGGACGGCTGCCGCATGACGCAGAACAGCCGCAGCGGCAACACCATGAAGATGGCGTTCGCCTGCACCAACCCGCCGTCCAGCGGGGAAGGCACCTTCACCTTCAACGGCAGCGAGAGCTACACCAGCCGGATGACCATGCGGATGCAGGAAGCCGGCAAGACCGAGACCACGACCATGAACACCACGGGCAAGTGGCTCAAGGCGGATTGCGGCAACGTGAAGCCGCCGATGCCGCCGAAGAAGTGACGGCGTAAGCCGTCATCCGGGGCTTGACCCGGGATCCAGTTTCCTGCTCCCGAAGATCGCCGTGCCCACCCGCACCAGCGTGCTGCCGGCGTGGACCGCGGCCTCCAGGTCGGCGGTCATGCCCATGGACAAGGTGTCCAGCGGCAGGCCGGCCTGCCGCAGCTGGTCGTAGAGCGAGCGCGCCTGCCGGTGCACGGCGAACTGGGCGTCGAAGCCCTCGGCGGGTTCGGGGATCGTCATCAGCCCGCGCAGCCGCAGCCGGGGCAGCGCCGCCACCTCGCGCGCCAGGGCCAGCGCCTCGCCCGGCGCCACGCCGGACTTGGACGGCCCGCCGTCGATGTTGACCTGGATGCAGACCGACAGCGGCGGCAGGTGTTCGGGGCGCTGGTCCGACAGCCGTTGCGCGATCTTCAGTCGGTCCACCGTGTGGGCCCAGTCGAAATGCGCCGCCACCAGCCGGGTCTTGTTGCTCTGGATCGGGCCGATGCAGTGCCATTGCAGGGGCAGGTCGGCCAGCAGGGCCTGCTTCTCGATCGCTTCCTGGATGTAGTTCTCACCGAAAGCGGTCTCGCCCGCGGCATGGGCGGCGCGGACGGCGTCGGGGCCGAACGTCTTGGACACGGGGAGCAGCGTGACTTCGTTCACGTCGCGTCCGGCGGCCGCGCACGCAGCGGCCATCCGCTGTCGCACGCTCTGGAGGTTCAAAGCAATCGTCGTCATAATGGACCGGCCACCGTGCGTCCCCTGCGCCGCCGGTGAGGACCATAAAGAAGAGGGGATCCGTGGATATTACCCAGCTGCTCGCATTCAGCGTCAAGAACAAGGCGTCGGACCTGCACCTTTCGGCCGGCCTGCCGCCGATGATCCGCGTGCACGGCGACGTGCGGCGCATCAACGTCGACCCCATGGACCACAAGCAGGTCCACGCGATGGTCTACGACATCATGAACGACACCCAGCGCAAGAACTACGAAGAGTTCCTGGAGTGCGACTTCTCGTTCGAGATCGAGGGCCTGGCGCGCTTTCGCGTCAACGCCTTCAACCAGAACCGCGGCGCCGCCGCCGTGTTCCGGACGATTCCCTCCAAGATCCTGACGCTCGAGCAGCTCAATGCGCCCAAGATCTTCCAGGACCTGGCGCTCAAGCCGCGCGGCATGGTGCTGGTGACCGGCCCCACGGGCTCGGGCAAGTCCACCACGCTGGCGGCGATGGTGAACCACCTGAACGAAACGGAATACGGCCACATCCTGACGGTGGAGGACCCGATCGAGTTCGTGCACGAGTCCAAGAAGTGCCTGGTCAACCAGCGCGAGGTGGGCCCGATGACGCTGTCGTTCGCCAACGCGCTGCGTTCGGCGCTGCGGGAGGACCCGGACTGCATCCTGGTCGGCGAAATGCGCGACCTGGAAACGATCCGCCTGGCCATGACCGCGGCGGAGACGGGCCACCTGGTGTTCGGCACGCTGCACACCTCCAGCGCCGCCAAGACCATCGACCGGGTGATCGACGTGTTCCCGGCCGACGAAAAGGAAATGGTCCGCGCGATGCTGTCGGAGTCGCTGCAGGCCGTGATCTCGCAGACCCTGTGCAAGACCAAGGACGGCAACGGCCGCGTGGCGGCGCACGAGATCATGCTGGCCACCTCCGCCATCCGCAACCTGATCCGCGAAGCCAAGGTGGCGCAGATGTACTCGTCGATCCAGACGGGCAACAGCGTCGGCATGCAGACGCTCGACCAGAACCTGACGGAGCTGGTCAAGCGCAACATGATCAGCCCCGCGGAAGCGCGAAGCAAGGCCAAGATCCCCGAGAATTTCCCCGGCTAGCCAGACCCGGCCACCAGCAGTCCAAAGGAGAGCGCGACCATGGAACGCGATCAGGCGACAAAGTTCATCAACGACCTGTTGAAGTTGATGGTCGGCCGCAGCGGCAGCGACCTGTTCATCACTTCCGACTTCCCGCCCGCCATCAAGGTGGACGGCAAGGTGACGAAGGTGTCCCCGCAGCCGCTGAATCCCTCGCACACGCTGGCGCTGGCGCGTTCGATCATGAACGACAAGCAGGCCGCGGAGTTCGAGCGCACCAAGGAGTGCAACTTCGCGATCTCGCCGCCCGGCATCGGGCGCTTCCGGGTCAACGCGTTCGTCCAGCAGGGCAAGGTGGGCATGGTGCTGCGGGTGATCCCGCAGGTCCTGCCGACCATCGACGGCCTGGGCGTGCCGCAAGTGCTCAAGGAAGTGGTGATGTCCAAGCGCGGCCTGGTCATCCTGGTGGGCGCCACCGGCTCGGGCAAGTCGACCACGCTGGCGGCCATGGTCGACTGGCGCAACGAGCAGAGCTACGGCCACATCATCACCATCGAGGACCCGGTGGAGTTCGTGCACCCGCACAAGAACTGCGTGGTCACGCAGCGCGAAGTGGGCCTGGACACCGACAGCTGGGAAGCGGCGCTGAAGAACACGCTGCGCCAGGCGCCGGACGTCATCCTGATGGGCGAGATCCGCGACCGCGAGACGATGGAACACGCCATCGCCTTCGCCGAAACGGGCCACCTGTGCATGGCCACGCTGCACGCCAACAGCACCAACCAGGCGCTGGACCGGGTGATCAACTTCTTCCCGGAAGAGCGGCGGCCCCAGCTGCTGATGGACCTGTCCCTGAACCTGAAATCCTTCGTGTCGCAGCGCCTGGTGCCCAAGCAGGACGGCAAGGGCCGCGGCGCCGCGGTGGAGGTGCTGCTGAACACGCCGCTGATCTCCGACCTGATCTTCAAGGGCGAGGTCTCCGAGATCAAGGAGATCATGAAGAAGAGCCGCAACCTGGGCATGCAGACCTTCGACCAGGCGCTGTTCGACATGTACGAGAACAACGTCATCACTTACGAGGACGCGCTGCGCAACGCCGACTCGGTGAACGACCTGCGCCTGCAGATCAAGCTGAACTCGCAACGCGCCAAGTCCCAGGACCTGTCGGCGGGGACAGAGCACTTGGCGATCGTTTAACACCCGACAGCCGGACGCAAAAGCCGCAAAGGTTTCGCAAAAGGCGCAAAAGGACATCCAGGAAATCGGATTCCTTTTGCGTCTTTTGCGTACTTTCGCGACTTTTGCGTCCGGCTGTCTGGTTTTCCTCTGCGCTGCTAAAGTGCGGCCATGGCCAGCACCAACCCCAAAACCTACGAATCCACCCCTGCCCGCAAGGTCGCGTTCCTCGGCCTTGGCGTGATGGGCTTTCCCATGGCCGGGCACCTCGCGCTCGCCGGCCACCGCGTCACGGTCTACAACCGCAGCGCCGAGAAACGCCAGGCGTGGTGCAAGGAATTCACCGGCAGCGCCGCCGCCACCCCGCGCGAAGCGGTAGCCGATTGCGACCTCGTCTTCTCCTGCGTCGGCAACGACGACGACCTGCGGTCGATCACCCTCGGCGAGCAGGGCGCATTCAGCGGCATGAAGAAGGGCGCCATCTTCGTCGACCACACCACCGCCTCCGCCAACGTCGCCCGCGAGCTGTCGGCCGAGGCGGAACAGCGCGGCCTGCAGTTCGTCGACGCGCCGGTGTCCGGCGGCCAGGCGGGCGCGCAGAACGGCATGCTCACGGTGATGTGCGGCGGCGATGCCGCGGCGTTCGAGGCCGCCAAGCCCGTCGCCATGGCCTTCGCGCGCGCGTTCACGCTGCTCGGCGCCAGCGGCGCCGGCCAGCTCGCCAAGATGGTCAACCAGGTGGCCATCGCCGGCCTGGTGCAGGGCCTGTCCGAAGCCATCGCCTTCGGCATGAAGGCGGGGCTGGACATGGAGCAGGTGCTCGAAGTCATCGGCAAGGGCGCGGCCCAGAGCTGGCAGATGGACAACCGCGGCAAGACGATGATCGCCGACAAGTTCGAGTTCGGCTTCGCCGTCGACTGGATGCGCAAGGACCTCGGCCTGGTGCTCGACGAAGCCAAGCGCAACGGCGCCCGGCTGCCCGTGACGGCGCTGGTCGACCAGTTCTACGCCGACATCCAGGCGCTGGGCGGCAACCGCTGGGACACCTCCAGCCTGATCCGCCGCATCCGCTAGGAAGCCTTCAGCGCACCGGCGTGGAGATGGCGCCCGCGGGAGCCGCCGGCTGGGGTTCGGGGGCGGGTGCCGCGGAAGCGGGCGCAGGCGCGGGCGTCACGGTCGTGACCGGCGCCGGCGCCGCACGTTCGTCGAGCATCTCGAAGATGCGCACGACCCGTTGCACGCCACCGACCTGCCGCGCGATCTGCGTGGCGCGATCGGCCTCGCGCGCGGTGACCCGGCCCATCAGGTACACGGTCGCGCGCTCCGTCACCACCTTGTAGTGGATGGCCTGCAGGTCGGACGCATCGACGAAGGACGCCCGCACCTTGCCGGTGATCAGCACGTCCGCCGACCGCTGGCCCAGCGTCGTCGGGGCCATCACCGCCAGTTCGTTGACGACGGCGCGAACCGCGTCCATCCGGCTGATCACCTGTTCGGCCTGCTGCTTCACCGTCTCGTTGGGCACTTCGCCGGTCAACAGCACCTGGCGGTTGTAGCTGGTGATGTTGATGTGCGCGCGGTCCCCGAAGGCGTCGCGCAGGCGGGAGGCGCCGCGGTATTCGATGGTCTCGTCGTCGATCTGCGCACCCGAGGTGCGCCGGTCGTTCACCATGATCATGCTGCCGACGGCCGCGCCGCCGACGATCAGGGGCGCGCAGCCCGCGAGCGCCGCGGCCAGCAGGGCGGCGGCGAGGGATGCGCAGGGAAAGGAGAAGGCTCGCTTGGTGTTCATGTCGGATTGTCCTGGTCGCCGAGGAGCTGCGCATCGACGCCGTCGCAGATGCAGTGCAGCACGAGGATGTGCACTTCCTGGATGCGCGCGGTGCGCTCATGGGGCACGCAGATGTTCACGTCGGTTTCGCGCAGCACGCCGCCGATCTTGCCGCCGCCGCGGCCGGTGAGGGCCACGACCGTCATCTCGCGCTCGTGCGCCGCCTCGATGGCGGCCAGCACGTTGGCGGAGTTGCCGCTGGTGGACAACGCCAGCAGCACGTCGCCCGCCTGGCCCAGCGCGCGCACCTGCTTGGAGAAGATGCGGTTGAAGTCGTAGTCGTTGGCGATGGCGGTGAGGATGGAGCTGTCCGTCGTCAGCGCGATCGCGCCCAGCTCGGGCCGCTCGCGCTCGAAGCGCCCCACGAACTCCGCCGAGAAGTGCTGGGCATCCGCCGCCGAGCCGCCGTTGCCGCAGGCGAGCACCTTGCCGCCGCTGGTGACGCAGGCCAGGATGGCCTGCACCGCCTGTGCGATGGGTTTGCTCAGGGTCTGGGCGGACTGGTACTTCAGGTCCGCGCTTTCGATGAAGTTCTGCTGTATGCGTTGCTCGAGCATGTTCTTGATGATACCGCCCCGCCCGCAGGTGACGAATGTCTGCCGGGTTGCGCGCAGGTGAACCGTTCGTTACCCGCGCATCGCGCTTGTTGCGCCTTTGCATGCGCTGTAGTCCTCCACGGACGGCGGCGGGAAGGAATGGCCGACGCCGTGGCGGACATGACCCCACACGAGGTACCGCGCGGAACTGACTTCGCGCAACGCGTGGCTGACTATTCTGAACACCGCTGGCTTCGAAGCCTGCTGTTCAAGTTTCAACAAATCAAGTTCTAGGAGAAGTTGCAATGGCTGTTCTGAAAAAAATCGCTGGTCTCGCTGCCGGTCTGTCCGCCGTGGCCGTCATCGGCGTCGCCGTGGCCCAGGGTGTTCCCCCGAACCCCTTCGTCGCCAACCACGCCCTGGGCGCTGGCCAGCAAAGCTCGCACATGACCTCCATGGGTGAAACCGGCGTGCCCGGCCTGATCGACCAGGTCCAGACCGCCCAGATCACGACCGTGCAGGAAGTGGCGCGCGTCGAGACCCCGGCGCCGGCTCCGGCCCAGGCCGAGGTCGTGGCCCAGGCGCCCGCCCCCGCCCCGGTGGTGGAGCAGCAGCAGATGGGTGCCGCCCCGGCCCCGGCTGAGCCGGCGCCGATGGCCCCGAAGGCCGACCGCAACTAAGCACGCGGATTCCAGCTGGGGCCTGTCCTGAAGGCGGGCCTCAGCCGGCATCGAAGGCGGCGCGCATCCATTCGATGCCGCCGCCTTCCATGCTGATGACGTCGAACCGGCATGGCGGGGGCTGCGCCACCCGCATCAGGAAATGGCGCGCGGCGAACACGATGCGCCGCTGCTTCATGAGACCTACGCTCGCCGCGGCGCCGCCGTGCGAGGCGCTGGCGCGTTTGCGCACCTCCACGAACACCAGCGTGCCGTCGGCGTCGCGCATCACCAGGTCGATCTCGCCGCCCCCGCGCCCGGGCGTCCGATAATTGCGCGCGACGAGCCGCAGCCCGCGGCCACGCAGGTAGGCGAGCGCGCGGCTCTCGGCCGCATCGCCTTCGGCTTTGGTCGTCATGCCTGCCCCCTCGAAGGAGTCCGATTGACCGCTTCCTTTGCCCCCGCGCTGGCCGCGGCCCGCGATGCAGCGGCTGCGCAGCATTATCCGCAGCCCGCGCTGTACGTGGTCGCCACGCCGATCGGCAACCTCGCGGATATCACGCTGCGGGCCCTGCACGTCCTGCAACTGGTGGATGCCGTGGCCTGCGAGGACACCCGGCACACGCAGGCCCTGCTGCGCGCCTACGGCATCGACAAGCCGACGCTGGCCGTGCACCAGCACAACGAGGCGGAAGCGGCGCAGGAGGTGGTGCGCCGGCTGCAGGCCGGCCAGCGCGTCGCCTACGCCAGCGACGCGGGCACGCCCGGCGTCAGCGATCCGGGGGCGCGCCTGGTGGCCGCGGCCCGCGCGGCTGGCTGTGCCGTGGTACCGGTGCCCGGCGTGAGCAGCGTCACGGCGATTGTCAGCGCCGGCGGGGCCGGCGGGGAAGGGCAGGGCTTCGTTTTCTTCGGCTTCCTGCCCACGAAGAGCGGCGAGCGGCAGCAGGCGGTGGAAGCGTTGCGCCAGGAGAGCCGGCCGATCGTGCTGATGGAGGCGCCGCATCGCATCGCCGCCGTGGCCGAGGCGCTGGCGGCGCTGGGCGAACGCGCGATCACGGTCGGGCGCGAACTGACGAAGCAGTTCGAGGAGATCGCCACCGTGCCATGCGCGGGGCTGCCGGCCTGGGTGCAGGCTTCGCCGCAGCGCCTGCGCGGCGAGTTCGCGCTGCTGCTGCATGGCATGCCGGTGGTGGCGGATGACGCCGGGCCGAAGCGGGTGCTGCAGCTGCTGCTGGCGGAGCTGCCGGTGAAGACGGCGGTGAAGCTGGCCTCGGAGATCACGGGGGCGCCGCGCAATGGGTTGTATGAAGCGGCGTTGGCGATGAAGGCGGACAGCTAGCTGGGGTTCGCCTGGCGGCTCACCACCAGCCTACGCGGTGGTTCCGTAGGCTGGTGGTGAGCCCGCAGGCGAACCCCAGCGCATTCAACTCACACCGCGAGCGGATCCACGTCCACCGCCCACCGGATCAGGCCCTTCATCCGCAGGTCCTGCAGCACCGGCTGCCAGGCCGACAGGAAAGCCTGCAGCGCCGGGCGCGACCCGCTTTCCAGCAGCAGCTGGGCGCGCTCCACGTTCGCCACGCGCTGCACCGCCATCGGCACCGGCGCATAGACGACGACGTGGCCGCTGCCTTCCAGCCCGGCGCTCGCATCCGCCGCCGCCTGCAGGAACGCCTGGGCCACTTCCTGGGTGCGGGCTTCGGCCCGCAGCAGCGCCTGGAAGGCGAAGGGCGGCATGGCCGCCTGTCGCCGCTCCTGCAGTTGCTGCGCGGCGAACGCGGCGAAGTCATGCTTCTTCAACGCGACGAACAGGGGATGGTCGGGGTTGAAGGTCTGCACCCACATCTCGCTCGCAGCGGCATGCGCCGCATCGCGGCCGGCGCGGCCCGCCGCCTGCATCAGCAGGCTGAACAGCCGCTCGGGGGCGCGGAAGTCGCTGGAGAACAGGGCCGAGTCCGGGTTCACCGCCGCCACCAGCGTGATGCTGCGGAAGTCGTGGCCCTTGGTCACCATCTGGGTGCCGACCAGCACGTCGACCTCGCCGGAATGCACCTGCGCCAGCTGCTGCTCCAGCGCGCCCTTGAGCCGGGTGCTGTCCGCGTCCATGCGCGCGATGCGCACCGGCGTGCCGTCCGGCCGCCGCGCGTCCGCCAGCAATTCAGCCAGTTGCTCCTCCAGCCGCTCCGTGCCGCGGCCCAGCGGTGCGACGTCGACGTTGCCGCATTTCGGGCAGGCGCGCGGAACCCGCTCGGTGTAGCCGCAGTGATGGCAGCGCAGCGTCCGGTCGATCTTGTGGAAGACCCGGAACGCGCTGCAATGGCTGCATTCGCTGCGCCAGTCGCAGGAGCCGCAGGCCAGCACCGGCGCGTAGCCGCGGCGGTTGAGGAAGATCAGCGACTGTTCGCCCCGGGCGATGCGCGCCTGGATGGCGGACAGCAGCGGCGCGGAGAACAGGGTGCCGCGCGGCTGGTGGTTCATGTTGACCACGCGCACCGCGGGCAGGGCGCCGGCGCCGACGCGGTCCGGCATCTCCAGGCAGCGGTAGCGGCCCCGGTCGCAGGCCTGCCAGCTCTCCAGCGACGGCGTCGCCGATCCCAGTACCACCTTCACGCCCTCCAGGCGGCCGCGGTAGACGGCGAGGTCGCGCGCGGAGTAGCGCGCCCCCTCCTGCTGCTTGTAGCTGGGGTCGTGCTCCTCATCGACGACGACCAGCCCGAGCCGTGGCAGCGAGGCGAACACGGCCATGCGGGTGCCCAGGACGATGCGCGCCGCCCCCGAGTGCGCGGCGATCCAGCTGCGCAGGCGTTGCGGGTTGGTCATGCCGCTGTGCAGCGGCACCACCGCGTCGGCGCCGAAGCGCTCGACGAAGCGCGCCTGGAGTTGCGGCGTGAGGTTGATTTCGGGCACCAGCACCAGCCCCTGCGCTTGCGGATCGCGGGCGAGCAGGGCTTCCATGGCCCGCAGGTACACCTCGGTCTTGCCGCTGCCGGTGGCGCCGAACAGGAGGAAGGGCCCGGCCTCGGCGGCGATGGCTTCCAGCGCCCGCTGCTGGTCCGGCGTCAGCTCCGGCCGGACGGCCTGGGGCGGGGCGCTGGCATCGCCCGCGGCCCGCTTCAGGCGGCGGGCCAGCTGGCTCGCGTCGAGTTCCCGCAATTGGGGGGGCAGTGCGGCCAGCGCCACTTCGCCCAGGCTGCGCTGGTAGTAGCTGGCGGCGAAACCGACGAGCTGGCGCCAATGCGCCGACAGCGGCGGCAGCCCGTCCAGGACGGCGCCGACGTGCTTGAGTTGCATGGGGGCCGCCTCCCCTGCGGGCGCATCCCACACCACGCCGCAGACCTCCCGCTTGCCGAGAGGCACGCGCACCAAGGTGCCCGGCGGAAGTGGCAACTCACTGGCGTAGGTGAGTGGATCGCTCAGCGAACTATGGGCCGGCGTCGGCACCACGACGTGGACGATCGTGCTCATCCTTTCGCGAGCTTAGGAAGGCTGCTTAAGCCCGCATCTCGGAAACCCGGGTAAGTCGTTGATTCCACAGCAGTTTGTCCAGGGGTGCTTTTCTTGTGGATAAGTTTGGGGATAGACCCCCTCCGGTGCGTCCGCGGGCTTGACAGATCAACGAGTTGCGGCGCGGCGGCCGGAAACTGCATCCAAACGCATCCCCAACAAAATCAAGCACTTACGAGCGCTACTGTTTTTGAAGCGCAGAAACGGCCCCCATCCGGCCGACCGCGCCCCGCAAGCCGGTTTTTGTGCATAAGTCAAGGCTCGCGTCCCCTTCCTGTCATGCGTCAGCTAGGGAACTCCCTGATGCGAACCGCCCGCCAAGCCGTTCAAGCCGCCCGCATCCGCGCGGAGTGCGAGTGCACCGCTTCGACCAGCGCATGGACGTGCTCGGGTGGCGTGAACTGGCTGATGCCGTGGCCCAGGTTGAAGATGTGCGTCGGCCCGCTGCCGCTGCCCTGGTGCGGCGCGCCGAAATCGTCGAGCACGCGGCGCGCTTCCGCGGCGACGTTCTCGGCAGGCGCGAACAGCACCGCGGGGTCGAGATTGCCCTGCAATGCCTTCGAGGAGCCGACCAGGGCGCGCGCTTTCGCGAGGCTGACCGTCCAGTCCACGCCGAGCACGTCGCAATCGAGCCGCTCCATCTGCTGCAGCCACAGGCCGCCGCCCTTGGTGAAGACGATGCGCGGCACCACCTGGCCATCGGGTCCGTTGCGCTTGAGCTTGGCGAGCACCGAGGCCGTGTAGTCGAGGCTGAACTCCGGAAACGCGCGGTCGGCCAGCGCGCCGCCCCAGCTGTCGAACACCATCACGGCCTGCGCGCCCGCGTCGATCTGCGCATTGAGATAGGCCGCCACGGCGTCCGCGTTGACGGCGAGGATGCGATGCATCAGGTCCGGCCGGCTGTACAGCATGCTCTTCACGCCGCGCCAGTCGTCCCTGGAGCCGCCGCCCTCCACCATGTAGCAGGCCAGCGTCCAGGGGCTGCCGGAGAACCCGATCAGGGGCACCCGGCCCTGCAGCGCGCGGCGGATCGAGGTGACCGCATCGAAGACATAGCGCAGCTGGTCCAGGTCGGGAACGCGCAAGGCCGCCACGGCAGCCTCGTCGCGCAGCGGCCGCGCCAGCTTCGGCCCCTCGCCTTCGGCGAAGCTCAGGCCCAGCCCCATTGCGTCCGGCACCGTGAGGATGTCCGAGAACAGGATGGCGGCGTCCAGCGCGAAGCGGTCCAGGGGCTGCAGCGTGACCTCGGTGGCGTACTGCACGTTGGTGGCCAGCCCCATGAAACTGCCGGCGCGGGCGCGCGTGGCCTTGTATTCGGGCAGGTAGCGGCCGGCCTGGCGCATCAGCCACAGCGGCGTGTAGGGCGTGGCCTGCCGCAGGCATGCGCGCAGGAAGGTGTCGTTGGTGAGCGGGGAAAATGCCATCGGGGGGTGATTGTCGCAGGCCCTATGATCCGGCTCCAGGAGCGGGCATGGACGGTACTTTCGAGCAGGCACGGCTGTTGTTCCTGGAGGGCGTGGGCCATTACGAGGCCGGCCGCTGGTTGCAGGCCGAACAGAGTTTCGCCGCCTCGCTGGCGCTGGCCCCCGGCCGCGCCTCGGTGATGACCAATCTCGGCGCGGTGCGGATCAAGCTCGGCCGGCCCGACGAGGCGCTCACGCTGCTGCAGGAGGCGGTGACGCTCGAACCCGACAACCCCGAGGCGCTGGGCCATTGCGGCACGGCGCTGGCGGAACTGGGGGTGCCCGCGCAGGCCCTGCAGATGTTCGACCGCGCTCTCGCCCGCGACTCGGGCAGCGCCACGATCTGGCGCCTGCGCGGCACGGTGCTCAAGGAACTGGGCCGGCTGGACGACGCCGCCGACTCCTTCCGCGAAGCGCTCGCGCGCGGCGGCGACCCCGAATTGCTGCATTACTACCTGGCGGGGCTGGACGCGGCGCAGCCGCCGCGCAAGGCGCCGCGCAGCTATGTCGAAACCCTGTTCGACAACTATGCGGCGCACTTCGAGTCGCACCTGGTGGCCGCGCTGCGCTACGACGCGCCGCCGGTGCTGGCGGACCGGCTGGCCGCGACCGGCCGGCGCTATGCCAATGCACTGGACTTGGGCTGCGGCACCGGCCTGTGCGGCCGCTACCTGCGGCCCATCGCCGACCGGCTGACGGGCATCGACCTGTCCGCCAACATGCTCGACAAGGCGCAGGAATCCGGGCTCTACGACGCCCTGCAGCGCAGCGACATCGTCGAATTCATGGCGCGCAGCGTCGACAACTACGACCTGGTCGTGGCGGCGGATGTCTTCATCTACGTGGGGGCCCTGGACGAAGTGTTCGCCGGGGTCGCCAACATCATGCTGCCCGGTGGCCGCTTTGCATTCACCGTGGAGGAGGCGCTGGGCGAGGAGCTCGAACTGCGGCCGAGCCTGCGCTATGCGCACTCCGAGGACGGGTTGCGGCGGCTGGCGGAAGCCAACAGCTTCCGCATCGCGGCGATCGAGCGCCGGCCGGTGCGGGAGGACCAGCGGATGCCGATTCCGGGGTTGTTCGCGTGGCTGGAGCGGGTCTAGGGGTTACGAAACCGCCTTGCGCAGCGCCTGGTCGACATCCCACAGGATGTCTTCCACGTCCTCGATGCCCACCGACAGCCGCACCATGTCCGGCCGCACGCCGGCGCGGGCGAGCTCCTCTTCGTCGAGTTGCCGGTGGGTGGTGGACGCGGGATGGATCACCAGCGTCTTGGCGTCGCCGATGTTCGCCAGGTGGCTCAGGAATTCGCAGGCATCGATGAAGCGCTCGCCCGCCTTCACCGGGTCGCGGGCGCGGATGCCGAAGGTGAGGATGCCCGAGGAGCCCGGCTTGCCGTCGATCGAGCGGAACTGCTTCTTCGCGAGCGCATGGTGCGCCGACGTCTCCAGCCCGGGGTAGTTCACCCAGCCCACCAGCGGATGGTCGCTGAGGAATTCGGCGACGCGCAGCGCATTGCGGCAGTGCGCCTGCATGCGCAGGTGCAGGGTCTCGATGCCCTGCAGGATCAGCCAGGCGTTCAGCGGCGACAGCGCGGCGCCGAAGGTGCGATTGACCTCCATGCGGGCTTTCATCGTGTAGCCGAAGTCGCCGAAGGTCTCGTAGAACTTCACCCCGTGGTAGGCGCGGCTGGGCGCCAGCATCTCCGGGAATTTCTCGCGCGCCAGGCCGCTGCCCCAGTCGAACTTGCCGGATTCGACAACGACACCGGCCATGGTGGTGCCATGGCCGCCGAGGTACTTGGTGGCGCTGTGCACCACGATGTCGGCGCCGAAGGCGAACGGGTTGCACAGGTACGGGGTGGCGACCGTGTTGTCGATGATCAGCGGCAGCCCGTGCTCGTGCGCGATGCGCGCGACCGGCTCGATGTCGAACACGTTGACCAGCGGGTTGCCGAGCGTTTCGGCGTAGACGGCGCGGGTGGTGGGCCGGATCGCGCGGCGGAAGTTGTCCGGATCCGCCGGATCGACGAAGGTGGTCTCGATGCCGAGCCGGCCGAACCCGATGCCGAGTTGCCCCACCGTGCCGCCGTACAGCGTGGAGGCGGCCACGATGTGGTCGCCGGCCTTCAGGATGGCCAGGATCGCCGTCATCTGCGCCGCCATGCCGGTGGCGCAGGCCAGCGCGGCGCGGCCGCCTTCGAGCGAGGCCACGCGCTCTTCCAGCACCGCCACCGTGGGGTTGCTGATGCGGCTGTAGACGTTGCCGAAGGTCTGCAGGTTGAACAGGCTGGCGGCGTGCTCGGCGGAGTCGAAGACGAAGCTGGTGGTCTGGTGGATGGGCGTGGCGCGCGCGCCGGTCACCGGGTCCGGGATCGCGCCCGAGTGGATGGCGCGGGTGCCGAACCCGTAGTCGTGGTCTTTTTCGTCCATGTCAATAAAACAATTGCTGCGGACGGCGCGCCGAGATCACCTTGGTGTCCACGCCCGCCCAGTTGAGCCCGCCGAACAGGCGCGCATGCTCGATCTTCACGCAGCGGTCCATCACCACGTCCAGGCCGGCGGCCCGCGCCTTGGCGGCCGATGCTTCGTCGACCACGCCGATCTGCATCCAGAGGCACTTCGCGCCGATGGCGATGGCCTCGTCGGCCAGCGGCGGGATGTCCGAACTCTTGCGGAAACAGTCGACCATGTCGATCTTCTCGCCGGCCTCGACCGCGGCCGTCACGCTGGGATAGCTGCGCTGGCCCAGAATTTCGGGAGCGGCGGGATTGATCGGGACGATGCGAAAGCCGTGCTCCTGCATGTACTTGGCCGCGAAGAAGCTCGGGCGGTGCCACTGCGGCGACAGGCCGACCACCGCGATGGTCCGGCAGGTCGCCAGGATGCGGCGCAACGCGTGGATGGTGCTCATGAGGGCCAGTGTACGCACCGGCTCCGCCTGCAACTACAGGGCTATCGCGGAGCGCACTTCTTCCACGCTCAGCACTTCGGACAGCACCATGGGCGGCTTGCCGGGCTTGTAGACGACGTACACCGGCACGCCGTTGCGCCCGAGCTGCGCCAGGGCACGGGTGATCGCCGGGTCGCGGCGCGTCCAGTCGGCCCGCAGCAAGGCGAAGTTGCGGGCCTGGAAGTCCGCCATCACGTCCTGCCGGGCGAGCGTGGTGCGCTTGTTGTACTGGCAGGTCACGCACCAGGCGGCGGTGAAGTCGACGAACACCGGCTGGCCGCCGGCGACGAGCTGCTCGACGCGCCCCGCTGCCCAGGGCTGCCAGCGGTCCTGCGCCGCGGCGGCGGCAACCGGCGCGGCCCGCGTGATGGCGGAGCCGGTGCTCCAGGCCACCGTACCGAGACCGAGCAGCGCCACCGTGGCGAGGATGGCCCGCGTGCGCCCGCGCAGCGTCAGGGCCCACACCACCATGCTCAGGGCCACCAGCATCGCCAGCAGCGCGCCGGCGCCGTCGATGCCGCTCTGCTGGCCGAGCACCCACACCAGCCAGGCGACCGTGGCGAACATCGGGAAGGCCATCAGCCGCCGGAAGGTGTCCATCCATGCGCCGGGGCGCGGCAGCCAGCCGGCCACCGCCGGGATCCAGCTGGCCGCCAGGTACGGCAATGCCATGCCGAGGCCGAGCACCGTGAAGATGAGCAAGGCCTGCGCGGCCGGCAGGCCGATCGCCAGCCCGAGCGACGCGCCCATGAACGGCGCCGTGCACGGGGAGGCTATCGCCACCGCGAGGACGCCGGTGAGGAAGGAATTCGCGACCGGATGGCGCGCTTCCAGCGTGGCCACGCGGCTCGGCAGGAAGGAGCGGAACTCGAACACGCCCGCCAGGTTCAGTGCGATCAACGTGAACAGCACGGCGAGCGCCGCCACCACCACCGGCGATTGCAGCTGGAAGCCCCAGCCCAGTTGCTCGCCGGCGGCCCGCAAGGCGAGCATCGCCGCGCTCAGTGCGGCAAAGGATGTGACCACGCCTGCGGTATAGGCGAGCCCACTGATGCGGTGGCCGCGGCGGTCGTCGGCATGGCGCGTGAAGCCGACCACCTTGATCGCGAGCACCGGGAACACGCACGGCATCAGGTTCAGGATCAGGCCACCGAGCAACGCCCCCAGCAGCGCGGCGGCCAGGCTCGTGGACATGGTGGAAGGACGAGGCGCGGCGGCCTCGCGCAGCGCGGCCTCCAGTTGGGGCGAGACCGCCGTGGGTGCGGCGACGGCGGGCCAGGTGCCTGCGACCTTGAGCTCCGCCCGCCAGGCCCCCGCGTCCGACGTGACGACGACGGGCATCAGGGTGGGGCTGGCACCGCGGTGCGGCGACAGCGGCACCCGCGCCCGCCAGGTCGCGCCGTTCCACTCCTGCGTCCACGCGCCGCCGGGCTCGACGACTTCGGCGGTCTCGGGGAAGAAGTCCAGCTTCTTGCCGCGGGCGGAGACGGGCAGCCCCTGCACCGTGACGTCGAGGAAGGCGCCGTCGATGCGCGCCGTGCTGTCCGGCAGCCTGCCATCGCCCGAGGTGGCCACGGCGCGGGGCTGGGCAGCCAACGCGGCCTCGAAGGCGGCGCCGTGCAGGGCGGTCGTGCTGCGCGCGGGCAGCTTCAGTGAGAAAGTGCCTTCCTCCGGGATGCATTCCTGCTTGCACACCAGCCAGCTCGCCTTGAGCCGGATCTCGGCATCGCCGAGGAGGGAGGGTTTGAAGGTC
>JAJTCN010000104.1 GCA_021323335.1 Ramlibacter sp.
CGCCTTCTTCCGGCAGCGGCTGGCGGCTGCGGTGGCCCTGCGGGCGCGGCTGCAGGTGCCCAGCGACGGCGTGCGGCTGGTGCACGGCGAGTCGGACGGCTTGCCGGGCTTCGTGGTGGACCGCTATGGCGACACGCTGGTGGCGCAGTTCCTCTCCGCGGGTGCGGAGCGCTGGAAGAAGGTGCTGGCCGATGCGTTGCTGGAAGTCACCGGACTCACCCGTTTGTATGAACGCTCGGACGCCAGTTCGCGCGGCCTCGAAGGCCTGCCCGAAGCGACAGGCTGGCTGCGCGGCGAGGGGCCCACCGAGATCGTGGTGGCGGAGCACAACTGGAAGTTCGGCCTGGACATCGCCACCGGCCACAAAACCGGCTTCTACCTGGACCAGCGGGACAGCCGCGCGCGCTTTGCGCAGTGGGTGCGGCGCTTCGGCAGCCAGCGGGTACTCAATTGCTACTGCTACACCGGCGCCGGCGCTGGAGCGGGCGCGGGCCAACGTGGCGCTCAATGTCTTCGACGCCGGCCGGGCGGAGTTCCTGGATGCGGACGTCAATGCGAGCCTGCGGCGCTTCATCGAGGAGGGGCGGACCTTCGATGCGATCGTGCTGGACCCGCCGAAGCTGGCGCCGACGGTGGCCCATGCCGAGAAGGCCGCGCGTGCCTACAAGGACATCAACCGCCTGGGCCTGAAATTATTGGCCCCGGGTGGGGTCTTGTTCACTTATTCGTGTTCCGGCGGCATCAGCGCCGACCTGTTCCACAAGATCGTCGCCTCCGCCGGCGCCGACGCCGGCGTGGACGGCTACATCGCCGAGCGCCTGGGCGCGGCGGCGGATCATCCGATGACGCTGGCTTTCCCGGAGGGGGAGTACCTTAAGGGGTTGGTCGTCATTCGGAAGTAGGAAAGCGGACAGCCGGACGCAAAAGTCGCGAAAGTCCGCAAAAGTCGCAAAAGAAAACCGGAATCGCTATGGGGTTCCCTTTTGCGACTTTTGCGGAACCTTTGCGACTTTTGCGTCCGGCTGTTGGCCTTGGACCGCAGCAGCCCGACCATCTTGCGAAGGCTAAACTTGCGAACATGAGCCTCATCCCCGCCACCATCCTCACCGGCTTCCTCGGCTCGGGGAAGACCACCCTCCTCAAGCGCGTGCTGAGCGAAGCGCACGGGCAGAAGATCGCCATCATCGAGAACGAGTTCGGCGAAGAGAACATCGACAACGACATCCTGGTCAGCGACACCAAGGAACAGATCGTGCAGATGAGCAACGGCTGCATCTGCTGCACCATCCGCGAAGACCTGCGCTCCGCGCTGCAGCTGCTCGCCGCCAAGAAGCGCAAGGGCCTGCTCGACTTCGACCGCGTCGTGATCGAGACCACCGGCCTGGCCGACCCCGGCCCGGTCGCCCAGACCTTCTTCATGGACGATGAAATCGCCGAAAGCTACTTGCTGGACTCCGTGCTGACGCTGGTGGACGCCAAGCACGCCGACAAGCAGCTGGACGAGCGCCAGGAGGCGCGCCGCCAGGTGGGCTTCGCCGACCAGATCTTCATCAGCAAGACCGACCTCGTCGGCCAGGCCGAAGTCGACGCGCTGATGCACCGCCTGAAGCACATGAACCCGCGCGCGCCCCAGCAGGCGGTGCACTTCGGCGAGGTCCCGATCAAGGACGTCTTCGACCTGCGCGGCTTCAACCTCAACGCCAAGCTGGACATCGACCCGGACTTCCTGAAGGAAGAGGGCCACGACCACGACCACGCCCACGGGCATGACCACGACCACGAGCACGGCGAACACTGCGACCACCCGCACCACCACGCCCACGACGACGACGTCAAGAGCTTCGTGTTCCGCTCGGACCGCGCCTTCGACCCGGCGAAGCTGGAAGACTTCCTGGGGGCCATCGTCAACATCTACGGCCCGCGGATGCTGCGCTACAAGGGCGTCCTGAACATGCAGGGCACCGAGCGCAAGGTCATCTTCCAGGGCGTCCACCAGCTGATGGGGAGCGACCTGGGCCCGCCGTGGGCGGCCGGCGAGGCGCGCACCAGCAAGATGGTGTTCATCGGCATCGACCTGCCCCGCGACATCTTCCTGCAAGGCCTCGAGCAGTGCCTTGTCTGACGCGGGCCGTAGGCGTGGTCTGAGCCGCACGGCCGCCGGGGGGCGGTTAGGCTGGCGCCCTTCGACGATAGGCGCACACCCCGTCCATGTTTGTCTCGCTTCCGCAACTCACGGAACCTGCGATCCGCAGGGGCGGGCACCTGCGTCCCCATGAAAAGGAGGTCCACGGTCGTGCAAGGCAGGACAATCAGGGTATAAAGCCCGGTCATGAAGGCGTTGCACTTACAAGAAAAGGCATGGCTGCTGTCCCCGGACCGCAGGCCGCCGGCGCCGACGACGCGAGGAGACGGGAAGTGAAGGCTCAGCCCAAGGTCGCTGCCAAGACCAAGAAACCTGCGGCGAAAGCCAAATCCGCACCCAAGCCGTCCAAGCCGGCCGCGAAGGCGGCCAAGCCTGCTGCCAAGAAGACACCATCCAAGCCCGTAGCCAAGAGCAGCCGCCCGGCTGCCAAGGCTGCCGCCAAGCCCGTCGCCAGGCCCGCCGCCAAGGCGGCCCCGAAGACGGCCAAGCCCGCCGCCAAGGTCCCCGCCAAGTCCACCAAGGTTGCCGCCAAGCCGGCGGCCAAGGGTGCGGCGGGCAAGGCCCTCGGCGCCGTGGCCAAGGCCGTCGTCAACGGAGCCAAGGCGGTCGTCGCCACGGCCAAGAACATTCCTGCCAAGGCCAGTCCGGCCCCCGCCAAGGCGGCCGCTCCCAAGGCATCCCCTCCACCCACGGTCCCGAAGAACGCGGCATCCCAGCCCGCCGTCGCCAAGCCCGCCTCCGCGCAGTCCGCGCGGCCGCCCGCTGCGCCGGCTGCGGCCGCCGGCCCTGTCTTCGGGTCCGCCAAGGCAACCTATACCCCCATGGCAAACCAATCCGTCCTGCCGTCCCCCCCGGTCGTCGCCCCCAAGAAAGACCCGAAGCTGGCGAACAACTGGAAGACGAAGTCCGCCGAGGAACTCTCGGACGCCGAAGTGCTGGCCATGCCGGATTCGGAGTACATGAACGAAAAGCAGATGGCGTTCTTCCGCGGCAAGCTGCTGCAGCTGAAGACCGACATCCTCAATAGCGCGGGCGAAACCACCGAGCACCTGCGCGAGGACACCGTCATCGTCCCCGATCCCGCCGACCGGGCGACCATCGAGGAGGAGCACGCCCTCGAACTGCGCACGCGCGACCGCGAGCGCAAGCTGCTCAAGAAGATCGAGCAGTCCATCGCCCGCATCGACGCCGGCGACTACGGCTACTGCGACGAGACCGGCGAGCCGATCGGCGTGGGCCGCCTGCTGGCCCGTCCCACCGCCACCCTGTCGCTCGAGGCGCAGCAGCGCCGCGAGCTCAAACAGAAGATGTTCGGCGACTGAAGTCGCACGAAGGAAGCAGTACCCACTCATGGCGACCAAGGACGAATCCGCACCCGGTGGGTTGCTGTCGAGGGTGGTGCGGTTCGTCAAGAGCCCGTCCACCAACTGGGGCGAAGGCGTCGAGGCGGACACCGACCGCGAGAGCTCGTACTCCAAGCAGATGCTCAAGGAGATGATCGAGCGCAAGCGGCGCAACGACTTCGTCCGCAAGCGCGAATTCGACATGCTGCGCAAGATGCGCAGGAGCGAGGTGCTCTCGGGGCAGGACCCCGGGCTGCGCCCCTCGTTCTTCCAGAGCTCGATGCCGTCCAAGCCGGACGACCGCGCCACCACGCTGAAGAAGATCGACGAGATCGAGGCGCAGATGTCCATGCAGTGGTGGAAGACCAAGCATGGGCCGCAGTCGCAGTCCTCGCAGGTGAACAGCGAATACCCGATGTCGTCGCACATGACGCCGGAGGCGCTGCGCGCGGGAGCCGGAGTGGGCGTGCCCAACGCCGCCGGCGCGCCTGCGGCCAGCTATGCACGCACCGCCCCGCAGGAACTGGCCAGCCCCATCACCGCGCCGGCGACCGTCTCGCCGTCGCTGATGGAATCGGTGCTGCCGGAAGAATCGACCCGCAACGCCGGGCTCGTCCCCGCGCGGCAGGAGCCGGTGCCGTCGGCCCGCGCCCCGCTGGCGCCGGTGCCCGCGCCGCCGCCGCAGGTGGCTCCGTCGCCGCAGGCCGCGGCCCGCACCGAGGCCGCCCACGGTGCGCCCAGCGTGCCGAGCGTGTTCTCCGCGTCCAAGCAGTTCGCCATCCAGGTCGAGGAATTCGCGCACGACCCGGAACTGGAAGAGGCCTCGATCCGTTTCGCCAATGGCGATGACGACGGCGCCGAAGCCGGCCTGCTGGAAGTGCTGGGCCCGCAGGGCACGCGGGTGAACCACGACGAGACCTGGCTGACGCTGTTCGACCTGTACCGCGCGATCGGGCGGCAGGGCGGCTTCGAGACCGCCGCGATCGAATTCGCCAGCCGCTTCGGCCGCTCGGCGCCGCAGTGGTTCTCGCTGCCCGAGATCGTGGGCCGCATGAACACGCCGGCCTCCACGGCCGTCCCCAGCGGCGTGCCGGTGGCGGACTGGAATTGCCCGGCCATCTTCGGCACCCAGACGCTGGCGGCCCTGAACGCCGCGCTGAACAAGGCCACCCCGCCCTACAAGCTGAACTGGGCCAAGCTCAATTCCATCGTCGAATCGGCGGTGGAGCCGCTGACGCGCCTGTTCACGCAGTGGGCGACGCAGAACGTGCAGCTGCGCTTCATGGGCGCCGATTCGCTGGAGAAGGTGCTCAAGGACGCGACGCCCTCGGGCGACCGCTCGGCCAACCCGGCGTGGTGGAAGCTGCGCATGGAAGTGATGCGCGTCATGCACCGCCCCGACGAATTCGAGCTGGTGGCGCTGGACTACTGCGTGACGTACGAGGTCTCGCCGCCGTCCTGGGACAGCGCCCGCTGCGACTACAAGACGCTGCAGGCCGACGGCAGCGTGGCCCGCAACACGATCATCGGCGAGGCCTTCCGCGACTCCGTGGTGTCCAGCTTCGCGGCGGGCACCGGCTACGGCGACTCGCAGATGCCGTCGATGAACTCGCAGCTGTCCAGCGTGGCGACGGTGGAGCTGTCCGGCCAGATCCTGGGCGACGGCAAGGAGGCGATCGACATCCTCGACGCCAAGCTGGCCGACGCGGACATCATGATCGTCTCCTGCGCCCGGCTGATGCGCATCGACTTCACCGCGGCGGGCACCCTGCTGAACTGGGTGACGGCGCGCGAAGCCGAGGGCCGGCAGGTGCAGTTCGTCGACGTGCACCGCCTGGTGGCGGCGTTCTTCAACGTCATCGGCATCAGCGAGCACGCGCGGATTTCCGTCCGCAACGATTGAATCTCGCCGGGCAGCCCCAAGCTGCAACGGCTATGGAACAGTTTCACGGAACGACCATCGTCAGCGTGCGGCGCAGGGGCGCCGACGGCCGCTGGCAGGTGGCTATCGGCGGCGACGGCCAGGTGACCCTGGGCAACATCGTGGTCAAGGGTTCGGCCCGCAAGGTGCGCAAGCTCTACCATGACAAGGTGATCGCCGGCTTTGCCGGCGCCACCGCCGACGCCTTCACCTTGTTCGAACGCTTCGAGGGCAAGCTCGAGAAGCACCAGGGCCACCTGGTGCGGGCGGCCATCGAGCTCACCAAGGACTGGCGCACCGACCGCGTGCTGCGCCGGCTGGAGGCCATGCTGGCCGTGGCCGACCGCGAGTCCTCCCTCATCATCACCGGCAACGGCGACGTGCTGGAGCCGGAAAACGGCATCATCGCCATCGGTTCCGGCGGCGGCTACGCGCAGGCATCCGCCAAGGCGCTGCTGGACAACACCGAGCTGGGCGCCCGCGACATCGTCAAGAAGTCGCTCGAGATCGCCGGCGAGCTCTGCATCTACACCAACATGAACCACACGATCGAGGTGCTCGAGTGAGTGCCATGACCCCCCAGGAGATCGTCTCCGAACTCGACCGCCACATCGTCGGCCAGAAGGACGCCAAGCGCGCCGTCGCCATCGCGCTGCGCAACCGCTGGCGGCGCCAGCAGGTGGACGAGAAGCTGCGCCACGAGATCACGCCCAAGAACATCCTGATGATCGGTCCCACCGGCGTGGGCAAGACCGAGATCGCGCGGCGGCTGGCCAAGCTGGCGGACGCGCCCTTCATCAAGGTGGAGGCAACCAAGTTCACCGAGGTGGGCTACGTCGGCAAGGACGTCGACGCCATCATCCGCGACCTGGCCGAAATGGCGGTCAAGCAGACCCGCGTGGCGGAGATGCGCAAGGTGCGCGCGCGCGCCGAGGACGCCGCCGAAGACCGCATCCTCAACGTGCTGATCCCCCTGGCCCGCGGAGAAGACGGCGGCGGCGACAGCACCGCCCGCCAGGTGTTCCGCAAGAAGCTGCGCCAGGGCGAGCTGGACGACAAGGACATCGAGATCGACGTCGCCGACGCCAAGCCGCAACTGGAGATCATGGGCCCGCCCGGCATGGAGGACATGGCCGAGCAACTCAAGGGCATGTTCGGCCAGATCGGGGGCGCGCGCCGCAAGACCCGCAAGCTGAAGATTGCCGAGGCGATGAAGCTGCTGGTCGACGAGGAGGCCGCGGGCCTGGTCAACGAGGAAGAGATCCGCGCGGTGGCCATCTCGAACGCGGAGCAGAACGGCATCGTCTTCATCGACGAGATCGACAAGGTGACTTCGCGCAGCGAAGGCTCGAGCGCCGAGGTGTCCCGCCAGGGGGTGCAGCGCGACCTGCTGCCGCTGGTGGAAGGCACGACCGTCTCCACCAAGTACGGTCCCATCAAGACCGACCACATCCTGTTCATCGCCAGCGGCGCCTTCCACCTCTCCAAGCCCAGCGACCTGATCCCCGAACTGCAGGGCCGCTTCCCGATCCGCGTGGAACTGGGCTCGCTCTCGGTGCAGGACTTCGAAGCCATCCTCACCACCACGCATGCCTCCCTGGTCAAGCAGTACCAGGCCCTGCTGGCCACCGAGAACGTGCAGCTGAGCTTCACCCCCGACGGCATCACCCGGCTGGCGCAGATCGCCTACGACGTGAACGAGCGCACCGAGAACATCGGCGCCCGCCGGCTGTCGACGGTGATGGAACGGCTGCTCGACGACGTCAGTTTCGAGGCCACCCGGCTGGAAGGGCAGGCGGTCACGGTCGATGCCGAGTACGTCGATGTGCGTTTGAAGGAACTCAGCCGTGACGAGGACCTTTCCCGCTACATCCTTTGACAGCCCTCAAGCTCTACATGCAGAGCACTTCGTAAGTGCTTGCTTTTGAACGGAAATCGGAGGCCCAGAGCCTCCGGTTTCGCTTCTAAGTACTTGATTTCATTGCCAAAAAGTACACAGGGCTGGTTGCGCCTCAGCGATTTCCTGCTACAGTGCAAAAAAGTGGAATGAAGTGGTGGTTAGTGGGATTTCCCCGCGTCACTTCCTCCGCTGGAGCGAGGGCTGATCAAGGTGTTCCAGGGCGCGTCATCGCTGAGTCTCGATGCCAAGGGGCGGCTCTCCATGCCGACCCGGCACCGTGACGTCCTGGCCGCCACCGCCGCCAACCAGTTGACCATCACCAAGCACCCGCACGGCTGCCTGATGGTCTTCCCCCGCCCCGAGTGGGAAACATTTCGTGAACGCATCGCCCAGCTCCCCATGGCCGCGCAGTGGAGGACGTGATGCTGCTGGGGATGGGCAACCATTTCGAACTTTGGGACAAGGCGACTTACGAGGCCAAGGAGGCCGAGGCTATGCGAGGCGACATGCCCGACGCCTTCCAGGACTTCTCTTTCTAGAGGCCGGCGGTGGAAGGCACATGGCAACACACCACCGTCTTGTTGAACGAAGCAGTCGAAGCCCTCGTCACCAAGCCGGAAGGAACCTATGTCGACGCGACCTTCGGTCGCGGCGGGCACTCGCGCGCCATCCTGGGGCTGCTCGCGCCGCAAGGCCGGCTGATCGCCTTCGACAAGGACCCCGAAGCGGTGGCCGTGGCCCATGCCATCGACGACCAGCGCTTTTCCATCCGGCACGAGGGCTTCGCGGCCCTGTCGGAGCTGCAGGCGGGCAGCGTCGCCGGTGTCCTGATGGACCTCGGCGTCAGCTCGCCGCAGATCGACAACCCCTCGCGGGGCTTCTCGTTTCGTTCCGACGGTCCGCTGGACATGCGCATGGATCCCACGCGCGGGCAGAGCGCCGCGGACTTCCTTGCCACCGCCCCGGTGGAGCAGATGGCGGAGGTGATCCGTGACTATGGCGAAGAACGGTTTGCTGTACAGATTGCAAAGGCGATTGCAGCTCGGCGACAGGAACGGGGCCCTCTTGCAAGCACCTCCGACCTGGCCCAGCTCGTGGCTGGCGCGGTCAAAACCCGCGAGCCGGGCCAGGACCCTGCAACGCGCACATTTCAGGCTCTTCGGATTTTCGTCAACGCCGAGCTTGAAGAGCTGCAACAGGCGCTGAACGCGAGCCTGCACGTGCTGCAACCCCAGGGCCGCCTCGTGGTGATCAGCTTCCACTCGCTGGAGGACCGGATCGTCAAGCAGTTCATCGCGAAGAATTCGCGCGAGGAGTTCGATCGCCGCGCGCCCTTTGCCGTGCCGAAGGCGATGAAGCTCAAGGCGATCGAGCGGGTGAAGCCGACCGCCGACGAGGTGCAGGCGAATCCGCGTTCGCGCAGCGCGATCATGCGGGTGGCCGAGAGGACCGAGGCATGATCCTCAGGCTCAACCTTTTCCTGCTGGTCGTGCTGGTCGCCAGCTCGCTGTACCTGGTGCGCGTGCAGTACGAATCGCGCCACCTGTACGCCGAGATCGAGCGCGCGCAGAACGAATTCCGCAAGCTGGAGGTGGAGCACGAGCGCCTGCAGGTGGAAAAGCGCGCGCAGGCCACGCCCGGGCGGGTCGAGCGCATCGCCCGCGACCAGCTGCAAATGCGTCCGGCCACGCCCGCCATCACCCAGTACGTCACGCTCAAGGAGGCGGCACGATGAGCGGACGCGTGGTCGCCTACTCGTCCAGCCCGCTGCTGGCCAGCCGCACGCCGGTGTGGCGCAGCAAGTTCATCGTGGCCGGCATCGCGCTGGCCTTCCTGGGCCTGGCCGGCCGCGCCGCCTGGGTGCAGGTGATCGGTAACGACTTCTACCGCAAGCAGGGCGAGGTGCGCTTCGCCCGCACGCTGGAGCTGGCCGCCAACCGCGGCCGCATCGTCGACCGCAACGGCCTGCTGCTGGCCACCAGCGTGCCGGTGCCCAGCATCTGGGCGATCCCCGAGGACGTGGAGCGCGACAAGGTCAAGCTGGCGCAACTCGCCAAACTGCTGCAGATGCCGCTGGCCGACCTGATGGCCAAGCTGGCCGAGGACCAGAAGAGCTTCGTGTGGCTCAAGCGCCAGGTGGACGAAGCCACCGCGCGCCAGATCGCCGCGCTCGACCTCAAGGGCGTGTTCCAGCGCAAGGAATACCGGCGCCAGTATCCCGAGGGCGAAGCCGCCGCGCACCTGGTGGGTTTCACCGGCGTGGAGGACCAGGGCCAGGAAGGCGTGGAGCTGGCGTTCGACAAGGACCTGGCGGGCCGCCCCGGCTCACGCCGCGTGATCAAGGACCGCATGGGCCGCATCGTCGAGGACGTCCGCGAGCAGGTGCCGCCGGTGGACGGCAAGGACCTGCAGCTGTCCATCGACAGCAAGGTGCAGTTCTTCGCCTACCAGCGGCTGCGCGAGGCGGTGCTGGAGAACAAGGCCAAGGCGGGCAGCGTGGTGGTGCTGGACGTCCAGACCGGCGAGATCCTCGCGCTGGCCAACTACCCCAGCTACTCGCCCGGCAACCGCCAGAACCTGACCGGCGCGCAGCTGCGCAACCGCGCGCTGACCGACACCTTCGAGCCCGGCTCCACCATGAAGCCCTTCATCGCGGCGCTGGCGCTGGAGAAGGGGCTCGTCAAGCCGGGCACGCAGATCCAGACCGCGCCGGGCCGCATGAGCATCGGCGGCTCGACCATCACCGACTCGCATCCGCACGGCGTGCTGACGGTCAGCGAGGTGATCCAGAAGTCCAGCAACGTCGGCACGGTCAAGATGGCCATGCAGATGCAGCCGCGGGACATGTGGGAGATGTACAGCCAGGTCGGCCTCGGCCAGCGGCCGCAGCTGCCGTTCCCCGGCGTCGTCAGCGGCAAGCTGCGCGCGCACAAGACCTGGAAGCCGATCGAGCAGGCCACCATGAGCTATGGCTACGGCCTGTCGGCCAGCCTGTTCCAGCTGGCCCGCGCCTACAGCGTGTTCGCGCGCGACGGCGAGCTGATGCCGGTGACGCTGCTGAAGACCGACACGCCCGCGGTCGGCGTACGGGTGCTGCAGCCCGCCAACGCGCAGGCGGTGCGCCAGATGCTGCACATGGCCACGCAGAACGGCGGCACCGCGCCGCGCGCCCAGACCATGGGCTACTCGGTGGGCGGCAAGACCGGCACTGCGCACAAGCAGGAAGGCAAGGGCTACGCCGCCAGCAAGTACCGCGGCTTCTTCGTCGGCGTGGCGCCGGTGGAAAAGCCCCGCATCGTGGTCGCCGTGATGATCGACGAGCCGAGCGGCGGCCGCTACTTCGGCGGCGACGTCGCCGCGCCGGTGTTCAGCGCCACGGTGCAGCAGACGCTGCGCATGCTGGGCGTGCAGCCGGACATGAACGTGAAACCGCAGATCGTCGTGCAGGCCGTGGAGGAGTCGTTCTGATGCTCGTCCTGCACAGTCCCCGCGAAGCCGCCGACTGGCTGCGCTCGCGCATCACAGGAGAACTGCATTGCGACAGCCGCAAGGTCACCGCCGGCGACGGCTTCATTGCGTGGCCGGGCGCAGCCACGGACGGCCGCAAGTTCGTCCCGGCAGCCCTCCGGCAGGGCGCCACGGCCTGCCTCGTGGAGCGGTCGGGCAGCGAGTCCTACGGCTTCGACAATGAAGCCGTCGCCGCGTACGACGGGCTGAAGGCCGCCACCGGCCCGATCGGCTCGCTGTTCCACGGCGAACCGAGCCGCGAGCTCGACGTGCTGGCCGTCACCGGCACCAACGGCAAGACGTCGACCGCGTGGTGGCTGGCGCAGGCGCTCACCAACCTGGAGCCGAAGGCCATCCCCTGCGGCATCGTCGGCACGCTCGGCATCGGCCGCCCGCCGAACGTGGAGCACACCGGCCTGACCACGCCGGACCCGGTGCTGATGCAGCGCCATTTCCGCCGCTTCGTGGAGGAGGGGGACGGCGCCTGCGCCATCGAGGCATCGTCCATCGGCATCGTCGAGCGCCGCCTGGACGGCACGCGCATCCGCGTCGCCGGCTTCACCAATTTCACCCAGGACCACCTGGACTACCACGGCTCGATGGAAGCCTACTGGCAGGCCAAGGCGGAACTGTTTCGCTGGCCCGGGCTGCAGGCCGCCGTGATCAACGTGGACGACGAGAAGGGCGACGAGCTCGCCGCCATGCTGCATGGCGGCGACGTCGAGGTGTGGACGGTCTCCTGCGTGCGCGAGGCGCGCCTGCAGGCGCGCGACATCGGCTACACGGACGAAGGACTGCGCTTCGTCATCGCCGAAGGCGGCGAGCAGCACGTGCTGCAGACGAAACTGATCGGCCAGTACAACGTGTCCAACCTGCTCGGCGTGGTCGGCATGATGCGCGCCATCGACGTGCCGCTCGCCGCCGCGGTGGCGGCCTGCGCCGACTTGCTGCCCGTGCCCGGGCGCATGGAGCGCTTGAACGAAGCCGGCAAGCCGCTCGTGGCCGTCGACTATGCCCACACGCCCGATGCGCTGGAGAAGGGGCTGCAGGCGCTGCGGCCGCTGGCGCAGCAGCGCGGCGGGCAGCTGTGGTGCGTGTTCGGCTGCGGCGGCGACCGGGATCCGACCAAGCGGCCGCTGATGGCCGCGGTGGCGGAGAAGAACGCCGACCGCGTGGTCGTCACCAGCGACAACCCGCGCAGCGAGAAGCCCGAGGCCATCATCAGCCAGGTCCTGCGCGGGTTGTCGCACGCGGAGTGCGTGGAGGTGCAGGCCGATCGCGCGCGCGCCATCGCAGACACCGTCGCGCGCGCGGGCGCCGCGGACGTCATCCTGGTGGCCGGCAAGGGGCACGAGGACTACCAGGAAGTGGCCGGCGTGAAGCACCCGTTCTCCGACCAGGCGCATGCCCTGGAAGCACTGAGGGCCAAGGCATGACGAAGGCCATGTTCACCCTCGACAAGGCCGCTGCCTGGGTGGGCGGCAAGCTCGTCGGCGACGCCAGCGTCGAAGTGCAGCGCGTGCACACCGACACCCGCACGCTGCAGCCCGGCGACCTGTTCGTGGCGCTCAAGGGCGACCGCTTCGACGCCAACGATTTCATCGCCGATGCGCGCGCCAAGGGCGCCGTGGCGGCCATCGCGCAACCCGGGCGCCTGCCGGCCGGCATGCCCGGCATCGAGGTCGCCGACAGCAAGCTGGCGCTCGGCACGCTGGCGCAGGCCTGGCGCCGGCAGTTCACGCTGCCGCTGATCGCCGTCACGGGCAGCAACGGCAAGACGACCGTGACGCAGATGATCGCGTCCATCCTGCGCGCCTGGCATCCCGAGATGCACCTGGCCACGCAGGGCAACCTGAACAACGACATCGGGCTGCCGCTGACGCTGCTGCGCCTGCGCGGCGGCCACCGCATCGGTGTCATCGAGCTGGGCATGAACCACCCGGGCGAGATCGGCTACCTGGCCGACCTCTCGCAGCCGACGGTGGCGATGGTGAACAACGCGCAGCGCGAGCACCAGGAATTCATGGCGACGGTGGAAGCCGTCGCCCGCGAAAACGGCAGCGTGTTCCGCGCGCTGCCACGCAACGGGGTGGCGGTGTTCCCCGCCGGCGACGCGTTCACGATGCTGTGGACCGCGCTGGCCGACGCCCGCCCCTGCATGACTTTCGGCGACCGGGGCGCCGACACCGTTCTGGCCGGGTCTGAATGGCAAGAGGGGCATTGGCAAGTGCGGGCGGAAACGCCGGCCGGTCCGATCGCGTTCCAACTCCATATCGCCGGCCGCCACAACGTGCGCAATGCGCTGGCCGCGGCCACCTGCGCGCTCGCCGCGGGCGTGCCGCTGGCCGCCATCGTCCGCGGGCTCGAAGCCTTCGAGCCGGTGAAGGGCCGCTCGCGCGCGCTGGCGGTGCGGCTCGGCGCGCGCACCGTGACGCTGGTGGACGACACCTACAACGCCAACCCCGACTCGGCGCGCGCCGCCATCGACGTGCTGGCGGAGCTGCCCGGCCCGCGCCTGCTGGTGCTGGGCGACATGGGCGAGGTGGGCGACCAGGGACCGGCCTTCCACGCCGAAGTGGGAGCGTATGCGCGCGAGCGCGGCATCGAGCAGCTGTTCACGCTGGGCGAGCAGGCCGCGGCGATGGGAGGCCGCCATTTCGCGGACATCGACGGCTTGAATGCCGCGGTGCTGCAGGCGTTGCCCGCGAGCGAGAGCGTCCTGGTCAAGGGTTCCCGGTTCATGAAGATGGAGCGCGTGGTGGAAGCCATCACGGCCCACGCACAACAAGACAAGGAGGCGCCGCATGCTCGTTAGCCTGGCCGCGTGGCTGCAAAGCCAGGGACCGGAATTCGGCTTCCTGCGGGTGGTGCAGTACCTGACCTTCCGCGCGGTGATGGCCGCCATGACGGCGCTGCTGATCGGCATCGTGGCCGGCCCGTGGGTGATCCGCCGGCTGGCCGCGCTGAAGATCGGCCAGCCGGTGCGCGAGTACGCGATGCAGACCCACCTGGCCAAGAGCGGCACGCCCACCATGGGCGGCGTGCTGATCCTGATCGCCATCGCGATATCGACGCTGCTGTGGTTCGACTGGACCAACCGCTTCGTCTGGATCGTGATGCTGGTGACGCTGGGCTTCGGCGCCATCGGCTGGGTGGACGACTGGCGCAAGGTGGTCAACAAGGACCCCGAAGGCATGCCGTCGCGCGAGAAGTACTTCTGGCAGTCGGTGATCGGCCTGGTCGCCGCGCTGTACCTGGCGTTCAGCGTGTCCGAGACGACCAACCTGCGCGTGCTCGGCCTGTTCTACGACTGGGTGCGCTCGGGCTTCGACATGAACCTGCCGCCCAAGGCCAACCTGCTGGTGCCGTTCTTCAAGGAGATCAGCTATCCGCTGGGCGTGTTCGGCTTCGTGATCATGACCTACCTGGTGATCGTCGGCTCCAGCAACGCGGTGAACCTCACCGACGGGCTGGACGGCCTGGCGATCATGCCGGTGGTGATGGTCGGCTCCGCGCTGGGCGTGTTCGCGTACGTCACGGGCAGCGCGGTGTACTCCAAGTACCTGTTCCTGCCGCACATCCCGGGCTCCGGCGAACTGCTGATCTTCTGCGCGGCCGTCGCCGGCGCGGGCCTGGCCTTCCTCTGGTACAACGCGCACCCCGCGCAGGTGTTCATGGGCGACGTCGGCGCGCTGGCGCTCGGCGGCGCGCTCGGCACCATCGCCGTGATCGTGCGGCAGGAGATCGTGCTGGCCATCATGGGCGGCATCTTCGTCGTCGAGGCGCTGTCGGTGATGCTGCAGGTGGTGTACTTCAAGTACACCAAGAAGCGCTACGGCACCGGCCAGCGCATCCTGCTGATGGCGCCGCTGCACCACCACTTCGAGAAGACCGGCTGGAAGGAGACGCAGGTCGTGGTCCGCTTCTGGATCATCACGATGCTGCTGTGCCTGGTCGGCCTCTCCACCCTGAAACTGCGTTAAATGGAACTGCGCGACCAACCCGTCCTCGTCCTCGGCTGCGGCGCCTCCGGGCTCGCCATGGCGCGCTGGTGCGCGTCCGCCGGCGCGGTGGTGACGGTGGCGGACACGCGCGAGGAGCCGCCGCAACTCGCCACGCTGCGCGAACAGGTGCCGGACGCGCGCTTCGTCGCCGGAGCCTTCGGTCCCGAACTGGTCGAGGGCCAGCGGATGGTGCTGCGCAGCCCCGGCCTGACGCCGGATCAGGTGGCGCCGGTGGAGCAGGCGGCCCGCGCGCAAGGCATTCGCGTGAGCGGCGAGCTCGGCCTGTTCGCCGACGCGCTGGCCGCGATGCGGCAAGCCGACGGCTACCACCCGGCGGTGCTGGCGGTGACCGGCACCAACGGCAAGACGACCGTGACGGCCCTCACCGGCCAACTGGTGGAGCGCAGCGGCAAGACGGTGGCGGTCGCCGGCAACATCGGGCCGACCCTGCTGGACACGCTCGCGCAGAAGCGCGAGTCGGGTGCCATGCCGCAGGTCTGGGTGCTGGAGCTGTCCAGCTTCCAGCTCGATGGCGTGACCGGCTTCGAGCCGACCGCCGCGACCGTGCTGAACATCAGCCAGGACCACCTGGACTGGCACGGCACGATGCCGGCGTACGCCGGCGCGAAGGCGCGCATCTTCGGCGAGCACTCGCTGATGGTGCTGAACCGCGAAGATCCGCTCGTGATGAGGATGCTGCCGGAGGCGGTGCGCCTCAAGGGCGGCAAGTACGAGCAGCGGCCGTACGTGACCTTCGGCGGCGACCTGCCGCGGCGTCCCGGTGACTACGGCCTGGAGGTCGTGCACGGCATGGCCTGGCTGGTGCGCGCCCACGAAGCCGACGAGACCCAGAAGCGCCGCAAGGATGAAGAGGAAGAAATCACCCTGCAGCGCCTGATGCCGGCCGATGCGCTGCGCATCCGCGGCCGCCACAACGCCATCAACGCGCTGTCGGCGCTGGCGCTGGCCACCGCCGCCGGCTGCCAGCTGGCGCCGATGATCTACGGCCTGCGCGAATACCGCGGCGAGCCGCACCGGGTGGAGCCGGTGGCGATCGTCAACGACATCGAATACTTCGACGACAGCAAGGGCACCAACGTCGGCGCCACCGTCGCGGCGCTGCAGGGCCTGGGCGCGGACCGCCGGCTGGTGGTCATCCTCGGCGGCGACGGCAAGGGACAGGACTTCTCGCCGCTGGCCGACCCGGTGGCGCGGTTCGCCCGGGCGGCGGTGCTGATCGGCCGCGACGCCCCGCAGATCCGCGCCGTGCTGGAGTCCACCGGCGTGCCGCTGCTGGATGCCGGCACGATGGAAGAGGCCGTGCGCGTGGCGACGCAGCGCGCCCACGCCGGCGACGCGGTGCTGATGTCGCCGGCCTGCGCCAGCTTCGACATGTTCCGCAACTACCCGCACCGCGCCGAGGTCTTCCGCGCCGCGGTGCAGTCGGTGGCCGACGAGGCCGGCGCCATGGTGCAGGGAGGCGATGCATGAACATCGCGGGCGTCCTCGGCGGCTTCGGTCGGCGCGACGCGGTGCGCGGCGGCGGCGCCGCGCGCGTGCACGCCTTCGACCCCGCGCTGCTGTGGGTGACCGTGGCGCTGCTCGCCTGGGGCATGGTGATGGTGTACTCGGCCTCGATCGCCCTGCCGGACAACCCCAAGTTCAGCCGCTACGCGCATACCTTCTTCCTGACGCGGCATGCGCTGTTCCTGGCGCTGTCCTTCGCCGCCGGCCTGCTGGCCTTCCAGGTGAAGGTCGAGACCTGGGAGCGCATCGCGCCCTGGCTGTTCGTGGCGGCTCTCCTGCTGCTGGTGGTGGTGCTCATCCCGCACATCGGCAAGGGCGTGAACGGCGCGCGCCGCTGGATCGTGCTGGGCCCCATGTCCTTCCAGCCTTCCGAGCTGGCGAAGTTCGCCGTGCTGCTCTACGCCGCCAACTACATGGTGCGCAAGATGGAAGTGAAGGAGCGCTTCTTCCGCGCCGTGCTGCCGATGGCGGGCGCCATCGCTGTGGTCGGCGTGCTGTTGCTGGCCGAGCCCGACATGGGCGCCTTCATGGTGATCGCCGTCATCGCCATGGGCATCCTGTTCCTGGGCGGCGTGAACGCGCGGATGTTCTTCCTGATCGCCGCGGTGATCACCGTGGCCTTCATGCTGATGATCGCGCTGTCCGACTGGCGGCGCGAGCGCATCTTCGCCTACCTGGATCCGTGGAGCGAGAAGCATGCGCTGGGCAAGGGCTACCAGCTGTCCCATTCGCTCATCGCCATCGGCCGCGGCGAGATCTTCGGCGTCGGCCTCGGCGGCAGCGTCGAGAAGCTGCACTGGCTGCCGGAGGCCCATACCGACTTCCTGCTGGCCGTGATCGGCGAGGAGTTCGGCCTGGTCGGCGTGCTGACGGTGATCGGCCTGTTCCTCTGGATGACGCGCCGCATCATGCACATCGGCCGCCAGGCCATCGCGCTCGACCGGGTGTTCGCCGGGCTGGTGGCGCAAGGCGTCGGCGTCTGGATCGGCTTCCAGGCCTTCATCAACATGGGCGTGAACCTCGGCGCGCTGCCGACCAAGGGCCTGACGCTGCCGTTGATGTCCTACGGCGGCTCCGCGGTGCTGATGAACGTGGTGGCCATCGCGGTGGTGCTGCGGATCGATTACGAGAACCGCACCCTCATGCGCGGAGGCCGCGCATGAAGACGGCACTGGTCATGGCCGGCGGCACGGGCGGCCACATCTTCCCGGGACTCGCGGTGGCCGAAGCCCTGCGCGCGCGCGGCTGGTCGGTGCACTGGCTCGGCGCGCCCGGCAGCATGGAAAGCCAGATCGTGCCCAAGCGCGGCATCCCGCTGGAGACCATCGACTTCGGCGGCGTGCGCGGCAAGGGCGTGACGACGCTGGTGCTGCTGCCGCTGAAGATCCTGCGGGCTTTCTGGCAAAGCATCCGCGTGGTGCGGCGGGTGCGCCCGCAGGTCGTGATCGGCCTCGGCGGCTACATCACCTTTCCCGGCGGCATGATGAGCGTGCTG
>JAJTCN010000012.1 GCA_021323335.1 Ramlibacter sp.
TCCGGCAGCGCGCGGCCCACGATCACGCTCATGGCGTAGTCGAGGTAGCTGCGCCGCATTTCCTCCTCGAGGCTGACGGGCAGGGTTTCTTTGGCGAAGGAGGTCATGGGGTCCGTCTGCGAGGCACGAAACCGATGATTTTACGTTTTTGGCGCCCTGTCTCGTCGGTGCAACAGAAGGGGCTATTGCGGTTTTGTCCTACGGAACCCCGGCGGCCCAGCCGTTGATTGTGTAAGTGCGTATGGCACAATGCCCTCGACGTAACTGGTGAATTGGTCACTAAGGACGTAGTCTTGACGCAGCGCAGCTGCGACTTTTCCCCAAGAGGAGAACCATGAAGAAACTGAATAAAGTAGCGCTGCTGTGCGTTTCAACCGCAGTGCTCGCAGGCTGCGGCGCGATGAGGCCTGCTTCCGTCGGCGCCGAGCCGGGCCGCGTCCAGGCTGCCAACGGCGGCAACGTGATCGACAACTGGCAGAACGGCACCGGCCAGTACGTGTGGCGCAACGGCACGAACGAACTGTGCTGGCGCGATGCCAACTGGACCCCCGCCACCGCCGCCGTCGGCTGCGACGGCGCCCTGGTCCGTGCCGCGGCTGCCCCGGCTCCGGCCCCCGTCGCCCGCCCGGCTCCGCCCCCGGCTGCTGCCCCGGCCCCCGCCCCGGCACCGGCTGCCCGTCCGCCGGCCCCGGCTCCCCAGCCGCCCGCCGCGACCAAGGTGACCTACGCCGCCGACGCGTTCTTCGACTTCGACAAGTCCGTGCTCAAGCCGGAAGGCCGCGCCAAGCTGGACGACCTGGTCGGCAAGATCCAGGGCATCAACCTCGAAGTGATCATCGCCGTGGGCCACACCGACTCCGTCGGCAACGACCCGTACAACCAGCGCCTGTCCGTGCGCCGCGCCGAAGCCGTGAAGGCCTACCTGGTCACCAAGGGCATCGAGAAGAACCGCGTGTACACCGAAGGCAAGGGCGAGAAGCAGCCCCGTCCGGGAAATGCAGCAAAAAGGCCCGCGCGAGCGGGCCTTTTTCGCAGCCTCCGCAAAGGGCCCGCGACAGCGGGCCTTTTTTCATTTCGTGACGACCGATCCCGGCCACAATCTGGCCCAGCCATGAACGAAACCCTCAACGCCGATCCAGCGGAACTGGCCAAGTTCTCGGAAGTGGCCCACCGCTGGTGGGATCCGGACAGCGAGTTCGGGCCGCTGCACCAGATCAACCCGCTGCGCCTAGGCTGGATCGACGGCATCGCCGGCCTGGCCGGCAAGCGCGTGGTCGACATCGGTTGCGGCGGCGGCATCCTGTCGGACGCCATGGCCCGCAAGGGCGCCAGCGTGCTGGGCATCGACCTGGGCACCAAGTCGATCCGCGTCGCGCAACTGCACGCGCTGGAGGCCGGCACGCCGAACGTGGAGTACCGCGAAACCAGCGCGGAGGCGCTGGCGGCCGAGCAGCCGGGCAGCTTCGACGTGGTGACCTGCATGGAGATGCTGGAGCACGTGCCGCGGCCCGAGTCGGTGGTGCAGGCCTGCGCCACGCTGGTCAAGCCGGGCGGCTGGGTGTTCTTCTCCACCATCAACCGCAACCCCAAGTCCTTCCTGTTCGCCATCGTCGGCGCGGAATACGTGCTGAACCTGCTGCCCCGGGGCACCCACGAATACCTGAAGTTCATCCGCCCGAGCGAGCTGGCGTCCTGGTGCCGGCTGGCCCGGCTGGACCTGCAGCGCACTGGCGGCATGGAATACAACCCGTTCACCCGGCGCTACTGGTTGTCGGGGGACACCGGCGTCAACTACCTGGCTGCGGCCCAGAGGCTGTGATGGCGAGCTTCGACACCGTCAAGGGCGTCCTGTTCGACCTGGACGGCACGCTGATCGACAGCGCGCCCGACCTGGGCGCCGCCGCCGACAAGATGCGCACGGACCGCGGCCTGTCCTCGCTGCCGCTGGAGCTCTACCGGCCGATGGCCGGTGCCGGCGCGCGCGGCATGCTGGGCGTCGCCTTCGGCATCGGCCCCGAGCACGCCGAGTTCCCCGCGCTGCGCGAGGAGTTCTTCCGCAACTACGAGCGCTGCATGACCCAGCGCACGCTGGTGTTCGACGGGGTGGCGCAGCTGATCGCGTCGCTGGTGGAGCGGGACATCCCCTGGGGCGTGGTCACCAACAAGGCCATGCGCTTCACGGCCCCGCTGACCAAGGGGATGCCGCTGTTCGCCTCGGCCCGGGCCGTGGTGGGCGGGGACTCCACGCCGTATGCCAAGCCGCACCCGGCGCCGCTGCTGGAGGCGGCGCGGCAGCTCAAGGTGCAGCCGATCCAGTGCGTCTACGTGGGTGACGACGTGCGCGACGTCCAGGCGGGCCGCGCGGCCGGCATGGGCACCGTGGCGGCCACCTATGGCTACCTCGGCAGCACCAACGTGCGGGAGTGGGGCGCCGATACCCACATCGAAACCCCGCTTGCGCTGCTGCCCCTCTTGAATTTCAGGCGGGTGGCGTAAGATAGGTCTTCCTGGGGCTGCACCGGTTTCGACGTGGGTTCGGACGCGCAGCAGGGCATGTCGAGGATCAGTCACCTCGTAAATCCATCTGAAAAAAACCAACTGCGAACGACTCTTCGTACGCCCTCGCCGCCTAATCAGCGGTGAGCCTTGCAACAGTCGGCCGATGGGCTGGGCAAAGGGAGCAATCCCCTAGCTGCAAGGTTATCTACATTGGCTGGCCCCCCTCCGGGTACCTTGGGGGAGGGCGAGAAAATAGGGTGCTGGCTGGACGGATAGCGTGCGACTGCGCGATCCGTTTGGCGAGATCCAAAACAGATCGCTAAGCATGTAGAACTGTTCGTTGAAGGCTTGCGGACGCGGGTTCAATTCCCGCCAGCTCCACCACCACAAGGCAAAGGCCGTCCCCCTCGCGGGAGACGGCCTTTTGCATGGCGGATCGCCGCCGTCGTTCAGTGCTGGTGGCCGCGCTGGCCGCCCATGCCCATGCCCGCGCCGCGCTCCGGCAGGGTGATGCCCTTCTCCTTGGCGCGCTTCTCCATCTCGGCGCGGTTCGCCGTCGCGAGCGCCTGGCGCTCCTCGGGCGTGGCCGCGGCCTGCATCTTCTCGCGCATCGCGGTGCGCTCCTCGGGCGTCATGAGCTGCTGGCCCGCGCCCATGCCGCCGCCGCCGTGACCCTGCATCTGGCCTTTGCCATGCATGCCGCCCATGGATCCATGCATCCCGCCCTTGCCGCCATGCATGCCGCCGTGGCCGCCCTGCATGCCTTCGCCCATGCCTTGGCCCATGCCGCCGTGCGCGCCGGCGACGGATGCCGCCAGGGCCAGGCCGAGGACTGCAATGGCGCCGAGGGCTGTTCTGAGATACCGTGTCATCGTGAGTTCCTTCAAGTGGTTGGGGAGTGCATGCATCAGAGCACCGGCGGCGCGGCGGCATGTGTCGGTCGTCCCTCGTTTTGTATCGCCACCTTGCACCGGGCCGCGCTGCAAGGCGGCGATGCATTTCTCGCGCGGAAGATGAGGCCGCCGCGGCCACCATCGGCCCCATGAACGCGCCCCGCGAACACCTCCTGGTCGTCGACGACGACGCGGAGATCCGCCAGCTGCTGGCGACCTACCTGCAGGACAACGGCTACCGCGTGACGGCCGTGGCGGATGGCCGCGCCATGCGCGCCGCCATGGCCGCCGGCGACCCGGACCTGGTCATCCTGGACGTGATGCTGCCGGGCGAGGATGGCATCAGCCTGTGCCGGTCGCTGCGCACCCGCTCGGAGGTGCCGGTGATCATGCTCACCGCGCGCGGCGAGGAGACCGACCGCATCGTCGGCCTGGAGGTCGGCGCGGACGACTACCTGCCCAAGCCGTTCAGCCCGCGCGAGCTGCTAGCGCGCGTCAAAAGCGTGCTGCGCCGGGCCAAGGCCCTGCCGGCCAACCTGCGCCGCCGGGAAGGCCGGCTGTTCCGCTTCGCCGGCTGGCAGCTCGATGCCGTGACCCGCAACCTCACCGCCCCGGACGGCGTGGTGGTGCCCCTGGGCGCCACCGAATTCAGGCTGCTGCGCGCGCTGCTGGACCACCCCGGCCGCGTGCTCACGCGCGACCAGCTGATCGACCTGATGCTGTCGCGCGATGCCGGCCCGTTCGACCGCGCGCTCGACGTGCAGGTCAGCCGCCTGCGGCAGCGGCTGCGCGAGGACGCGCGCGAGCCGGCCATCATCAAGACGGTGCGGGGCCAGGGCTACGTGCTGGCCGCCGCGGTGGAGACCGAGGGCTGATGCGCTGGCTGCCGCGCTCCCTGTTCAGCCGGCTGGTGCTGGTGCTGCTGGCGGGCCTGTTCGTCGCGCAGCTGGTGAGTTTCGCCATCCACATGCAGGAGCGCGGCGAGCTGCTGCTGCGCGCGGGCGGCGTCCAGTCCGCCCAGCGCATCGCCGACGTCGTGCGGCTGCTGGAGTCCTCGGACGCGGGCGGCCGCCGCGCCATCGCCAAGGTGCTGGCCGAGCCGCCGCTGGTGGTCCGGCTCGACCGCCCCCTGCTGGCGCCCGCCGACGCGGCGAGCGGTTCGCGCTCGGCGCTGTTCGCCACCCTGATCCGCCGCGCCCTGGACGATGCGTGGAAGGTGGAGGCGGTGTCGGTCGACGCCGCGGGTGAGCCGGCATGGCCTCCGCATGGCCGCGGTGCCTATCGGCCCGGCTGGATGCGCGGCCACGCCGGCCTCGACCCCGGCCCCATGCGCATGGGGCCGCCTCCCGGGCTGGCGTTCGTCGCGCAGGTGCGCCTGAAGGACGGCACGCTCGCCACCTTCGAAGCCCGGCAGGCGGAGCCCGCTGCCGGCTGGCCGTACCGCCTGCTGGCGAGCCTGGCCGTGCTGCTGGCCGCGGTGTTGGCGGTTTCGCTGCTGGCCGTGCGCTGGACCACCCGGCCGCTCAAGGCGCTCGCGGATGCGGCCGACGACCTGGGGCGCAACATCCACCGCCCGCCGATGGAGGAGTCCGGGCCGATCGAGGTCGCGCGGGCGGCCCGCGCCTTCAACACCATGCAGGCCCGGCTGGTCGCCTACCTGCGGGAGCGCGCCAGCGTGCTCGCCGCCATGTCGCACGACCTGAAGACGCCGGTCACCCGCCTGCGGCTGCGCGCCGAACTGCTGCCGGATGCGGAGTTGCGGCGCAAGTTCACCCAGGACCTGCAGGAGATGGAGACGATGGTGGCGGCCACCCTGGACTACCTGCGCGGCGGACAGGGCGGGGAGGCCGTCCAGCCCGTGGACATGCGGGCCTTGCTGGAGAGCGTGCAGGCGGACGTGGCCGAGACCGGGGGCGAAGTGGCGCTGTCGGGACGTCCGGAGGCGCCTTACCCGGGCCAGCCCAATGCGCTCAAGCGCTGCATCCGCAACCTGGTCGAGAACGCCGTGAAGTACGGCCGGCGCGCATTCGTCGAGGTGCAGGACGGCGACGCGGAGCTGCGGATCCTGGTGCGGGACGAGGGTCCCGGCCTGCCCCCCGAAGAACTCTCGCGTGTCTTCGAACCCTTCCACCGGGCGGAGCCGTCCCGCAATCGCGACACGGGCGGCACCGGCCTGGGGCTCACCATCGCCCGGGGCATCGCCGAGGCGCACGGCGGCCGGCTGACCCTGCACAACCGGGTCGAGGGAGGACTGGAGGCTCGCCTGGTGCTGCCGCGGGGGCAGCAGGCCGTTTGAAAGTCAGGGGCGCGTGAAGACGCTGTCGTAGTGGCTGGCAGTGGCCGGCGGGGCAACCTGGGCGAAGCCGCTGGAGTTCATGCGCGCGGTGAAAACCAGGGCTTCACCCATGTCCCACAGCCACACTTCCCGATACACGTGGCCGGATTCATTGAGGACAGCCACCGCATAGGCAGGGAATCCGGGAGTCCGTGCCGGGGGCAGCCCGTCGAGCAACTGCACGACTTGCAGGTCGTCCGATCGCCTGTCGCTGTCCGGCACGAGCCGGGTCCGGGGAAGGGGAGTGTCGTCTTTCTGTTCCCCGCGCGCGCTGGAGGGGGGCTCACTGTCGAACCAGACGCCGAAAGGGGTGGCGGCGCGCGGACGGGTGGGAGGGAAGCGAAACTCAGCGTCCATCGTGTTGGTAAAGTTGTGCTGCCCCATCCTAAGCACAATGCCCGGCAGTCATCTGAGCAACTCTGAGCGCATGCCGTATCCCGATCGGTTCCCGTCCCCCACGCCATGAAGTCAACCGACCCGGACATCTCGGACTTGCTGCTGGACGCGATCTGCACGGTCGATCCGCAGGGCAACTTCCTGTCCATCCGCGGCGCGTGCGAAGCCATCTTCGGCTACCGGCCGGAAGAGATGGTGGGCAAGCCGATGATCGGGTTCGTGTGGGAGCCCGACCGCCCGCGCACCCTGCAGGCGGTCCAGCGGGTCATGGACGGATACCTGCAGCGCCATTTCGAGAACCGCTACGTGCGCAAGGACGGCCGCCTCGTCCACATCATGTGGTCGGCGCGCTGGTCGCCGGAAGACAACATGCGGGTGGCGGTGGCACGCGACGTCACCCGGCGCCGCGATTCCCAGGACATGGCGGAAACCCTCGACGTCGACGGGACCGCGGCGCGCTGGAAGCTGTGCGCGTCGCCGCCGCGCCTGATCCCTCCCGGGCTGTCGGCGATCCCGCTCTCGGCGCAGGACTACACGGTGCTGCGGGCGCTCGCGCGGGACGTGCCCTGCGTCAGCCGCAAAGACATCGTCGAGGCGCTCGGGGAAGACTATCTCCAGTACGACCAGCGCAGGCTGGACACGCAGATGCGCAGGCTCCGGCGAAAGGTCGAGGAGGCCTCGGGCCTGAAGCTGCCCGTGGCCACCTTGCGGGGGGCCGGGTTCCGCTTCTACCAGCCCATCGACGTGATCGTCGAGTGACCCTGGGGGATCACTGCCCGGGCCTGACCTTCGAGTTCGCTACCATGCGCGCCCAGTTGCCCACTTCGGACTTGATGAAGGCGCCGAACTCCGTCGGGCCGGCGTACTCGACTTCCCATCCCTGTTGCCGGAGCATGATGTCCTGGACGTCGGGCTGCGCCAGCACGGACTGGCAGGCGCCATTGAGCTTGTCGACCACGGGCTGCGGCGTCTTCGCCGGTGCCACCAGCCCGGCCCAGCCCTGCACCAGGAAATCGGGGTAGCCCAGCTCCTGCATCGTGGGGACGTCCGGCAGGCCTTTCAGGCGCTTCGCGCTCGATGACGCCAGCGCGACCAGCTTGCCCGACTGGACATGCTGTGCGACCGAATTCACCGACTCCCACATCAACGGCACGTGGCCCGCCAGCAGGTCGTTGATGCCTGGCGCGGTGCCCTTGTACTGCACGTTCAGGAAGCTCGCGCCGGTGCGGTGCTGGAAGGCCTCCATCGACATGTGGCTGGCCCCGCCGTTGCCCGGCGACGCATAGGCCAGCGGCTTCGGGCTGCTTTTGGCCAGCGCCACCAGGTCCTTGACCGTCTTCACGCCCAGCGAAGGATGGGCCACCAGCACGTACGAAATGACGCCCACGCGGCAGATCGGCGCGAAGTCGTCCGGTACGGCGTAGGGCAGGTTCTTCTGCAGCGCGACGTTGCCCGCCAGCGGCGCCGAGCCGCCCCAGGCGATGGTGTAGCCGTCCGGTGGCGCCTTCGCGACCAGGTCGGTGCCGATCACGCCGCCGGCGCCCGGTTTGGCATCGACGACGAATTCCTGCCCGAGGAGGGGCGCCATGCGTTGCGCCATCAGGCGCACGGCCGCATCGCTGGCGCCGCCGACCGAGAACGGCAGAACCCAGCGAATCGGCCGGTTGGGGTAGGCCTGCTGCGCGTTCGCCGCGGCGGAAACGAGAAAGAGGCAGCAGGCTGCCAGGGTGCGGGTGTATTTCATCTTCAGTTCTCCGTCTCCGTCGGCTTCATGTATTCGGGCGCCTTGTGGGCAAGCCGCAGCGACAGCACGTCCGCGCCGCCGGGCCCCGCGCGCAACGGCAGGGGCTGCTCGTCGGGCGACAGGAAGATTGGCTCCCACTGGATGAACGTGCGGCCCTTGTACAGCAGCGAGCCCGCGATCACCATCACGAACTGGCCGCTGCTGCCGGCGGGCGTCGGCGCGATGCCTTCGCCGTCGGGCGGCAGCAGGATGCGTGTCGCGCCGATGCCATCCGGCTGGGGCGGGATCAGCTCCACGCTTTCCGGGGCTCGCCGGGCGGCGAGTTCCTGCGCGTCGGCCGCGGGGTAGGGGACGCTGTGGAACTGGCGCTTCGGCCCGCGCACCATCTGGTCGCGCCCTTGCGGGAGGAACACCGCGCCCTGCTCGAACACCGAACGGATCGTGAAGTACGAGAGGCCCTCGTCACCGGCCACCACTGGTCCGTAGCCGGTGTACGCGCCCGCGTAGTGCACCGTGATGGCCTGCACCTTGTGCGCGCCGAAATGGCCGCCGCCCTGCACGACGACCTGGAACTCGTTCTCGCGGTGGAAATGCGGCGCCAGCGTGCTGTGCGGTCCCTGCTCCACCAGGAACATGGTGGGCGACAGGACGGGGTCGCGCCCGCCCTCCAGCCACTCGCCTTTGAAATACTCGAAGCCGTCGTCCAGCCGCATGTGGCGGCGGCGCGTGCGGCCGTGTTCCCGTGAACCCGTGACGATCATCCTGTGTCTCCTGGAATGTGGGGCGCCGGGGTTCAACCCAGCATCGTGTCGAGCCGTTCCTTCGCCTCGGCCAGTTCGACGAGCATGTCCTGCACCACCTGGCGCACCGAGGTCTCCTCGTTCATGTCGCCGACCAGCTGGCCGACCGGATAGGTGAGGAACTCCTCGGCCTTCACGCGTTCCACGCGGGTGCGGCCGTGCGCCCACCACAGCATGTTCTGCAGCGGCGCGGGCAGCGGCTCGGGGGCGCCCGGCCGGTTCCAGGCATCGGTGAAGGCGTTGCGCAGCGTGCGGCATTGCTTGCCGGTGACGCTGCGGGTCAGCACCGCGTCGTCGCCGCCCGCCTTCATCAGCTTGGCGCGGATTTCCGGGGTCAGTTCGCTTTGCAGGGTCTTCAGCCAGATCGAGCCGCACCACACGCCTTCGCAGCCCAGCGCCAGGGCCGCCGCCACCTGCCGGCCGCGACCGACGCCGCCGCCGCCCAGCACCGGCAGCGGCGCCACGGCGTCGACGATGCGCGGCCACAGCACCATCGACGAGATGTTGCCGGTGTGGCCCGCCGCTTCCGTGCCGACCGCCACGACGAGGTCGCAACCGGCGGCCTGGTGTTTCAGTGCATGTTCCGTCTTGCCCGCCAGCGCGCCGACCTTGATGCCCTGCGCATGCGCCCTGGCCACCAGCTCCCGGGGCGGGCTGCCCAGCGCGTTGACGATCAGCTTGATCGGGTGCCGGAAGCAGATCTCCAGCATCTCCAGGCTTTCGCGCGGGGTCATGTGCAGGCCCTTGAGCAGTTCGCGCGCCGCCGCGTCCGCCTGCGCGGGCGGCAGGCGCGGGATGCCGGCGTCGTCCAGCAGCTTGCGCACGAACTCCACGTGCGCCGCGGGCAGCGCATCGATGTCGACCTGGGCGACGTCCTCGTATTTCGAGGGCATGAGGATGTCGACCCCGTACGGGCGTCCGCCGATGTGCGCGTCGATCCAGCGCAGGTCTTCCTCCACGCGGTCCGGGTGCGCGCGCGCCATGCCCAGCACGCCCAGCCCGCCAGCCTTGGAGACCTCCACCACCACGTCGCGGCAGTGGGAAAAGGCGAAGATCGGCGCCTCGATGCCGAACATCTCGCACAGGCGGTTGTTCATGGCTGGTTCCTCAGTATGACTTGGGCAGGCCGAGCACGCGCTCGGCGATGAACGAAAGGATCATCTCGCGGCTGACCGGCGCGATGCGCGGGATCATGATTTCGCGCAGGTAGCGCTCGACGTGGAACTCCCGCGAATAGCCCATGCCGCCGTGCGTCAGGATCGACTGCTCGCAGGCGCGGAACCCCGCCTCGGCGGCCAGGTACTTCGCCGCGTTGGCCTCGGCGCCGCACTCCTTGCCCTGGTCGTACAGCCAGGCCGCCTTCATCATCAGCAGCTGCGCGGCCTCCAGTTCCACCCAGTTGCGCGCCAGCGGATGCTGGATGCCCTGGTTCTGCCCGATCGGGCGGTCGAACACCACGCGCTCCTTCGCGTACGCCGCCGCCTTCTTCAGCGCGATCCTGCCGATGCCGATGGCCTCGGAAGCCAGCAGCACGCGCTCCGGGTTCATGCCGTGCAGGATGTACTTGAAGCCCTTGCCTTCCTCGCCGACGCGGTCCTCCACCGGAATCTCCAGGCCATCGATGAACAGCTCGTTGGAGTCCACGCAGTTGCGGCCCATCTTGTCGATCTTGCGGATGTCGACCCGGCTGCGGTCCAGGTCGGTGTAGAACAGCGACAGCCCGCCCGACTTGTTGGCCGGCGCCAGGTCCTCCAGCGGCGTGGTGCGCGCCAGCAGCAGGATCTTGTCGGCCACCTGCGCGGTGGAGATCCACACCTTCTGGCCGTGGATGACGTACTTGTCTCCCTGCCGCACGGCGCGCGTCTTCAGCTTGGTGGTGTTGAGTCCGGTATTGGGCTCGGTCACGGCGAAGCACGACTTCACCTCGCCCCTGGCCATCGGCGGCAGCATCCGCCGCTTCTGTTCCTCGTTGCCGAACACCACGACGGGCATCAGCCCGAACACGTTGATGTGGATGCTGGAGGCCCCGCTCATGCAGGCGCCCGACTCGGCCACCGCCTGCATCATGATGGCCGCCTCCTGCACGCCCAGGCCGGCGCCGCCGTACTGCTCCGGAATGGCCAGGCCCAGCCAGCCGGCCTTGCCCATCGCCTGGTAGAAGTCGTGCGGGAACACCCCGTCGATATCGCGCTCGCGCCAATACGACTCCGGGAAATTGCTGCACAGGCTGGTCACCGCTTCGCGGATGGACTCCTGCTCCGGGGTCAGTTCGAAATTCATCGGGAGATTTCCTTGGTTCGTTCCGTTCAGCGGCCGGTCCAGCGGGGCGCGCGTTTCTCGGCAAAGGCGCGCGGCCCTTCCTGCGCGTCCTCGCTCAGGTAGACGCTCTCGAACAGCGGGTAGGCGGCGCGCAGGGCGGCGGAGCGGCCCATCTCGGTGGACAGGTACACCAGTTCGCGCGCGGCCTTGACGGTGAGCGGTGCGTTGCCGGCGATGGCCTGGGCCATCTCCAGGGCCTTGTGGCGCAGTTGGGCCAGCGGCACCACGGCGTTGACGTAGCCCAGTTCGTAGGCGCGCTGCGCGGACATCGGCGCGCCGGTGAGCAGCAGTTCCATCATCACGCGCTGCGGCAGCAGGTGGACCAGCGGCGCGGCCCAGGGCATGCCGCGGCCGACCTTGGCTTCCGTGATGCCGAACTGGGCGTTGTCGCTGGCCACGCACAGGTCGCACATCTGCGCGAACAGGAAGCCGCCCGCATAGGCCACGCCGTTCACCGCCGCGATCACGGGCTTGTCCAGCTTCACCCCGTCGCCCAGGATCGGGAACATGTCCCGCGGCGGCACGCGCAGCTGGGTCGCCGCGGCCTGCTTCAGGTCCATGCCGGCGCAGAAGGCCTTGTCGCCGCTGCCGGTGAGGATGCCCACCCGCAGGGAGTCGTCGCTCCCCAGCTTCTGCCACGCCAGCCGCAGGCCCTCGATCACGCCGGTGTTGATGGCGTTGCGCGCCTGCGGGCGGTCGATGGTGACGATGGCGATGCCGTCGACCGCCTCGAAGCGGATTTCCTCGGTCAGGTTCATGCCAGTTCTCCCCAGGTCTCGCGCGCCTCGCGGAGGAGGCGGTCGCGGTGTTCCGGCGCGGCGATGGCCACCATCGCCTTCACGCGTTCCCGCAGGCTCTTGCCGCGCAGGCGGGCGATGCCGTGCTCCGTGGCGATGACGTCGACGTCGCTGCGCGCGGTGGTCACCGGCCCCGACAGCGTGCCGACGATCTTCGAATCGCCCTTCTTGCCCGTGGAGGGCAGGGCGACGATGGACACCCCGCCTTCCGACTGGGCGGCGGCGCGCACGTAGTCGACCTGGCCGCCGACGGCGCCGATGTACTCGCTGCCGATGGCTTCGGCGTTCACCTGGCCGGTGAGGTCCACTTCGAGCGCCGAGTTGATCGACACGAAATTCTTCAGCCGCGACAGCACCGACAGGTGGTGGGTGTAGCTGGTCGGGCAAAGGCGGACCTGCGGATTGCGGTCGGCGAAACGGTAGAGGCGCTCCGTGCCGAAGAGCACGCCGCTCACCGTGACGCCGGGGTCGATGCCCTTGTGCGCGTTGGTGACTGCGCCGCTTTCCACCAGGTCGACCACCGAGTCCCCGATCATCCCGGAATGGATCCCGAGATCGCGGCGGTTGGCCAGCATCGTCATGATCGCTTCCGGCACCGCGCCGATGCCGACCTGCAGCGTCGCGCGGTCGGGAATCAGGGCGTCGAGGTGCCGGGCGATGCTGCGCTCGAGGTCGCCGAAGGGCGCGGCGGGCAGCTCGAGCGGCTTGCGGTCGCTCTCGATCGCCACCGTGATCTCATCGGCGACGAGCGGCCGGTCGCAATGCGCCCAGGGGATCTGGCGGTTGATTTCGGCGATGACCACGCGGGCCTTCGACATCGCCGTGCGGACGTAATCGTTGACCAGCCCGAAGCTGTGTTCGCCGCGTTCGTTGGCGGGGCTCACCTGCAGCATCACCACGTCCGCGCGGAGCGTGCCGGCGCGCAGCAGCGGCTCGATGGCGGAGATGTGGCACGGGATGGGGTCGAGCTTGCCGGCGCTGGCCAGCTTGCGCAGCGAGCCGATGCCGCCGATGCCCTTGAAGCGCAGGTGGTCGGCGTGTTCCGGCTGGAAGGTCCTGGAGAAGCCGGAACCGAAGAACACGCCCGCGCCGCTGTACGCGGCACGCTGCTGCACGAACTTCTCGCCCAGGGTGAGGGCCTCGCCGCAGCCTTGCTGGAACAGCACGCCGTCGCCGGGGCGCACGAACTGCCCGAGGTCGAGGTCGTCGAGTGCCACCGTGCGCATCAGGACCCCCCGGCCGGCAGCGCGAGCACCTGCTGGGCGCGCTTGAGCAGGGGCCCGTCGATCATGCGGCCCTGGAAGTCGATGGTCCCGATGCCGCGCGCGGTGGCGTCCTCGTAGGCGGCGATCAGCCGCCGGGCGTAGTCGCGCTCCTCCGCGGTCGGCGAGAAGGCCCGGTGCGACAGCTTCACCTGGCCCGGCGTCACGCAGATCTTGCCTTCGTAGCCGAGGTCGCGGCCGCGCGCGGAATCCTCCAGGAACAGCGCGTCGTTGCGGATGTCCACGACGGCCTGGTCGATCGCGATCAGCCCCGCCGCCCTGGCGGCCATGACAACCATCGAGCGCGCCGTGTACACCTCGTCGCCGCGCGGCGTGCGGCGGCCGCCGATGTCGGCCGCGAAATCCTCCGCGCCGAAGTACACCGACCCCATGCAGGCCGTGCGGGCGCACACGTCCACGGCGTTGAGCACGCCCTTGACCGACTCGATGCCGCCGACGATGGTGCGGGGCCGCGGACGCGGCGCCTCCGCATCGCGGCGGCGGATCCAGTGGATGGCGGGGAAAGCCTGTTCGGGCGCCTCGAGCTTGGGGATCACCACGCCGTCGACGTCGGCCAGGAACGCCGCTTCGAGATCCGCCAGGTAGTGCGGCGAGTCCGGCACGTTGACCCGCACCGTGAGCATCTGTTCCAGGCCGGCGGCGCGCACTTGCGCCACGTTGTCGCGCAGCGCTTCGCGGGCACGCTGCTTTTCGCCGGCCGGTGTGCCGTCTTCCAGGTCGATGACACAGCAGTCCGCGCCGAAGCGGGGAAATTTCAGGAGGAGATCGGGCCGGTTGGCCGGCGCAAAGAAGAGGGATCGGATCATGAAGCAAAAGCGTAACTCCTCTTGCGCGTAATGTCCATTGGGATGTACTCTTTGTTCATGTACATGAATGGGTACCGCCGATGAGCACCCCGATCGCACCGACGAGTCCCTCCGTCCCCCGCGATGCTTCCACGGTGGTGGTGGTGCGCGAGGGCAAGGCCGGCATCGAAGTCCTGCTGCTGCAGCGGGCCGAGCGCGGCGACCACAACAGCGGCGCATGGGTGTTTCCGGGTGGCCTGGTCGACCCGGGCGACCGCCAGCTGGGCGCGCAGGCCTTCCAGCGCGCCGCGCTGCGCGAATGCTTCGAGGAGTGCGGCATCCTGCTGGCGCGCGATGCGGCCGGCGAATGGCCGCGGCTCGACGACGAGGCGCGAGCGCGGCTGGCCGCGCTGCGCCCGCAAGTGGCCAGCGGCGAGACCACCATCGAAGCGGTCTGCAGCCAGTTCGGCCTGCGTCCCGCGGACGAGACGCTGCACTTCATCGCCCACTGGCTCACGCCCATGGGCCGCGCCAAGCGCTTCGACACGCGCTTCTTCGTCACGGCCGTGCCGCACGGCCAGGAGGCGCTGCACGACGCGCGGGAAACGCTGGACCACGTCTGGCTGGCGCCGGCCGAGGCGCTGTTGCCCAGCCACTCGCGGCGGTTGATGACACCGACGCGCGCCACCATCGAGGCCCTGCTGCCGTTCGATTCGATCCGCGCGCTCCAGGCCTGGGCTTCGCAGCCGCGGACGGTCGAGCGCATCCTGCCCCGGCTGGCGCTGGACGCCGGCGGCGTGCGGCCGGTGCAACCGCACGAGCCGGCCTACGCCGAGGTCGCGAAGCTCGACCCGCAAGGTCGCTGCGACACCTGGTGCGAACTGCGGCCGGGCGTGGAAGTCAGGCTCGGCGAGCTCCTCACGCGCATCGTGCGCGAGGACGGCAGCAACCGCTACCTCGTCGACGGCGCCGAAGTCGCTGCGACGGCACCGGTCCTCGTGGCCGGAGACCGCATCGTCATCGCTCCTGACGAAGCATCGGTGCCGACGGAATGGCGCGCGGCCGCGGACTGGATCGCGCCGCCGCGCGGCTTCCTGCGCGCGCTGGGCCGGCCGGCGGGCTAGAACTTCGAGAAGTCCGGCGCGCGCTTTTCCACGAAGGCGTTCACGGCCTCGACGTGCTGCGGCGTCTTGTGCGCCAGCGCCTGCAGGCTCGCCGACAGTTCCAGCAGCGGCGCGAAGTCCAGCCGCTCGCCTTCGCGCAGCAGCTTCTTGGCCATCCGCAGCGCGCCCCCCGGATTGGCGGCGATCTGGCCGGCCAGCGCGCGCGCCTGCGCGAGCAACTCGTCATGCGGCACGACGCGTGACACCAGACCGACCCGCAATGCCTCCTGGGCGTCCAGCGTCCTGCCCGTGAACGACATTTCGGCCGCCATGCTCTTGCCGACCACGCGCGGCAGCAGCCAGGCGCCGCCGTCGCCGGGAATCAGCCCGACCTTGACGAAGCTCTCCGCGAACACGGCCTTCTCGGAGGCGATGCGGATGTCGCACATCGTCGTCAGGTCGCAGCCCGCCCCGATGGCCGGGCCGTTGACGGCGGCGATGGCCGGCACTTCGAGGTGGTAGACGGCCAGCGCCAGCCGCTGCACGCCGCTGCGGTACCAGTCGCGCAGCGCGCTCGGCGACAGGTCGAACATCTTCTGCATGTCCTTGAGGTCGCCGCCGGCCGAGAAGGCCGTGCCGGCCCCCGTCAGGATCACCACCCCCACGGACGCATCGGCATTGATGCGTGCGCAGGCGTCCACGAAGTCCTGCGGCGCCGTGTTGCCGGTGAGCACGTTGCGCGTGCCGGGGGAGTTCAGGGTGAGGGTGACGACCGCACCGTCCTGCTCGTAGGAAAGGAAGTTGCTCATGGGATGTCCCGGGAAGGAAGGAGCTCGGCGCGCAGGTAGTCCAGCGCCAGGGGCTGGTCGCTCGCCAGCAGCGCCCGCCCCAGCTCGCGGTTCCAGAAGGTTTCGGATCCGTGCTCGGCGCGCCACTGGTGCAGCCGGCGGGTGAACAGTTGCAGGTCCAGTTCGGCGGTGATGCCGATGGCGCCGTGGATGGCGTGCGCCATCGGCGCGACGATGCCCGCCGCTTCGCTGGTGCGCGATTTCGCGACGGCCGCCCGCGCGGGATGGGGCAGGGCGCCATCGGACTGGCAGCCGATCTGCGCCGCCATGCGGGCCGCGGCGACCTGCTCCGCCATCACGGCCAGCTGGTGCTGGATCGCCTGGAACTTGCCGATCGGGCGGCCGAACTGGACCCGGTCGTTGGCGAAGGCCAGCGTCATCTCCAGCACGCGTTCGAGCGCGCCGACGATCTGGGCCGCCACCACGGCGGCGCCGAGCTCGCGCGGAAGTTGTTCGCAGCCCGCGCCGCGGGCCGCGATGGTCTGGGCCATCGGCACCGGCACCGCGTGCCGGCCCTGCAGCACGAACAGGTCGAAGGCGTCGGCGAGCGGCAAGCCCGCGCCGCCCCGGTCCTCCGGCGCCATCGCGTCGAGGAAGCCCGAGGTTTCCAGCGCCTGCCACAGCGGCGCCGGCGAGGCGCCGCGTTCGACCGCGCGCACGAAGCCGGGCGGGCAGGCATCGGCCAGCAGCCGGTCGAGGGATTCGGCGAATTCGTTCATCGCAAGCCCAGTCCGCGCGCGATCAGGCCGCGCAGCACCTCGCGCGTACCGCCGCGCAGTGAGAAGGTCGGCGCGAAGTGCGTGATGTAGGCCAGCGTGCGCATCAATTCTTCGGATGCCGGCTCGCCCGTGCTCGCCAGCATGTCCGCGATGGCGACGGGCACCAGTTGTTCGAACTCCGTGCCGAGGTCCTTGACCAGCGACGCCTCGGTCATGGGGCTTTCGCCGGCAGCCAGGCGGGCCGTGACGGAGACCGACATCGAGCGCAGCGCGGCCAGGTGGGCCAGCAGGCGGCCGGCCAGCGCGACGGCCGCTTCGTCCTGCCGCTTCGAAGCGCGCAGGTGCGCCAGCCACGTATCGAGCAGCACGATGCTGGAATAGATGCGCTCCGGTCCGCTGCGCTCGTAGGCGAGCTCCGCGGTCACCTGCTGCCAGCCAGAGCCTTCCTCGCCGATCACCGCGTCGGCGGGCAGGTCCACGTTGTCGAAGAACACCTCGCAGAAATGGCGGTCGCCGGTCAGGTCCTCGATCGGGCGGATGGTGATGCCGGGCGTCTTCAGGTCGAACAGCAGCTGCGACAGGCCCTTCTGCCGGTCTTCCGGTTCGCCCGAGGTGCGCACCAGCGCGATCATGAAGTGGCAGTGATCGGCGTTGGTGGTCCAGATCTTCTGGCCATTCAGGCGCCAGCCCGTGGCGGTGCGCACGGCACGCGTGCGGACGCTGGCCAGGTCCGATCCCACCTGCGGCTCGCTCATGCCGATGGCGAAGAACGACTCGCCGCGGCAGATGCGCGGCACGTGGAAGCGCTTCTGTTCCTCGGTGCCGTAGCGCAGGATCATCGGCGCGCTCTGGCGTTCGGCGATCCAGTGCGCCGATACCGGGGCGCCGCGCGCCAGCAGTTCCTCCACCAGCACGAAGCGCGCGAAATGGTCACGGCCGCCGCCGCCGTAGGCGGGCGGCAGCGCCATGCCGATCCAGCCACGCTGCCCGAGTTCGCGGCTGAACTGCGCATCGAAGCCCAGCCACGAGCGGGCACGCCGGTCGGCCGGCATGCCGGCCAGCGCGCCATCGAGGAAGGCGCGCACCTGGGGACGCAGCGCCTCCGCTTCGGGCGGAAGTTGCCGCAGCGAGAACTGCCCGATCACTTGATGCCCATGCCCGCCTTGAACGCGTTCAGCACCTCGGTTCCGGTCTTGCCGCGGCGGTCCAGGGTCTGCGCCCATTCGGTCGACACTTCGCTGGCGGCCTTCGCCAGCGTGTCCTGATCGGCCTGGGACAGCGGTGTCAGCTTGACGCCCGCCGCCTTGGTCTTGGCGATGTCGCCGGCCTCGTCCTGCTCGACCTGCTTGCACACGCTCTTGGTGAGCTCTTCGCCCATCGTCATCAGGTCTTTCTGGACGGCCGGCGGCAGCGACTGGAAGCGCTTCTCGCTGATCACCCAGTTGGCGACGAAGGAGCCGAAGTTGGAGCCGATGGTGCCGGTCTTCGACAGCTTGTCGATCTCATAGGGCGCCAGGCTGTTGAACGGGAACAGCACGCCGTCGATGGTGCCGCGAGAGAGCGACTCGTAGACTTCCGGGGTCGGCATCAGCACCGGCACCGCCTTCAGCTTCTTGAGCAGCAGTTCCTTGGCCGAGCCGGAAGCGCGGATCTTCATGCCTTCCACTTCCTTCAGGCTGGCGAACGGCTTGCGCGTGATCACCTGGTAGGGCGGCAGCACGATGGTGAACAGCAGGCGCACGCCGTTGGGGGCGAACTCCTTCTTGTCGAGCACGCCGCCAGGCTTGGCCAGGTTGAAGTACGCCAGCGTCGCCTGGCAGGAGCCGCTGTAGGGCAGGGGCAGCTCGGGCACCACCGACAGGGGCATCTTGTCGGAGACGAAGCCGGGGGCGACATAGGCGATGTCGATCACGCCGGATTGCGTGAGCGAGAGAAAATCCTTCGCCTTGCCCATCTGCTCGGCCGGGTAGTACTCGAACTCGAAGCCCTTGGCCGCCGGGTTGGCCTTCAGCCGCTCGACCATCGGCATGGTGAAGTACTTCGGCAGGTAGTGGCCGACCGGGAACGAGTCCGCGATCTTGATCTTGGTGGTCTGGGCCGAGGCGGCGCCGGTGGCGCAGAGGACGGCCACGGCGAGGGAGGTTGCAAGCAGCTTGGTCATGGTTGTCTCCAGAGTGAAACGGGAATCAGGGCGCCATCTGGGCGGGCAGCCACAGGATGATCTGGGGGAAGGCGACCATCACCACGACGAGCAGCAGGTGGCTGAACACGTGGGGCAGCACGCCCTTGAAGATCTCCGCCAATGGCCGCTTCGCATAGCGCGCGACCACGAACACGTTGAGGCCCACGGGCGGTGTCACCAGCCCGACCTCCGCCATCACCACGATGATGACGCCGAACCACACCGGGTCGAACCCCAGCGCCTTCATCAGGGGCAGCACGATGGGCACGGTGAGGATCAGGATGGCGACCTGGTCCATCAGGCAGCCGAGCACGAGGTAGCCCAGCAGCACCAGGGCGATCACCACCCAGCGCGAGACGTCCAGCGCGCCCACCCAGGCGACGATGGCCTGCGCGCTCTGCGTGAGGGTGATGAAGTAGCCGAACACCTTGGCGCAGACGATGATCATGATGATCATGCAGCTGGCGTGCGCCGCATGCACCAGCGCCTTGGCCAACGCCGCCCGCGTGAGCTTGCGCTCCCAGGCCGCGATCAGGAAAGCGCCGAGCGCGCCGAGCCCCGAGGCTTCCGTCGGGGTGGCGATGCCGGTGTAGATGACGCCCGTGACGGCCATGAACAGGAACACCATCGGCCCGACGACCTTGAGCGACCTGAACTTCTCGCCCATGGTGTACGCCCGTCCGCGCGGCGCGGACGCGGGGTGGATCGTCACCAGCACGAGGACCGTCGCCATGATGACCAGCGTGACCAGGATGCCGGGGATCACGCCGCCGATCAGCAATGCGCTGATGCTCACGTCCGCGATGATCCCGTACAGGATGAGCGCGATGGACGGCGGGATCAGCATGGCGAGGGTGCCGGAGATCGCGACCACGCCACCTGCGAGCTTGGGGTCGTAGCCCGCCTTCAGCATCGCCGGCATCGTGGTCGAGGAGAGCGTCGCCGCCGAAGCGGTGCTGGACCCCGAGATGGCGCCGAAGCCGGCGCCGGCCAGCGCCGTGGCCATGCCCAGGCCTCCCGGCACGCGGCCGACCCAGGTGGCGGCGGCCTTGAACAGGTTGTCGGCCACGCCGCTCATGATCACGAATTCCGCCATCAGGATGAACAGCGGCACGGAGATCAGTTCGTAGGACGAGGCGGTGGACAGGGGCGCCGTGGACAGCACGCCGACCATCGCGTCCCAGCCGCCGACCAGGTACAGGCCCAGCGAGCCGGTGAACACCAGTGCGAATGCCACCGGCATGCCGATGGCGAGCAAGCCGAAGAGCAGGGCGGCGATCAGGGCGGCGGTCATTCGGCGCCCTCTTCGGTGCCGGAGATCGGCGGCAGCGCCTTGAGCTGGCGGCCCGTGACCAGGGTGCCCACGTAGCCGATGGCGTTGAGCGCCATGCGCAGCGTCAGCATGCCGAAGCCGATCGGAAAGGCGATGCTGATGGTCCAGGAGGGGACGGCCAGCCCGCTGCTGGCTTCGGCGGACACCCGGAACTCGTGGAGTGTGTTGCCGGCCGCCACCCAGGTGCAAAGCGCGAACGCGGGCACCGCCAGCACCATGGCAATGGCCTCGAACCAGTAGCGCAACCTGGTCCCCACGTAGTTGTGCAGGATGTCCACGGCGATGTGCGAGTGCGCCTTCAGGGTGTGCGACACGGCGAAGAAGAACAGGCCGGGCATGAGGTAGTTGTTGACCACCTCGTACGACCACTGGATCGGCGAGTTGAAGATATAGCGCCGGCCGACGTCGGCCGCCACCAGCAGCATCAGCGAGAAGAGCATGAGGGCGGCGATGGTGATCAGGACGCCGTCGATGGCGTCGACCCAGCGCGTCAGCTTGCGGTAGAAGAGGGGCGCCTCGACCGCGGTTGGCATCGCCATGGGCTTGGTCATTGCGCTGGTTTCCTTCGCATCAGGGCGGTGCGCAGGCAGACCGCCACCACTTCGTCGCGCTGGTTCAGGCAGGTGTGCTCCAGCTCCACCAGGCCCGCTTCGGGCCGGGACCTGCTGTCGCGCACCGAAACCACGCGGGTGCGGGCGCGCAGGGTGTCGCCGTGAAACACCGGTTTGGGAAAGCGCACGTCGCTCATGCCCAGGTTGGCGATGGTCGTGCCCAGCGTCGTGTCGTTCACCGTCATGCCCACCAGGATGCCCAGCGTGTAGAGGCTGTTGAACAGCCGCTGGCCCCACTCGGTCTGCGCGGCGAAATGCGCGTCCAGGTGCAGCGGCTGCGGGTTCATCGTCAGCAGCGAGAACATGGTGTTGTCCATCTCGGTCACGGTGCGCGACCAGGGGTGGACGAACTGCTGTTCCGGCTGGAATTCCTCGAAATACAGGCCTGCCATCTTGTCCTTTTTGTCCGGTTCAGGGCGCTGCCGCGAGCGCTTCGCGGGGCACGCCCCACGCCAATGCCCATTCCCGCGCATCGCCGGGCTCGGCCGGTGCGGTCGGCAGGCCGGTGGGGGTGGCGCCGAAGCGCGGCGCGGGAGCCGGCTGCGTGATGCCGCCGACCTCGATGAAACTGCCGCGCGCGGCGTGGTGTGCATGCCGGGGCGCCTCGCCCGGCGCCAGCACGGGCGCGAAACAGCCGTCGCTGCCCTCCAGCGCCTGGCACCAGTCGTCGCGGGTGCGGGCGGCGAAGATCGCCGTGAAGCGCCGGTGCAGTTCCGGCCAGCGCGCGCGGTCGTCGAAATCGGGCAGCCCCTCGACATCCGCGCCGGCCTGGCGCAGCTTGTCCAGCAGGACCACGCGAAACTTCTTCTCGATCGGTGCGATGGAGACATGGCGGCCGTCCGCGCAGCGGTACACCTCGTAGTAGGGAGCTCCCGAGTCGAGCAGGTTGGTGCCGCGCGGGCCATCGTGGAAACCCGCGGCGTACAGCCCGTAGAACGGCGTCATCAGGCTGTTGACGCCGTCGATCATGGCGGCGTCGACCACCTGGCCCTGGCCCGTGCCGCGCGCGTGCAGCAGCGCCGCCAGCATTCCCATCGCCAGCAGCATCGCGCCGCCGGCATAGTCGCCCAGCAGGTTGAGCGGCGGGGTGGGCGGCTGGTCGCGGCGGCCGATGGCGTGCAGCGCGCCAGCCAGCGCGATGTAGTTCAGGTCGTGGCCCGCGGCGCCCGCGAGCGGCCCCTCCTGGCCGAACCCCGTCACGCGCCCGTACACCAGCCGCGGGTTGTCCTTCAGGCACGGGTCGGGGCCCAGCCCGATGCGCTCCATCGTCTGCGGACGAAAGCCCTCGATCAACGCGTCCGCCTGGCGCACCAGCGCGCGCGCCAGGCGCAGGCCGTCGTCCCGCTTCAGGTCGAGCTTCAGCGTGCGCTTGCCACGCAGCAGCAGGTCGAACCGGGGCGGGCGTGGAATTCCCAGGCCGCTCGGCTCCGTGCGGTCCACGCGCAGCACCTGCGCTCCCATGTCGGCCAGCAACATGCCGCACAGGGGACCCGGGCCGACGCCGACGAATTCGACGACGCGCAGTCCGGCCAGCGGCCCGGTCGAACTCATGACGCCGGCCCTGCCTGGCGGGGCGACTGCGTGCGCGCCGCGCCGCTGGCGAGCAACTGGTCGATCTCGGCGCTGCTGAAGCCCGCTTCGCCCAGCACTTCGACGGTGTGCTCGCCCTGGCGCGGCGCGGGCCGCTGCGCCGCGGGGGTGCTTTGCTGCCACTGGGGCGCCATGCGCATCGTGCGGATGCTGCCCTCCGTCGGGTGCTCGACGTCCTGGAAGAAGCCGGTGGCCTGCAGGTGCGGATCCGTCAGCACGCTCTGCAGGTCGTGCATGGGCATGAAGGGCACGTCGGCCGCCTCCAGCAGCTTCATCCACTCGTGGGTGCTGCGCTGCTCGAAGATCGTCGACAGCCAGCCGTACACGTGGTCTATGTTGCGCGAGCGGTTGGCGAAACTGGCGAAGCGCTCGTCTTCCTGCAGCAGCGACTCGCGGCCGATGCCCTGGAGGAAGCCTTCCCACTGCTTGTCGTTGTAGACCAGCGCGCAGATGTAGCCGTCGCTCGTGCGGTAGGGCCGGCGCTCCGGCGAGAGCTGGCGGGCGTAGCCGCCGCCGTCCAGCGGCGGCTCGTAGGTGAGGCCGCCCAGGTGGTCGCCGAGGATGAACGCCACCATCGTCTCGAACATCGGGATGTCGACGCGGTCGCCGCGGCCGGTGCGCGCGCGCGCGACGATGCTCGCGAGGATGGCGCCCACTGCGGTCTGGCCGACGATGCGGTCGGCGATGGCGGCGGGAACGTAGCGCGGAATGCCGCCGGCCGCTCGCGCGATGAGGTGCGGCAAGGTGGCGGCACCCTGGATCAGGTCGTCGTAGGCGGGGCGCGCCGCATAGGGGCCGTCCTGCCCGAACCCGAACAGGCCCGCATAGACCAGCCGCGGGTTGATGGCGCTGATGGCCTCGTAGCCCAGTCCGAGCCGGGCCATTGCCTGCGGGCGCACGTTGTACATGAGCACGTCGGCGGTTTCCAGCAGGCGCTTGAGCGCCCGGACGCCGTCGGGATGCTTCAGGTCGAGCGCAACGCTCCGCTTGTTGCGATTGGTGTTCAGGAAGATGGGGCCCATGTCGGCATGGCGGGCAGGGCCGATCTGGCGCACGAGGTCGCCTGCGGGCGCCTCGACCTTGATGACGTCGGCGCCCATGTCGCCCAGCGACTGAGAAGCGAAAGGTCCCATCAGCACCGACGTCATGTCGATGATGCGGGTGCCGTGTAGTGGTCCCATGCGACGGCGAGTATTCATGCCAATGGACAATCTGTCCATAGGGAAAACCTCATTCCGCCTGAACGGTTGCCAGGCTGGCATAGTGTTCATGTCCAAGTACACTCCATTCATGCCAGAGAATGGGGCGACCTCCACCCGCCGGGCCATCGGCGTCCTGGCGCTGTGCTTCTTCTTCAACTTCGTCTCGCGCGGCGTGGGCGACACCTTCCTGGTGTTCCTGCTGCCGCTGCAGCAGCAGTTCGGCTGGCAGCGCGCGCAGATGACCGGCATCTATTCGATGCTCATGCTCACAGCGGGCCTGGCCTCGCCGCTGGCGGGCTGGGTCTTCGAGCGCTACGGCCCGCGCACCCTCTACCTGGGCGGCATCGCACTGCTGGCGGCCGGCTACCTGATCGCGAGCCGCGCCACCGAGCTGTGGCACTTCCATGTCGGCGTCGGCCTGCTGGGCGGCCTGGGCAGCGGCGCCGTCGGCATGGTCCCGGCGGCGGCCATGCTGAGCTGGTGGTTCTCCGGCCGGCTCTCCGCGGCCATGGGCATCGCATATTCGGCGTTCGGCTGCGGCTCGCTGGTGATGGTGCCGCTGGCCCAGGCGCTGATCGAGGCTTCGGGATGGCGCGCGACCTACCTTTCCATGGGCGCCGGCCTGCTGGCCATCGGCGTGTTCGTGCTGCTGCTGCCGTGGCGAAAGATCACGTCGGCCCGCGGGGACGCGCCCGCGTCCAGGGGCCCGGGCAAGGCCGTGAGTCCCTTGCGCGCCGCGATGGTCCAGCCCCGGTTCTGGCTGCTGGTGCAGGTGATGTTCTTCACCGCGCTGGGGATGTACATGATCCTGCCGCAGTCGGTGGTGTACCTGATCGATGTCGGCTTCACGCCGCTGCAGGCGGCGACGGCGGTGGGCGCCGCCAACATGCTGTCGATCGCCGGCGTGTCGACCTCGGGCTGGATGTCGGACCGCTTCACGCCGCGGCGGGCGGCGACCGTGAGCTTCATCGGCACCGCCATCGGCATCGGCATGCTGTACGCGCTGACCTACCGGCACAGCCAGTGGCTGCTGGCGGGTTACGTGGTGCTGTTCGGCGTCTGCCAGGGTGCCCGGGGACCGGTGGTGGCCAGCCTGAGCGCGAAGCTGTTTTCCGGGCGCGGACAGTCCACCGTGTATGGCGCCATCTATGCGCTGATGTCCATCGGGACGGGCCTGGGCGCACTGCTTTCCGGCGCACTGTACGACTGGACCGGCGGCTACCGCGCGGGTTTCCTGCTCGCGCTGGGGTGCGTCGCGCTGGCCGCCGCGCCCTTCTGGCTGTCGCGGGACCAGTTGGTGCCGTCCCCTAAACTAGCGCAACCGACCTCGATACCGTGAACGTCAAACAAGCCGCCAACGTCCTCGACCTGATGGAATTCTTCGCCGCGCACAAGCAGCCGGCGACGCTGGCTGAGATTGCGCGGCACTTCGAGTGGCCGCGCTCCAGCACCTTCAACCTGCTGGGCACGCTGGCCTCGCGCGGTTACCTGTACGAGCCCAAGGCGCGCGGCGGCTTCTACCCGTCGCCGCTGTGGATGAGCCTGGTCCGCCAGGTGGAAAGCGCCGACCCGATCCCGCAGCAGCTGCACCAGATGCTCGAGGCGCTGCAGCAGCGCACGGGAGAAACCGCCATCCTGGCGGCGGCCAGCGGCGCCCATGCCGTGTTCGTCGACGCGGTGGAGTCGCCGCACGCGATCCGGTACACGGCCCGGCCGGGAAAGATGGTGCCGCTGCACGTGACGGCCACGGGCCGGGCCCTGCTGTCGCAGATGGCGCCGGCGGACCGCGCCGCGATCCTGCGCCGCGCCACCTTCGAGCGCTACACGGCCACCACGCTGATGAGCGTGGCCGCGGTGGAGAAGGAGATCAAGCGCTCCATCGAGCGCGGCTGGTTCGAGGGCAACGGCGAATTCACCGAGGACCTCGGCGGCGTCGCGCTGCCGCTGAAGATGCCGCATCGGCAGTTCGCGATCCTCGTGGCCGGGCCGGTGTCCCGCGTCAAGGCGCGGTCCGGGGAACTCGCGGGCCTGATCCAGAAGGAAATCGCGCGCAACCTGCGCGACGCGGACGCCTGACGGCCGAGGCAGGCCCATCGGTTCGGGACCGCCGCAGTCCGGGTCGCCGCTCGCGCACAATCCGTCCTGAGGTGACCGGATGATCAACAAGATTGCGAACTCGGTGGCGGAAGCCATCGGCGAGGTGAAGGACGGCGCCACCATCCTGGTGGGCGGCTTCGGCACGGCGGGCATCCCGGACGCGCTGATCGACGGGCTGATCGAGCGCGGCGGCCGGGATTTCACCATCGTCAACAACAATGCCGGCAACGGCTACGCGGGCCTGGCGCGGCTGTTGCAGCAGGGCAGGGTGCGCAAGATCATTTGCAGCTTTCCGCGGCAAGCCGACTCCTTCGTGTTCGACGAGCTGTACCGCAGCGGCAAGCTGGAGCTCGAGCTCGTGCCGCAGGGCAACATCGCCGAACGCTGCCGCGCGGCGGGCGCCGGCATCGGGGCGTTCTACACGGCCACCGGCGTGGGCACCCCGCTGGCGAAGGGCAAGGAAGTGCGCAACATCGGCGGCCGCGACTATGTGCTCGAATACCCCATCCATGGCGACCTCGCGCTGATCAAGGCGCATCGCGGCGATCGCTGGGGCAACCTCACCTACCGGCTGGCCGCGCGCAACTTCGGCCCGGTATTCGCGACCGCCGCGAGGCACACCGTGGCCTCGGTGCACGAGATCGTCGAGCTGGGCGAGCTCGACCCGGAGACCATCGTCACGCCGGGCATCTTCGTGAAGAAGATCGTGAAAATCCCCTACGTGCCCACGCAGGCCGGCGGCATCCGCGAGGAGAAGTGAACATGCCCGACTACAAGCTGCGCAACCGCGACGAACTGGCCCGGCGCATCGCCCGCGACATCCCCGAGGGCGCCCTGGTCAACCTGGGCATCGGCATGCCCACGATGGTGGCCAACCACCTGCCGGCGGACAAGGAGATCCTGCTGCACTCCGAGAACGGCATCATCGGCATGGGGCCGGCGCCGGCGAAGGACCAGGAGGATTACGACCTCATCAACGCGGGCAAGCAGCCGGTGACCCTGCAGAAGGGCGCCTCCATCGTGCACCACGCCGACAGCTTCGCCATCATGCGCGGCGGCCACCTGGACATCTCGGTGCTGGGCGCCTTCCAGGTGTCGATGGCCGGCGACCTCGCCAACTGGCACACCGGGGAAGCCGACGCCATCCCGGCCGTCGGCGGCGCCATGGACCTCGCGGTCGGCGCCCGCAGCACCTGGATCAGCATGAACCTGCTGACCAAGGAAGGCCAGAGCAAGATCGTCGCGCAATGCACTTATCCGCTGACCGGCGTGGCCTGCGTCAAGCGCGTGTACACCGACCACGGCACGTTCGCACCGGCCGGCGACCACGTCGAGGTGATCGACCTGGTGGACGGCCTCACGCTGGAAGATGCGCAAAAGCTGGTCGGCCTGCCGCTGCGCGCTCGCTGAGGAGGCGTCATGGAAGTAGCAGCCACCGCCCGCATCACGCCCGAACTGCTGGCCCGCCTGCGCGAGTGGGAAGGGCGTAGCGAGACCCTGCACGACGAGATCACCGCCGCGCCGGTGCGCGCCTTGTCCGCCACGCTCGACCGCGAGGACGCCGATCCCGTGCCCGGCACACCCCTGCCGCCCCTGTGGCACTGGCTGTACTTCCTGCCGCGGCATCGCCAGAGCGAGCTGGGCCCCGACGGCCATGCGCGCCTCGGCGGCTTCCTGCCGCCGGTGCCGCTGCCGCGCCGCATGTGGGCGGGCGGCCGGCTGCAGTGGCACGCGCCGCTGCAGGTCGGCGATGCGGTCGAGCGCCGCTCGCGCATCGCCTCCGTCACGCACAAGGCCGGCCGCACCGGCGACCTGGTGTTCGTGCTGGTGCGCCACGAACTGCGCAACACGGCGGGCTTGGCCGTGAGCGAGGAGCACGACATCGTCTACCGCGCCCCGCCGCAGCCCGGCGATCCCGCGCCGCCGCCGCAGGCCGCGCCGGCGCAGGCCGCGTGGAGCCGGGAGATCGTGCCCGACGACGTGCTGCTGTTCCGCTATTCCGCGCTCACCTTCAACGGCCACCGCATCCACTACGACCGCAAGTACGTGACCGAGGTGGAGGGCTACCCCGGCCTCATCGTGCACGGGCCGCTGATCGCGACGCTGCTGCTGGACCTGTTGCGCCGCCAGTTGCCCCAGGCCCGGGTACGCAGCTTCAACTTCAAGGCCGTCCGGCCCACCTTCGACTTGCATCCCTTCCGCGTGTGCGGCCAGCCATCCGCCGACGGCCGCAGCGTGCGCCTGTGGGCGCAGGACCACGAGGGTTGGCTGACCATGCAGGCCGAGGCCACCTGCGAATGAAAGCATGAAGACCGACATCCCCACCCCCGACGCGCACCAGGAAATGCGCGAGGCCCTGCGCGCCATGTGCAGGAGCTTCGACTCCGCCTACTGGCAGAAGGTCGACAACGAGCGCGGCTACCCCGTGGCCTTCGTCGATGCGCTGACCGAAGCCGGCTGGATGGCCGCGTTGATCCCCACCGAGTACGGCGGTTCGGGCCTGGGCCTGACCGAAGCCTCGGTGATCATGGAGGAGATCAATTTCTCCGGCGGCAATGCGGGCGCGCTGCACGGCCAGATGTACAACATGAACACGGTGCTGCACCACGGCTCCGTCGAGCAGAAGCGCAAGTACCTGCCCGGCCTGGCCAGCGGCAAGCTGCGCCTGCAGTCGATGGCGGTGACCGAGCCCACCACCGGCACCGACACCACGCAGCTCAAGACCACCGCGGTGCGCAAGGGCGACCGCTACGTCGTCAACGGGCAGAAGGTCTGGATCTCGCGCATCCAGCATTCCGACCTGATGATCCTGCTGGCCCGCACCACGCCGCTGGCGGACGTGAAGAAGAAGAGCGAGGGCATGAGCGTCTTCATCGTCGACCTGCACCAGGCCATCGGCCGCGGCATGACGGTGCGGCCCATCCAGAACATGGTGAACCACGAGACCAACGAGGTGTTCTTCGACAACCTCGAGATCCCGGCGGAGAACCTGATCGGCGAGGAAGGGCAGGGCTTCAGGTACATCCTGACCGGGCTCAATGCGGAACGCACGCTGATCGCGGCCGAATGCATCGGCGACGCCTACTGGTTCGTCGACAAGGCGCGCCGCTATGCCAGCGAGCGCGTGGTGTTCAATCGTCCGATCGGCCAGAACCAGGGCGTGCAGTTCCCCATCGCCGACGCCTACATCGAGACCGAGGCGGCCAACCTGATGCGCTTCAAGGCCTGCGAACTGTTCGATGCCGGCAAGCCCTGCGGCGGCGAAGCCAACATGGCGAAGTACCTCGCCGCGAAGGCGTCGTGGGAAGCGGCCAACGCCTGCCTGCAGACGCACGGCGGCTTCGGCTTCGCCCACGAATACGACGTCGAGCGCAAGTTCCGCGAGACCCGCCTGTACCAGGTGGCGCCGATCTCCACCAACCTGATCTATTCGTACGTGGCCGAGCACCTGCTGGGGCTGCCGAGGAGCTTCTGATGCCGCGTCCCCTCGACGGCGTCACCGTCGTGTCGCTGGAGCATGCGATCGCCGCTCCTTTCTGCACGCGACAGCTTGCCGACCTCGGCGCCCGAGTGATCAAGGTGGAGCGGCCGGGCGTCGGCGACTTCGCGCGCGCCTATGACGACCGCGCCAACGGCCTGTCCTCCCATTTCGTCTGGGTGAACCGCTCCAAGGAAAGCCTGACCCTGGATCTCAAGCAGCCGGCGGCGCTGCAGGTGCTGATGGACTTGCTGGCGCGGGCCGACGTGCTGGTGCAGAACCTGGCGCCGGGCGCGGCCACCCGCATGGGGCTGTCCTACGCGGAGTTGAGCACGCGTCATCCGCGGCTGGTGGTGTGCGACGTCTCGGGCTACGGCAACGACGGCCCTTACCGCGACAAGAAGGCCTACGACCTGTTGATCCAGAGCGAGGCCGGCTTCCTGTCCGTCACGGGGACGCCGGAGGAGCCCAGCAAGTCGGGCAACTCCATCGCCGACATCGCGGCGGGCATGTACGCGTACAGCAGCGTGCTGGCCGCCTTGCTGCAGCGGCAGCAGACCGGGCGCGGCTCCCACGTCGACGTTTCCATGCTGGAGTCGCTGGGCGAGTGGATGGGCTTTCCGATGTATTACGCCTACGACGGCGCGCCGCCTCCGCCGCGCAGCGGCGCCTCGCACGCCACCATCTATCCCTACGGCCCTTTCGAGGCGGGCGACGGCAAGACGGTGATGCTGGGTCTGCAGAACGAGCGCGAATGGAAGCTGTTCTGCGACAAGGTGCTGATGCAGCCGGCGCTGGCGACCGATCCGCGCTTCGACGCCAATGCCAGGCGCAACGAACATCGCGCGGAGCTGAAGCAGATCATCCTGGCCGCGTTCCGCGCGTTGAGCGCCGACGAGGTCATCGCCCGCCTCGACGAGGCGCAGATCGCCAACGCGCACGTCAACGGCGTCGGCGACATGTGGGCGCATCCGCAACTGCGCGCGCGCGGCCGCTTCCGGGAAATCGACACGCCGCGCGGGCCGATCGAAGCGCTGCTGCCGCCCGGCGTGAACAGCAGCTTCGACTACCGCATGGACGCGATACCGGCGGTCGGCGCGCACACGCAGGACATCCTGCGCGAGCTGGGGCGGAGCGCCTCGGAGATCGAAGCGATGCGCAGCGCCGGCGCGATCTGAACGCGCCTGCTCAGAGGAACAGCACGTCCGACGCCGTCAGCGTCGGGTGGCCCACCAGCGTGGCCACCAGCTGGCCGTCGAAGAAGAGCTTGCCGTCGGCCCGGTAGCTGATGTCGGCAAAGGTGCCGCTGAACCGGGACGCGTCCAGCACGATCTTGTCGATGCCGTGGCGGAAGTCCACCACCGTATCCGCGTTTGCCAGGCCTGCGTGGGAAAAGAAGAAGCGGTCCGCCCCGCTGTCGCCCTGCAGCCGGTCCACCCCTGCGGCGCCGCGCAGGACGTCGTTGCCGGTGCCGCCATAAAGCTTGTCCGCGCCCGTGCCGCCGGTGACGTCGTCGTTGCGGGCGCCGGAGCGGATCACGTCGTTGCCGCCGGCGCCGTCCAGCCGGTTGCCGAACCCGTCGCCGAACAGCTTGTCGTTGCGCTCGGTGCCCTTCAGCCGGATCGGCACCTGCCCGGTCCCGGGACGGAACTCCATCTGGCCGCCACCGAAGTTGATGACGTCGATCTTGCCGTCGCCGTTGAAGTCGCCGAGCTCGAACGTGCCGGGGACGAACAGCTCGTTGTCCGGCGGCTCGAAGAAGTAGCCGTCGCCGTTGTTCAGGAGGACTTCGACGTTGCCCCCGCTCGGCTGGGTGATCATGTCGTCGAAGCCGTCGCCATTGAGGTCGGCGAAATGGAGGTAGATCACCCAGTTGTCGCCCGCCCAGTTCACCGACATCCGTTCGGCCGTCTCGTCCGCGAAGCGGCCGCCGCCCTTGTTCATGAGGACCTGCACCGCGCGTCCGCTGCCATCGAACCGGTGCCCCAGCACGACGAGGTCCATCCGGCCGTCGCCGTTGAGGTCGCGGGCCTGCGAATCGACCAGGGTGGTATCGGCGCCGAACGGGCCCGGCGGCAGTGCCCGGGTCGACGGCGTGAACTTGCCGGTCCCGTCGTTCAGGAGGATGACCGAGGCGTCCGCCTGGAACTGGCCGAGGAACAGGTCCTGGTCGCCGTCACCGTCGAAGTCGGCGAACTCGCTGGTGGCGTAGGTCGTCGGGTCTGCGGCGTCGGGCAACGCCACGAAATCGGGCAGGTGATCCGCACCGATGGTGAAGCGGCCGCTGCCGTTGTTCAACAGGATCGCCGGCCCATCGCCATCGGCCAGGTTGCCCTGGAAGATGTCGATGTCGCCGTCGCCGTCGACGTCGGCGGCGGTCGCCGAGTGCGTGAAGTCGGCGCGCTGCGGCAGCAAGGAGGTGGCATCACGCCACGTCCACGCCGCTCCGGACAGCAGCAACTGGTCCTGGTAGCCGGGAAAGGGTGGCAGGTCGTAGCCGTGGTCCGCGATGTAGATGTCCGTGCGGCCGTCGCCGTTGAAATCCCGCAGCACGAGCTCGCGCGGGTGCACCGTCGTCGGCAGGGCCTTGGGCACGATGGTGGTGGTGCCATCCCGGAAGGTGCCGTCTCCGTTGCCCAGGTGGATGGTGATGGTCTGGCTTGCTTCCGACAGCGGAAAGTAGAACCAGGCCGTGAAGAGGTCGAGGTGACCGTCCCCGTTGAAGTCCATCACCGCCGTCTCGTTGGGAAAGGACGGCTGGGTACGGCCGAGGCCCTGCATGTAAACCGGAGCGCCAAAGATTGCCATCGAATGTCTCGTTTGTTCGAAATTTGCCTTTCAACCTTCGATGATCCCCGAGGGCGCGCGGCCCGCGCAAGCCGGAACAGGCGCAACGAGCCATTCGGGAGAGGCGCAAGGTCGCGCAGCCGCCACAGCGGCCGCGGCGTTCCTGCACAATTCCCGGTTCAATGCAGCTGCAGGACATCCTCTACACCCAGGGCTTCGGGCCCCGCCGCCTGTGCACGGGCCTCGTGCAGAACGGCCTGGTGACCGTGGACGGCGAAGTCGTCACCGATCCGTCCGCCGACTTCGAGCTGCAGGGCCTGCGCTTCAGCGTCGACGGCAAGCCGTGGGAGTACCACGCCAAGGCCTACCTCGTGCTGCACAAGCCGGCCGGCTACGAGTGCTCGCAGAAGCCTTCTGCCTGGCCCAGCATCTACACGCTGTTGCCGGCGCCGCTGCGCCAGCGCCCCGTCAAGGGCGGCCAGCCGGGTGTGCAGGCCATCGGCCGGCTGGACCAGGACACGACCGGCCTGCTGCTCATGAGCGACGACGGCGCCTTCATCCATCGCATGAGCTCGCCCAAGCATCACGTGCCGAAGGTGTACGAGGTGGGCACGGCCGATCCGGTGGATGCGAAGCAGGTCGCGCGGCTGCTGGCGGGCGTGGTGCTGGACGACGACCCGCGGCCGGTGCGGGCCGCGGCGTGCGAGGCGACCGGTGAACATGCGTTGCGACTGACCCTGACCGAAGGGAAGTACCACCAGGTCAAGCGGATGCTGGCGGCGGTGGGCAACCGGGTGACCACGCTGCACCGCTCGCGCATCGGTGGCTTCGCCCTTCCTGACGATCTCGCTGCCGGCCAGTGGCGCTGGCTCACCGCCGATCAGCTCCTGCGGGTCGCCGATCGGGGACAATAGGGCACCGGTCCACCTTCGGCGGCCCCGGCACGTTGTAACGCCAGTCCCCCCTGAGTAACCTGCGCCAAGTGAACCTCCTGTCCCCGTGCCGCGCCTGGCTGGCTGCCTGCCTGCTGTTGCCCGTGCTGGCCGTCGCCCAGCCCGCCCCGATCTTCGTGCTCAATTCGCTCGACGCGGACGTGAGCGTCATCGACCCCGTCAGCTGGCGCGAGGTGCGCCGCATCCCCACGGGCAAGGAGCCGCACCACCTGTACCTGACGCCGGACGAGAAGTCGATCCTGGTCGCCAATGCGCTGGCCGACTCGATCACCTTCATCGACCCGCGCACCGCGCAGGTCCAGAAGATCGTGCGCGGCGTCATCGACCCCTACCACCTGCGCTTCTCGCCGGACATGAAGTGGCTGGTGACGGCCGGCAACCGCCTGCAGCACGTCGACCTGTACCGCTGGGACGGCACGGACCTCGCGCTGGTCAAGCGCATTTCCACCGGCAAGACCCCCAGCCACATCTTCATCGACAGCGCCAGCACGCTCGCCTACGTCACCATGCAGGACAGCGACGAACTGGTCGCCGTGGACCTGGCGAAGCAGGACATCCGCTGGCGCATCAAGACCGGCCCGATGCCGGCGGACGTCTTCGGCAGCGCCGACGACAGGACGCTGCTGGTGGGCCTGACGGGCAGCGACAGCGTGGAGGTGTTCGACGTCAGCGGGCCGCAGCCGAAGTCGGTGCGCCGCATCCGCACCGGCGACGGCGCCCATGCCTTCCGCGCCGCCGGCGACCGGCGCCACGTGTACGTCAGCAACCGGGTGGCCAACACCATCAGCAAGATCGACATGGCCACGCTGCAGGTGGTGGACAGCTATCCGGCGCCCGGCGGCCCGGACTGCATGGAGGTCATGGGCGGCGGCCGCTACCTGCTGGTCACCTCGCGCTGGGCCAAGAAGCTGACCGTCATCGACACGGAGGCGCGCCAGGTCGTGCGGCAGGTGCGGGTGGGCAAGTCGCCGCACGGCGTCTGGACGCTGGACCACGCGCCGAGGCAGTGATGGCGCTGCCGGCCCTGCTGCGCGGGCTCGCACTGGCGCTGCTGGTGCCGGCCGCCATCGCGCAGCCGGCGTGCCGGCAGCCGGTCTACCTGACGCTGGACACCGGGCACATGGGCGTGGCCCCCCTGATCGCCGAGGTACTGAATCGGCAGCAGGTGAAGGTGACCTTCTTCGCCGCCAACGAGAAGACCCAGGAGGGCGATGGCAGCCTGGGCGCACACTGGGCGCCGTGGTGGAAGGCGAGGGCGGCCGAGGGCCACGAGTTCGCCTCGCATACCTGGGACCACACCTACTGGCGCGCCGACCTGCCCGGCGACCCGCCGCGCTTCCGGGTGCGGCCGTCCGCCGGCGCCAACGCAGGCCGCGATGCCACCTTCACGGCCGCCGACTATTGCGCCGAGATCACCCGGGCGGCCCGGCGGCTGGAAGAAATCACGGGCCGCAAGCCTTTGCCGCTGTTCCGTGCGCCGGGAGGCAAGAGTTCGGCCAAACTCCGGGCCGTGGCGCGATCGTGCGGCTACGCGCACGTGGCGTGGGCGCCGGCCGGCTTCCTGGGCGACGAGTTGCCCAGCGAGCTGGCCAGCAACCAGCAGCTGCTGGCGAAGGCGCTGCGCGACGTGCGCGGCGGCGACATCCTGGTGGCGCACCTGGGCATCTGGTCCCGCAAGGACCCCTGGGCGCCCGCCGTGCTGGAGCCGCTGATCGCCGGGTTGAAGGCCAGGGGTTTTTGTTTTGCGACCTTGCGCGACCATCCTGACTACCGGGAGTGGGTGGCGCGCGTTCAATGACCATGCAGTGGATCCAGGACTTGTTTGAAAAGGCCCAGCAGGGGCTGTTCGAGATCGCCGTCCAGCCGATCCTGTTCTCGTTCGGCCTGGGCAATTTCCTCGAGGACGGCTACACGGCCACCGGCTGGCTGCTGGTCGGCCTGATCCAGATAGCGGTGCTGCTGGCCATCATCGGCCCGCTGCAGCGCTGGCGCCCGGTGGAGCCGCTGGTGGACGCGCGGGCCGTGCGCACCGACGTGCTCTACACGCTGCTGCACCGCCTGGGGCTGTTCCGGGTGGCGCTGTTCTTCAGCGTCGAGCCGCTGTTCGACGACCTGTTCGGCATGCTGCGCGTGGCGGGCCTGGGCACGGTGCACATCGACCAGGTGGTGGCCGGCGTCACGGACCATCCCTTCATCAGCTTCGTGATCTACCTGGTGGTGTTCGACTTCGTCGACTACTGGATCCACCGCGGCCAGCACGGCCTGAACTGGTGGTGGAGCCTGCACTCCCTGCACCACTCGCAGCGGCAGATGACGATGTGGAGCGACAACCGCAACCACCTGCTCGACGACCTGCTGCGCGACAGCCTGCTGGTGGTGGTGGGGCAGCTGATCGGCGTGGGCCCGGGGCAGTTCGTGGCCATCGTCGCCATCGCCCAGCTCAGCGAAAGCCTGCAGCACGCCAACCTGCGGCTGCACTTCGGCCGCATCGGCGAGCGGCTGTGGATCAGCCCGCGCTTCCACCGCCTGCACCACAGCATCGGCATCGGCCACGAGCGCAATGCCTCGGGCGAATTGCTGCGCGAGGGCCGCAGCCCGGCGCTGGGCGGCCACAACTTCGGCGTGCTGCTGCCCTGGTGGGACGTGCTGTTCCGCACCGCCAACTTCGAGCTGCGCTGGGACCCGACGGGCGTGCGCGACCAGGTGGAGCAGGGCCGCGACTATGGCCGCGGCTTCTGGTCGCAGCAGTGGCTGGGGGTGCTGCGGCTGGTGGGGAAGGCCTGACTTTCGTCATTCCCGCGAAGGCGGGAATCCAGGGCTGCCGCATTCGGGATGGACGCCCTGGATCCCCGCCTCCGCGGGGATGACACACTCGGAGCCCCATGTCCCTCTTCCTCGACTCCTTCTGGCGCGCCGTCGCCTATTGCCTGCATCCGCGGGTGATCTTCCTGTCGCTGCTGCCGCTGCTGCTGTTGATCCTGGCGGCCGGCGGCCTGGGCTACTTTTTCTGGGACGACGCGGTCAACAACGTGTTCCTGTGGCTCGAATCCAGCGAGTGGCTGGCCAGCTTCACGCGCTGGCTGCAGGACATGGGGATGGCGGGGCTGAAGAACGCGCTGGCGCCGCTGCTGATCATCTTCGCCGTGACGCCGCTGCTGGTGGTGGTGGTGCTGCTGTTCGTCGCGCTGCTGATGACGCCGGCCCTCGTCAACCTGGTGGGCCGCAGGCGCTTCCCCGCGCTGGAGCGCAAGCATGGCGCCTCCTTCCTGCGCGGCGCGCTGTGGTCGTTCGGCTCGATGCTGCTGGCGGTCGTCGCCCTCGTGGTGTCGATTCCGCTGTGGCTGATCCCGCCGCTGATCCTGCTGCTGCCGCCCCTGATCTGGGGCTGGCTGACCTACCGCGTCATGACCTTCGACGCGCTGGCGGACCACGCCAGCGAGGACGAGCGCCGCCGCGTGTTCCGCGGGCACCGGCGCTGGCTGCTGCTGATGGGCATCGCCACCGGCTACCTGGGCGCGGCGCCCAGCGTGGTGTGGGCCTCGGGCTGGTTCTTCGCCGCGGCCTTCCCGATCCTGATCCCGGTGGCGATCTGGATCTACACGCTGGTGTTCGCCTTCTCGTCGCTGTGGTTCACCCACTACTGCCTGGCCGTGCTGGCGCAGATGCGGCAGGACGAACAGGCGGCCGCCGTGCCGCCTCAGCTCCTGCCGTAGGTGTCCTCGAGGCGCACGATGTCGTCCTCGCCGAGGTAGCCGCCCGACTGCACCTCGATCATCTCCAGCTCCATCTTCCCGGGGTTGTGCAGCCGGTGCACCTCGCCGATCGGGATGTAGGTGGACTGGTTCTCGCTGAGCAGGAAGGTCTCCGCGCCGCGCGTGACCTGCGCCGTGCCGCGCACGACGATCCAGTGCTCGGCGCGGTGGTGGTGCTTCTGCAGGCTGAGCGACGCCCCCGGCTTGACGCCGATGCGCTTGACCTGGAAGCGCTCGCCGGCGTCGACGCTGTCGTACCAGCCCCAGGGGCGGACGACCTTGCGGTGGAAGATGGCCTGGGCGGCGTTCACGGTTTCCAGGTGGGCGACCACCTCCTTCACCTGTTCGGCGCAGCTGCGGTGCGCCACCAGCACGGCGTCCGGCGTGTCGATGATCAGCAGGTCCTGCGTGCCCACCGCCACCACCGGCCGGTGCGGCGCGTGCACGAAGGTGTTGCGCGCATTCAGGGCCCAGCCCTGGCCATGCAGGCGGTTGTCGTTGGCGTCGGCCGGCCCGAGGTCGGCCACCGCGTTCCAGCTGCCGACGTCGCTCCACTGGCCGCGGAAGGGCAGCACCGCGACCTCCTTGTGGGGCTCCAGCACGGCGTAGTCGATGCTCTGCGAGCGGCAGGCTTCGAATTCCGCCCGGCCGGGCCGCAGGAAGGACAGGCCGGCCGAGACGGCCAGTCCGTCGTCGGTGTCGGCCTTGGCCATCGCGGCGCGGCAGGCGGCCAGGATGTCCGGCGCGTGTTCTTCCAGGGCCTCGATCAGCACGCGGGCCTGCACGAGGAAGATGCCGGCGTTCCACAAGGCATCGCCGGCCAGCAGCAGCTCCTGCGCGCGCTTGGCATCCGGCTTCTCCTCGAACTGGGCCACCTGCAGGCTGCCATCGGGCCGCGCGGCGCCCTGGCGGATGTAGCCGTACGCGGTGCTGGGGAAGGTGGGGACCACGCCGAAGGTGACGATGGCGCCGGAGGCGGCGGCGCTCAGGCCCTCCTTGACCGTCCGCGCGAAGGCGGCGGCATCCGGGATGTGGTGGTCGGCGGGGCAGAACAGCAGGAATTCGTCCGGCGCCGCATGCAGCGCGGCCAGGGCCATGGCCGCCGCGGTGTTGCGCGCCACCGGCTCCAGGATGACGGTGCCCTTCACCTTGGCCTGGCGATAGACGTCGGCGACGAGGAAGCGGTGGTCCTCCGCGGCGACGGCCAGCACGCGCGTACCGAGCGGCGCGACGCGTTCCAGCGTCAGCTGCAGCAGGCTCTTGTCGCCGATGAGCGGGACGAACTGCTTGGGGAAGCTCTTGCGGCTCAAGGGCCACAGGCGGGTGCCGGAGCCGCCGCAAAGGATGACGGGAGTGATGGAGCCCATGCCCCGGATGATAAAGCTCGGCTTCGGCGCGGTGGTCCGGTAGCCCCCGCTTTCTCGACGATGAGCCGCGGGCCGGTAGGATTACCGCATGAGCGCTCCAACTCCCTCCTTCGGCCTGGTCATCGTCGGCGACGAGATCCTCTCCGGCAAACGCGCCGACAAGCACCTGCCCAAGGTGATCGAGCTGCTCGGTGCGCGCGGCCTGCAACTGGCCTGGGCGGAATACGTGGGCGACTCGCCGGAACGCATCACGGCCACCCTGCAACGCTCCTTCGCCTCCGGCGACGTGGTGTTCTCCTGCGGCGGCATCGGCGCCACGCCGGACGACCACACCCGCCAGTGCGCGGCCCGGGCGCTGGGCGTGGAACTCGAGCTCCACCCGCAGGCCGAGGCCCTGATCCGCGAGCGCATGCAGGACACCGCCAGGGAGCAGGGCGTGCCCTACGAGCCGGACCGCCCGGACAACATCCACCGCCTGAACATGGGCGTGTTCCCCAAGGGCGCGTCGATCATCCGCAACCCGTACAACAAGATTCCCGGCTTCAGCGTGGGCAGCGTGCACTTCGTACCGGGCTTCCCGGTGATGGCCTGGCCGATGATCGAAAGCGTGCTGGATGCGCAGTACGCCCATCTCTTCACGCGCGACGCGTACCTGGAGAAGTCGGTCATCGTGTTCGGCTCCATGGAGGCCACGCTCACGCCCCTGATGGAGCAGGTGGAGCGCGAGCACCCGGGGGTGAAGGTGTTCAGCCTGCCCAGCGTCGACCATCCCACCTGGGGCCGCCACATCGACCTGGGGGTGAAGGGCGCCCCGGCGGAAGTCGACCCCGCGTACCGGACCTTGCTCGACGGTTTGGCGCGATTGCAGGTCAAGCTAGGCCCCGAATTGGTGCGTCCCTGACCCGCACCGCCGAGGTGCACGCCCGTTTACGCACCTGAACAGTGCGGCACCGGGCGCGACCAGCCAGCGTCCCGTAGGGAAAAGGCCCCAGGATCGGGGAGAATCGCCGGGCTTCGCGCCGTGACGCATGCACCAGCTTTGGCACAGAACCTGCATCCCGCAAGCCGCACGCTTATCAACAACCAACCATCCCCAGGAGAAACCTGATGGCAGCCAAGACCGTCGCAGACGTCATGAAGATGGTGAAGGACAACGAAGTCAAGTTCGTCGACTTCCGCTTCA
>JAJTCN010000013.1 GCA_021323335.1 Ramlibacter sp.
CTGGCGCGCGACGGGCCGAACGTGCTGCGCTCGGCGCCGCCGGTGCCCGCCTGGCGGCGGGTGCTGGCGCAGTTCCGCAATCCACTGACCTACCTGCTGCTCGCCGCTGTGGCGATCGCCTTCGTCGCCTGGCTGGTGGAGGGCCGGCACGGCTGGCCGGTGGATGCGGTGGTCATCCTGGCCGTGCTGGTGCTCAATGCGGTGCTCGGTTACCTGCAGGAGGCCAAGGCGCGCGATGCCGTGGCGGCGCTGGCGCGGATGACGGCCGCCACCTCCGCCGTCGTCCGCGACGGGCGCACGGTGCGCGTGCCGAGCGCCGAACTGGTGGTGGGCGACCTGCTGGTGCTGGAGGAAGGCGACGCCGTCGGGGCCGATGCCCGGCTGGTGGAAGCCGCCACGCTGCGCGTGCAGGAGGCGTCGCTCACGGGCGAAAGCGAAGCGGTGCTCAAGGATGCGGCGGCCGTGCTGCCGCCGGATGCGCCGCTCGGCGACCGGGTGGACATGGTCTTCAAGGGCACGGCGGTGGCGCAGGGAGCGGGCCGCGCCATCGTCACCGCCACGGGCATGGCCACGCAGATGGGCGCGATCGCCCAGATGCTGGAAGCCACCGAGGAGGAGCCCACGCCGCTGCAGCGCGAGCTGGCGCGCATGGGCCGGATGATGGGCATCGCGGTGATGGTGATCGCGCTGGTCGTCGTCGCCACGATCCTGCTGGTGTCCGACATCCGGTCCGCATCCGACCTCATCGCCGTCCTGCTGCTCGGGGTGTCGCTCGCGGTGGCGGCCGTGCCGGAAGGCCTCACGGCCATCCTGTCGGTGGTGCTGGCGCTGGGCGTGCGGCGGATGGCGGCGCGCCACGCCATCGTGAAGGACCTGTCGTCGGTGGAAACGCTTGGCTCGGCGTCGGTGATCTGCTCCGACAAGACCGGCACGCTGACCCGCTCGGAGATGACCATCCAGCAGGTGATGACGGCGTCCGGCGCGACGCGCGTGACGGGCGTCGGCTATGCGCCGGAAGGCCGCATCGAGCATGAGGGCCGGGCACTCGCCGCCGGGCCGGTGCACCAGGAGAACGTCATCGTGCTCAGCGGCGGCAGCCTGGCGGGCAACGCCGGCCTGTACGAAGACGGGCAAGGGCACTGGCGCATCCACGGCGACCCCACCGAGGTGGCCTTCCTGGTGGCCGAACGCAAGCTGGGGGCGACCGCGCGCCGCCAGCAGCGGTTCGAACGCATCGCGCAGATCCCCTTCACCTCCGAGCGCAAGCTCATGTCGACGATCGAGCGGGATGCCGAGCACGGCGGCGAGCGCGTGCTCATCACCAAGGGCGCGCCGGACGTGTTGCTGGGCCGGTGCACGCGGGTGCGGGTCGGGCAGGAGGTGCTGCCGCTCGACGACGCGACCCGGGCGCGGGCGCTGGCCGACGTGGAGCGGCTGTCGGACGCCGCGCTGCGGACCCTGGCCGTCGCCTACCGTCCCCTGCACGCGCACGAAGCGGCGCCCGGGACGGAAGCGCTCGAGCAGGACCTGATCTTCGTCGGCACGGTGGGCATCATCGACCCGCCGCGCGAGGAGGTGGCGGTGGCCATCGCCGAGGCTCGGCGGGCCGGCATCCGCGTCGTCATGATCACCGGCGACCATCCGCGCACGGCGGTGCGCATCGCGGCCGACCTCGGCATCGTCGCGGAAGGCGCCGGCGTGCTGACCGGGACGCAGCTGGATGCGCTGGACGAAGCGGGCTTCGCCCGCGCGGTGCGGGAGACCTCCGTCTATGCGCGGGTCGCGCCGGTGCACAAGCTGCGCATCGTCGACGCGCTGCAGGCGGACGGCCAGATCGTCGCGATGACGGGCGACGGCGTCAACGACGCCCCGGCGCTGAAGTCGGCCGACATCGGGGTGGCGATGGGCATCACGGGCACGGAAGTCAGCAAGGAAGCCGCGCGGATGATCCTGGCCGACGACAACTTCGCCACCATCGTGGAGGCGGTGCGGGAAGGCCGCCGCATCTTCGACAACATCCGCAAGTTCCTGCGCTACCTGCTGTCGTCCAACATGGGCGAGGTGCTCACCGTGTTCCTGGGCGTGGTGGGCGCCGGTGTGATCGGCCTCGCGGGGCAGGGCGAGGCACTGGTGCTGCCGCTGTTGGCCACGCAGATCCTGTGGATCAACCTGGTGACCGATTCGGGCCCGGCGCTGGCCATGGGGGTCGATCCCGAAACCGGCGACGTGATGGCGCGCCCGCCGCGGCGCGCCGACGACCCCGCCATCGACCGCCGGATGTGGGCCGGCGTGCTGGTGGTCGGCCTGGCGATGGCGCTGGCCACCCTGCTCACCATCGACCTGTTCCTGCCGGGCGGCCTGGTCGAGGGCGAGGAGAGCCTGCGGGTCGCGCGGACCGCGGGCTTCACCACGCTGGTGCTCGCCCAGCTGTTCAACTGCTTCAATGCGCGCTCGGAAGAAGTCAGCGCGTTCCGGCGGCCCTTCGTCAATCCCTGGCTGTGGGGCGCCGTCGCCTTGTCGCTGGCGCTGCAGGTGGCGGTGGTCCACGTGCCCTGGCTGAACGCCGGCTTCGGAACCGCGCCGCTCACCCTGGCGCAATGGGCCGTGTGCTTCGCGATGGCGAGCACCGTGCTGTGGGTCAGCGAAGTGCGCAAGGCGCTGCTGCGGCGGTCGCTCTGACGACCGGGGAACGGACATCCGGGAACGGACAGCCGGACGCAAAAGTCGCAAAGGTTTCGCAAAAGTCGCGAAAGGACTCCCGGGGACAAATTGTTTCTTTGGCGACTTTTGCGTAGTTTTTGCGACTTTTGCGTCCGGCTGTTCGGATGTTCGGCTGTCCGGCTGTTCCGAAGTTCCTACCGGATCCGCGGCGGCGCCAGCAGCTGCTCGGGCGTCGTGAAGTAGGCCGCGGAAGCGCCGCCCCTGGCGCGGGCGCGGGCCAGTTCGTCCCTGGCAACGGTGCGCAGGTGCACCTCGTCGGGCCCGTCCATCACGCGCAGGGCCCGGCCCCAGGTCCACAGCCACGCCAGCGGCGTGTCCGGCGACAGGCCCATGGCGCCGAACACCTGGATGGCGCGGTCCACCACGCGCGTCTGCAGCCGGGCGGCCACGACCTTGATCGCCGCGATCTCGGCGCGCAGCCGCGGCCCCGGCTCGGGCTGGTCGAGGGCCCAGGCGGTGCGCAGCACGAGCAGCCGCGCCTGGTCGATCTCGATGCGGGACTCGGCGAGCCACTCCTGCACGTTGGCCTGGTCGGCCAGCGTCTTGCCGAAGGCCTTGCGCTCCAGCGCGCGGTCGCAGGCCAGTTCCAGCGCCAGCTCGCATTGGCCGATGGTGCGCATGCAGTGGTGCACGCGGCCGGGCCCCAGCCGGTCCTGCGCCAGCGCGAAGCCCTGGCCCCAGGCGCCGAGCAGGCTGTCGGCCGGAACCCGGACGTTGCGCAGCAGCAGTTCGCAATGTCCTTCGGGCGAGGTGTGCTGCATGATCGTGATGTTGCGCACCTGCTCGACACCCGGCGCGTCGGCGGGCACCAGCACCAGGCTGTGGGCGCCATGCCGCTCGCCCTCCGCGGCATCGTCGTTGCGGCACACCACCACCAGCAACCTGCAGTTCGGATGCGCGGCGCCCGTGATGAACCATTTGCGGCCATTCAGCACCAGCCGGTCGCCCTCGCGTCGTACGGTGGTCTGAAGGTTCGAGGGGTCCGAAGAGGCCACGTCCGGCTCCGACATCGCGAAGGCCGAGCGGATCGTTCCCTGCAGCAGCGGCGCCAGCCACTCGGCGCGCTGCGCGGCCGACGCATGGCGCTGCAGCAGTTCCATGTTGCCGCTGTCCGGCGCGTTGCAGTTGAAGACTTCGGCGGACCAGTGCAGGCGGCCCATGTGCTCCGCCAGCGGTGCGTAGTCCAGGTTCGAAAGGCGGGTGCCCGGTTCCGTCGGCGCCAGGCGCGGCAGGCAGAGGTTCCACAGCCCCTCCTCGCGCGCCAGGGACTTGAGGTCTTCCAGGAACGGCGGCGGCTCGCCGGCAGCCGCGTGGCGGTGCCAGGCCGCGTTGTGCGGCAGCAGGTAGCGCTCGCTGAAGGCCTGCAGGCGCGCCAGCCAGTCGAGCGATCGGGTGGACGGTGTGAAGTCCATGGCTCAGCGCTCCGGCGCCGTCATCGGCTGCGGCGCCAGCTCGGAGACGAAGCGCGCCGGCAGCGGCCGTTGCCGGCTGCCGCGCTTGCCGCCGGTGCTGGTGCCGATGTTGACGAAGCAAAGCGCCTGCTCCCGCTCGCGCAGCGCGAACAGGGCCCGCAAGGGCCGCGAAGCCAGGGCCTTGCCGCTGGTGAGCGCCGAACCGAAGCCGAGGGCCGTGGCCATCAGCAGCATGTTCTGGATGGCGCAGCCGGCGGACACCAGCCGCTCGCTGCCGGGCACCTCGCTGGCGGCGTCGCCGAGGTCCGCCACCGCCAGCATCAGCAGGGGCGCGCGGAACGCCTTCTCGCGTGCCTGCGCGAGCTGCTCGTCGGAGGCGGCGCCGTCCCGTTCGCGCAAGGCTTCGGCGAACACATCGGCGAGCGCCGCGCGCGCCGCCTCCGGCACCACCACGAAGCGCCAGGGCACCAGCTCGCCGTGGTCGGGCGCCGCCGAAGCCGCCGCGAGGATGCGCTGCAGCTGCGCGGCGTCCGGCGCGGGCGCGGCCAGCCGCTTGGGCAGCACCGTGCGGCGCGCATGGATGAGCGTCTCCGCCCAGTCGGCGCAGGCGGGGTCAGTCGCAGAGGACCTGTCCATCGTGTTCCACGTATTGCCGGTACGGACCGGTGCCCGGATTCGACGCCTCCGAGGCCGGCAGGAAGTCGCCTTTCTCCGCGTCGAACACGTGGATCTCCCCGTCCTCGATCACGTAGTGCCAGCCATGCAGGCTGAGCCGGCCGGCCTGCACGCCGCGCTGCACCATCGGATAGGCGATCAGCCGTTCGAGCTGCAGCACCACGGCACGCTGTTCGGTGCGCCGCAGCGCTTCGGCGGACGAGCGCACCGGCAGCAGCGCCTCCTCGGCCAGCTTCAGCCAGGCCTTCAGCGCCTTTGCTTCGTCCGGCACGCCGTCGTAGGCGGCGCGGATCGCCCCGCAGTGGCTGTGGCCGCAGACCACGATGCGCTCGACCTCCAGCGTCAGCACGGCGAACTCGATCGCCGCCATCGTGCCGTGCAGTCCATGCGAGCCGTCGTACGGCGGGATGAACGCGCCGACGTTGCGGACGATGAAGAGCTCGCCCGGTCCGGCGCCGGTCAGCAGGTAGGGCACGAGCCGCGAATCGGAACACCCGACGAAGCAGGTCTTCGGATGCTGTCCCTGGGCCACCAGGTCCTGGAAGCGCTGCTGGTGGCGCGGGAAGTACTCCGAATGGAAGCTCCTCAGCCGGGTGAGGAGCTGGTCTTCCGGTGGCGTGCTCATTGCATCAGGGGCGAGTCCGCGGCTTCGAGCTCCATCCCTTCCACGACGGCCTGGCCGGCGAGCATGCGGATGTATTGATGCAGGGCCGTCGCCCGCGCCTGCTGGGCGAGGTCGATCGCGATGCGTTCGCGCACCTCGTCGAAGGCGACCTCGCGTCCCGGTTGGCGCTCCAGCACTTCCAGCACGTGGAAGCCGTAGCGGCTGTGGACCAGCCGCGGGATCATGCCGGTGGGCTCGGTCTCGCCGAACAGCTCGCGCGCCAGTTCCTCGGCGACCTCCTCCGGTGCGATCCAGCCGAGCTCGCCGCCCTCCGCGCCGCTCGGGCAGTTGGACAGCTCGCGCGCCAGTTCGGCGAAGCGCCCCGGCCCCGCATCCGGCCGCAGCACCTCCCGCAGCGCCTGCTCCGCCCGCGCCGCCAGCGCGGGGACGTCGACGCCGGGCGTCACGGCGAAGAGCACGTGCCGCGCGCGCAGCCGCCGGCCCTGCCGGAAGCGCGCCTTGTGCGCGGCGTAGTAGCGGGCGCATTCGGCTTCGTCGGGCTGGCGCAGCGGGACTTCGGCGTCCAGCATGCGCTGCAGGACGGCCTCGTCGCCGATGCTGACGCCGGGGGAGGCCAGGTCGGCGTGCCGGGGAAGCAGGCCTTGCCGCACCGCCTGCTGCCGCAGCAGCTCGGCCCAGGCCCGCTCGCGCAGGTCCTCGGGCGCGAGCGCCTCGCCCGGCTCGTGCAGCGTGATGCCGTTGATGGCCGCCACCACCGGCGCCGCCGCCGGGGCCGTCGCGGTCGCGCCGGCGCCACCGCCGCAGGTACAGCTTCCGCCGCCGCAGCTCATGCTGGCCTCCGCGTTTCGAAGTCGGGGGCGGGGCGCACGACCGCCGAGGGTGCGGCGGCGGGCTGCGCCGCGCCGGCCGGCGCGATGCGCCGCCGGGTGCGCACCACCTGGTACGGGCGGAACACGTAGGCCAGCGTGCCGAAGCCGCTCCACACGTGCACGAGGCGGGTGAAGGGGAACACCAGGAACAGCGTCATGCCCAGGAACATGTGGGCCTTGAACACCCAGCCGGCTTCGGCCAGCAGTTCGACGGCGCCGGAGCGGAAGGTCACGATGTGCTGCGCCCAGCCCGCCAGCTTGAGCATCATGTAGCCGTCCATGTGCTGCGCCGACATCGGGATGGTGGCGAGGCCGAGGACGAGCTGCACCCACAGCAGCACCAGCAGCGCGATGTCGCCGCGGCGCGAGGTCGCGCGGATGCGCGGGTCGAACAGGCGCCGGTGCAGCAGCAGGCTGACGCCGATGAAGGCCAGGAAGCCGGCGATGCCGCCGGTCACCATCGCCAGCAGCTGCTTGGTGCCCGCGCCGAGGAAGGGCTCGTACAGGAAGTGCGGCGTCAGCATGCCCACCGTGTGGCCGACGAACAGGAACAGCACGCCGATGTGGAACAGGTTGCTGCCCCAGCGCAGGGTGCCGTGGCGCAGCAGCTGCGAGGAGTCGCTCTTCCACGTGTACTGCTCGCGGTCGAAGCGCACCAGGCTGCCGAGCAGGAAGACGGTGAGCGCGAGGTAGGGGTAGTAGCCGAACAGGAAACGGTCGAAGTAGGTCATGGACGGACTCCATCGGAGGTGGCTGGCTGGCGGCGGACGATGCGCACCGGTTGCGGCTCTCCCGGAGCGGCCTGGCCCCGGGTGCTGCAGCCGCCGAACGCTTCGGGCTCGGCCCAGGCTTCGTCGAGTGCTTCATCCGGCGTGACGGGGACGGCCTCGACCTTCTGGCCGGCCAGCTCCAGCACCGCAGCCACCAGGCTGGCGTACGCGCTCTCGCGCTGGCGCAGCGCGCTGAAGATCGCCTGCAGGATGTGCGCCATCTCGCCCAGGAACTCCCCGGCCTGGGCCGGGGGCTGGGTGGAAGCGAACTCCAGCACAACGCACAGGTGGTCGGGCAGTTCGTTGGCATCGAACCGCAGGCCGGCTGCTTCGTAGTGCTTCAGCAGGTCGACCATCGCCGGGCCGCGATCGCGCGAGTCGCCGTGCACGTGCTCGAACAGGTGCAGCGAGGTGCTGCGGCCGCGGTCGAACAACTCGACGTAGCGCGACTCGACCGCCATCGGGTCGGCCATCAGCAGCTCCGCGGCCAGCGCCCGGATCTCGCTGCGCCGGCTCGTGGGCAAGGCGGCCTCCGCGTCGATCGCGTCGGCCAGCAAGGGCAGGACGGTACGCAGCTTCTCGTCCGGGTAGGACAGCAGCAGCGCCAGCGCGCGCAGGGTGTGTGTCGTGGTCTTCTTCATGGTCACACCTTCTCCACCGAAATCGGGATGGTCCGCTTCTTCTTGCCGCCGAACAGGCTGGCGTCGTTTCCGCCGTCGGAGCAGCCGTTGCCGAAGGAGAAGCCGCAGCTGCCCTTCATGTCGAACGCGTCCTCCGCGTACTCGCGGTGGGTGGACGGGATGACGAACCGGTCCTCGTAGTTGGCGATGGCCATGATCCGGTACATGTCCTCCACCTGCGCCGGGGTCAGGCCGGCCTGGTTGAGGACCTGCAGGTTCTCGACCCCGTCGACGTGCTTGCCGCGCTGGTACGCGCGCATGGCCAGCATGCGCTCGAGCGCGCGGATCACCGGGCCGGTGCGGCCGGCCGTCAGCAGGTTGGCCAGGTACTGCACCGGGATGCGCATCTCGGACACGTCGGGCAGTTCGCCGTTCATGCCGACGAAACCCGCGTTGGCCGCCGAGGTGATCGGCGACAGCGGCGGTATGTACCAGACCATCGGGAGCGTGCGGTACTCGGGGTGCAGCGGCAGCGCCACCTTCCAGTCCATCGCCATCTTCCACACCGGGCTGTTCTTCGCGCCTTCGATCCACGCCTCGGGGACGCCATCCTTGCGCGCCTGCGCGATCACGGCGGGGTCGTTGGGATCGAGGAACACGCCGAGCTGCGCTTCGTACAGGTCCTGTTCGTCGGCGACGCTGGCCGCCGCCTCGATGCGGTCGGCGTCATAGAGCACGACGCCGAGGTAGCGGATGCGGCCGACGCAGGTCTCCGAGCACACCGTCGGCTGGCCGGCCTCGATGCGCGGGTAGCAGAAGGTGCACTTCTCGGCCTTGCCGCTCTGCCAGTTGTAGTAGATCTTCTTGTAGGGGCAGCCGGAGACGCACATGCGCCAGCCGCGGCACTTGTCCTGGTCCACCAGCACGATGCCGTCTTCCTCGCGCTTGTAGATCGAGCCGGAGGGGCAGGAGGCCACGCACGACGGATTGAGGCAGTGCTCGCACAGGCGCGGCAGGTACATCATGAAGGTGTTCTCGAACTGGCCCACCATCTGCTTCTGCACTTCGTCGAAGCCGACCAGGTTCTGGTCCTTGCTGCGCTTGGCGAACTCGCCGCCCAGGATCTCCTCCCAGTTCGGGCCCCACTCGATCTTTTCCATGCGCTTGCCGGTGATCAGGCTGCGCGGGCGGGCCGTGGGCGTCGCCTTCATCTCGGGCGCGGTCTGCAGGTGCTCGTAGTCGAAGGTGAAGGGTTCGTAGTAGTCGTCGATCTGCGGCAGGTTCGGGTTGGAGAAGATGCGCATCAGCAGCTTCCACTTGCCGCCCTGGCGCGGCTCGATCGAGCCGTCGGCGTTGCGGGTCCAGCCGCCTTGCCACTTGCCCTGGTTCTCCCATTCCTTGGGGTAGCCGATGCCGGGCTTGGTCTCGACGTTGTTGAACCACGCGTACTCGATGCCGGGGCGCGAAGTCCAGACGTTCTTGCAGGTCACCGAGCAGGTGTGGCAGCCGATGCACTTGTCCAGGTTGAGGACCATGCCGATCTGTGCGCGGACTTTCATGCTTGCGCTCCTTCCGTGGCAGCTTCCGTCTCGCTGTCCATCCAGTCCACCCGGTTCATCTTGCGCACCACCACGAACTCGTCGCGGTTGGTGCCGATGGTCCCGTAGTAGTTGAAGCCGTAGCTGAACTGCGCGTAGCCGCCGATCATGTGCGTGGGCTTCACCACGATGCGGGTCACCGAGTTGTGGATGCCGCCGCGGGCGCCGGTGATCTCGGAGCCGGGCGTGTTGATGATCTTCTCCTGCGCGTGGTACATCATCACCATGCCGGGGTTCACGCGCTGGCTGACGACCGCGCGCGCCGTGATGGCGCCATTCACGTTGAACAGCTCCACCCAGTCGTTGTCCACGATCCCGGCGCTCTTGGCGTCGTCCTCCGACAACCAGATCACGGGTCCTCCGCGATTGAGCGTCAGCATGATCAGGTTGTCGCTGTACGTGGAGTGGATGCCCCACTTCTGGTGCGGCGTGATGAAGTTCAGCTGGATCTCGGTGTTGCCGTTCGGCTTGATGCCCGCGATCGCGCCGGTCGTCTTCAGGTCCACCGGCGGCCGGTAGCTGCTGAACTGCTCGCCGAAGGCGTTCATCCAGGGGTGGTCCAGGAAGAACTGCTGCCGCCCGGTGAGCGTGCGCCACGGGATCATCTCGTGCACGTTGGTGTAGCCGGCGTTGTACGAGACCTTCTCGCTCTCCAGTCCGCTCCAGGTGGGCGAGGAGATGATCTTGCGCGGCTGCGCCTGCACGTCGCGGAAGCGGATCTTCTCGTCCTCGCGGTGCAGCGCCAGGTGCGCGTGCTCGCGGCCGGTGGCCTTGGACAGCGCCTGCCAGGCCTTCACCGCGACATGGCCGTTGGTCTCCGGCGCCAGCTGCAGGATCACCTCGCAGGCGTCGATGTCGGTCACGATCTTCGGCATGCCTTCGGTGGCGCCGGCCTCGCGCACGGTGCCATTGAGCTGGCCGAGCTGGGTCACCTCGTCCTGCGTGTTCCAGCTGATGCCCTTGCCACCGTTGCCGACCTTGTTCATCAAGGGGCCCAGCGCGGTGAAGCGCTTGAAGACGTTGGGATAGTCGCGCTCGACCACCGCGATGTTGGGCGCGGTCTTGCCGGGGATCAGCTCGCACTCGCCGCGCTTCCAGTCCTGCACGCCGAAGGGCTGCGCCAGTTCGGCCGGCGTGTCGTGCATCAGCGGCGTCAGCACCACCTCCTTCTCCACGCCCAGCTGGCCGGGCGCGAGTTCGCTGAACTTCTTCGCGAAGCCCTTGTAGATCTCCCAGTCGCTGCGCGCCTCCCACGCCGGGTCCACCGCGGTGGAGAGCGGGTGGATGAACGGGTGCATGTCACTGGTGTTGAGGTCGTTCTTCTCGTACCAGGTGGCCGTGGGCAGCACGATGTCCGAGTAGAGGCAGGTGGTGGACATGCGGAAGTCCAGCGTCACGACCAGGTCCAGCTTGCCTTCCGGCGCCTTGTCGTGCCACACCACTTCCGTCGGCTTGGCTTCGTCGCGCCCGAGGTCCTTGCCCTGTACGCCGTGAGAAGTGCCCAGCAGGTGCTTGAGGAAGTACTCGTGGCCCTTGCCGGAGGAGCCGAGGATGTTGGAACGCCAGACGAACAGGTTGCGCGGCCAGTTGGCCTTCACCACCTGCAGCGGGTTGGTCTGCAGCTGCGGCGCCGACGGCAGCCAGCCCATGCGCTCGGCGCGCACGTTGTAGTCGATCAGGCTGCCGTTGTACTGCTTGGGGTCGGCCAGCGGCGACAGCACTTCCTCCACGCCCAGCTTCTCGTAGCGCCACTGGTCGGTGTGAGCGTAGAAGAAGGAGGTGGAGTTCATCTGCCGGGGCGGCCGGATCCAGTCCAGCGCGAAGGCCAGCGCGGTCCAGCCGGTCTGCGGCCGCAGCTTCTCCTGGCCCACGTAGTGCGCCCAGCCGCCGCCGCTCTGGCCGATGCAGCCGCACATCATCAGCATGTTGATGACGCCGCGGTAGTTCATGTCGCTGTGGTACCAGTGGTTCATGGCGGCGCCGATGATCACCATGGACCGGCCGTGGGTCTTGTCGGCGTTGTCGGCGAACTGGCGCGCCACCGTGATCACCTGCTGGCGCGGCACGCCGGTGATCCTTTCCTGCCAGGCCGGCGTGTAGGGCGTGTCCTCGTCGTAGTTGGCCGCCGCGTATTCGCCGGGCAGCCCGCGCGGGACGCCGTACTGCGCCGCCTGCAGGTCGAACACCGTGGCCACCGTGGCGTAGCGCTCCTCGCCGGCCTTGCCCAGCTTGACGCGCTGGGTGGGCACCGTGCGCAGCAGGATGTCGCCATGCGTACTGGAGGGGAAGTGCTCGTGGGCGATGCCGCCGAAGTAGGGGAAGGCGACCTTGGCGGGCGCCATGTCGGCAAGAGCCTCGCCGTCCAGGAGCGACAGCTTCAGCTTCACGTCCTCGTTGCTGCGGGCCTCCTTCGCTTCCAGGTTCCACTGGCCGGCATCGGGGCGGCCGTCGGGGCCCCAGCGGAAGCCGATGGCGCCCTTGGGCAGCACCACCTTGCCGCCGTCGTCCATGGCGACCGTCTTCCACTCCGGGTTGTTGGACTGGCCCAGCTTGCCGTTGAAGTCCGAGGCGCGCAGGTAACGGTCCGGCACCAGCGCCGTCTCGCCGGAAGGCAGCACCTGCTCCTTCAGCATCACCAGCATCGGCAGGTCGGTGTAGCGCCGCGCGTAGTCGTCGAAGTACACGGAACGCTTGTCGAAGTAGAACTCCTTCAGGATCACGTGGCCCATGGCCATCGCGAGCGCGGCGTCGGTGCCCTGCTTCGGGTGCATCCACAGGTCGGCCAGCTTGGCGACCTCGGAGTAGTCGGGCGTGACCGCGACCGTCTTGGTGCCCTTGTAGCGGACCTCGGTGAAGAAGTGCGCGTCGGGCGTGCGGGTCTGCGGGACGTTGGAGCCCCAGGCGATGATGTAGCTGCTGTTGTACCAGTCGGCCGACTCGGGCACGTCGGTCTGCTCGCCCCACACCTGCGGGGACGAGGGCGGCAGGTCGCAGTACCAGTCGTAGAACGACATGCTGACGCCGCCGATCAGCGACAGGTACCGCGACCCGGCGGCGTAGCTGACCATCGACATCGCCGGGATCGGCGAGAAGCCGATGATGCGGTCCGGCCCGTGCTTGCGGATGGTGTGGATGTTGGAGGCGGCGACGATTTCGTTGACCTCGTCCCAGCTGGCACGGGCGAAGCCGCCGAGCCCGCGCACCTCCTGCCAGCTCTTGCGGCGTTGCGCGTCGCCCACCAGGCTGGCCCAGGCCGCCACCGGCGGCAGCGTCAGGCGGGCTTCGCGCCACAGCTTGAGCAGGCGGCCGCGCACCAGCGGGTACTTCACCCGGTTGGCGGAATAGAGATACCAGCTGTAGCTGGCGCCGCGGGCGCAGCCGCGCGGCTCGTGGTTGGGCATGTCCCAGCGGGTGCGCGGGTAGTCCGTCTGCTGCGTCTCCCAGGTGACGATGCCGCCCTTGACGTAGATCTTCCACGAGCAGGAGCCCGTGCAGTTGACGCCGTGGGTGGAGCGCACGATCTTGTCGTGCGCCCAGCGGTCCCGATAGGCGCGCTCCCAGCTGCGGTCCTCGCTGGTGGTGACGCCGTGGCCGTCGGAGAAGCTCTCGCGCGGCTGCGAGAAGTAGGTGAGTCGGTCGAGGAAGTGGCTCATTTTCTTGGCTTTCAGCAGGGCATCTCGGCGTTCCTGCGCGCGTAGTACCACCAGGTCACGCCGATGCACAGGAGGTAGAAGACGAGGAAGATGTACAGCGCCGCTTCGGGACCGCCGGTCATCGAGATCGAGGTGCCGTAGCTCTTGGGGATGAAGAAGCCGCCGTAGGCCGCGAAGGCGGCGGTGAAGCCCAGCGTGGCGGCGCCTTCCATGTTGCCGTCCTTCGTCGCCCTCGCCACGGCCTCCTTGTCGGAGGCATTCACGCCGCGCAGCGCCTGGTTCAGGAAGATCACCGGGATCATGCGGAAGGTCGATCCGTTGCCGATGCCGGTGGTGAGGAACAGCACCAGGAACATCAGGAAGAAGCCGGTGAAGTTGCCGCCCTGGCCGTCCTTGGGCAGGAAGTACAGGACGCCGACGACGGCGACGGCCATCACCACGAAGTTCCAGAAGGTGACTCGCGCGCCACCGAGCTTGTCCGAGAGCCAGCCGCCGAAGGGCCGCACCACGGCGCCGACCAGCGGCCCCATCCAGGCGTAGGCGAGCGGGTTGACGTTGGGGAACTGGCTCTTGATCAGCAGCGGGAAGCCGGCGGCGTAGCCGATGAAGGAGCCGAAGGTGCCCAGGTACAGCAGGCACATCAGCCAGGTGTGCTTCTTGCCGAAGATCGTCGCCTGGGTGGCGAACGAAGCCTTGGCGTCGGCGATGTCGTTCATGCCGAACCAGGCCGCCAGCGAGGCCAGCAGGATCCAGGGCACCCAGATGAAGGCGGCGTTCTGCGTCCACACCTGCACCTGCTGGCCGTTCTTCACGATGGTCTGCGCGTCGCCGCCCAGCACGCCGAAGACGCCGGCGGTGATGACCAGCGGGCTCAGGAACTGCACCACCGACACCCCGAGGTTGCCGAGGCCGGCGTTCACGCCCAGCGCCGAGCCCTTGCGCTCCTTCGGGAAGAAGAAGCTGATGTTCGCCATGCTCGAACTGAAGTTGCCGCCGCCCAGCCCGCACAGCAGCGCCAGCATCAGCATGGTCGGATAGCTGGTGGTGTTGTCCTGCACCGCGTAGCCGATGCCGATGGCGGGGATCAGCAGCGAGGCGGTGGAGATCGCCGTCCACCGGCGTCCGCCCACCAGCGGCACGATGAAGGAGTAGAAGATGCGCAGCGTCGCGCCCGACAGCGCGGGCGCGGCGGCCAGCCAGAACAGCTGGTTGGTGGAGTACTTGAAGCCCAGGCCCGGCAGGCCGACGGCGACCACGCTCCAGACCTGCCAGACCGCGAAGGCCAGGAACAGCGCGGGCACGCTGATCCACAGGTTGATCTTGGCGATGGCCTCGCCTTCGCGTTCCCAGAACGCCTTGTCCTCGGGCGTCCAGATGGTGAGGGTGTGGCCTTCGTGGCCGGGGCGGAGCGGTGTGCTGCTGGCTGCCATGGTGTTCTCCTTGGCTTAGTTCGCGAACGAGGGGGCGGCCGGGGCGTGCTCGCCCATCACCTCGGTCTTGCGGACCTCGGTGAAGTACATCCAGATCAGCGAGACCCACACCACGCCGTACATCAGCATGAAGGCGCTGGAGCGGATGCCGGTGAGGTCCATCAGCGCGCCGAACAGGATCGGCAGCAGGAAGCCGCCCAGGCCGCCGGCCAGGCCGACGATGCCGGAGATGGCGCCGATGTTGCGGGGATAGTCGTCGCTGATGTACTTGAAGACGCTGGCCTTGCCGAAGGCCCAGGCGATGCCCAGGATGAACATCAGGGCGGTGAAGGTGTAGACGTTCAGGCCGATGTGGAAGGTCTTCGGCCCGTCGACGGTGGCGATGGTGAAGTCGGTCTGCGGGTAGGACAGCAGGAACAGGCAGATCCAGCTCACCCACATCACCCACCAGGTCATGCTGTGGGCGCCGTACTTGTCGGACAGCCAGCCGCCGATGGCGCGCAGCACGCCGCCCGGCAGCGAGAAGCAGGCGGCCAGCAGCGCGGCCACGCGGATGTCCAGGCCGAATTCGCCCACGTAGTACTGCACCATCCACAGCGACAGCGCCACGTAGCCGCCGAACACGATGCTGTAGTACTGGCAGTAGCGCAGCACCTTCGGGTCCTTCAGCGTCTTCAGCTGCTCGGCGAAGGTGACGCTGCCGGGCACCAGGTGGGCGGGGTCGGAATACGAGAAGAACCAGAACAGCACCAGCGTGCCCAGCATCACGGCGGCATACACCTGGGGCACCATGGTCCAGCCGAAGGCGACGAGCAGCACCGGCGCGATGAACTTGTTGACGGCCGCGCCGGAGTTGCCCGCGCCGTACACGCCCATGGCGAATCCCTGGCGCTCCTTCGGGAACCAGCGGGCGACGTAGGGCGTGCCGACCGAGAAGGACCCGCCGGCCAGGCCGACGAACAGGCCGATCACCAGGAAGTGCCAATAGGCCGTGGCATACGCCATGAGCCAGATCGCGGGCACCGTGATGGCCATCAGGATCGTCATCACGATGCGGCCGCCGTAGCGGTCGGTCCAGATGCCCAGCGGCACGCGGATCAGCGAGCCGGTGAGCACCGGTGTCGCCGTCAGCAGCCCGAACTCGGTGGCATTGAGGTTCAGCGCCTTCTTGATCGGGATGCCGATGACGCCGAACATCATCCAGACCATGAAGCAGACCGTGAAGGCCAGCGTGCTGACCAGCAGCACCGACCAGGCCTGCCGGCCCGCTGAAGGGGTGGCCGCCCGGGGAATGGCCCCGCCGGCGGGTAAGGTTGCTGTGGACACCGTGCGCTCCTTGCTGTGGTCCTCGATGGAGCGACTGTCCCGCGCATCGCGCCGCGCGAACATCCTCCAGTGGCACAGTCGGGAATCGGGCGGGGTACTCCGTTGGAACTACCCGGCGCTCAGGGTTGACCTGCGTCAAGTCCTTTGAACCCAACAACCGGACGCAGAGGACGCAGAAGTTAAGCAGAGGACGCAAAAGAAGCCAAAGGCAACTTCAAGAATGAATCCGGAAGTCCTTTTGCGTCTTCTGCGTAACCTTTGCGCCTTCTGCGTCCGGTTGCTGGGTTTGGCCTTCGAGTGCCACCCAAAGCTTCCTGCGCGGCATGCCGCTCGCCGCCACCGCGGCCTGCACGCGCGAGCTCACCCCGAGCTTGCGCAGGATGTGCTGCACGTGGATCTTCACCGTCGTCTCGGCGATTTGCAGCGCGCGCGCGATCTCCTTGTTGCTGGCGCCCAGCGCGATCTGCTGCAGCACCTCCTGCTCGCGCGGCGACAGGTGCGGCGCGGCTTCGCCCGGCGCCGCGGGCCGGGCGGCCGGCGGCAGCTGCAATGCCGCCACCAGCTTGCCCACCAGCTCCTGGCTCACCACGGGTTCGCCCCGCACCGCGCCGTGGATGGCGGCCACCAGCGCATCGCCCTCCATCGTCTTGAGCAGGTAGCCGTGCGCGCCGCCGCGCAGCGCGGCCCGCAGGTCCTGTTCGTCCTCGCTCACCGTGACGAGCAGGATGCGCGCGGCCGGCGCCGCCTCCCTCAGCTCCGGCAGGGTCTGGATGCCGGTGGCGCCCGGCAGGTGGTTGTCCAGCAACACGACGTCCGGCTGCAGCGCGCGGGCCTTGCGAACGGCCTCCGTCGCATCGCCTGCCTCGCCGACCACGGCCACGCTCGGGTCGCCGGCGAGCAGGGCGACGAGCCCGCGCCGGAACAGGGTGTGGTCGTCGACCACCAGCAAGCGCACGACGGGCATCTGCGGGCTCCCTTCAGTTCTCGGTTTCGGCCGCAAGCGCGGCGGGCGCAAGCCGCGCCGCGGCGGGCAGGTCCAGGACCACGGTGCAGCCCGTGCCCGGGGAAGATTCCACGTGCACGCGCGCGCCGATGCGCGCGGCGCGCTCCTGCATGATCGACAGGCCGACATGCACGCTGCCGCCGTCCGCGCGGCGCGGATCGAAGCCGTTGCCGTCGTCGCGCACCTCGAAGCGCCAGTGCGGTGACGAGCGCACGCGCAGCGCGACACTGCGCGCGCCGGCATGCTTGCGCACGTTGGACAGCGCCTCCTGCAGGATGTGCAGCACCTGCACCTGGATGTCCGGCGGCAGCGGGATGCCGTGGCCTTCGAACGTCAGGTGGGCCGGCAGCCCCGTCTGGTGCTCGAACTTCTGCAGCGTCGTGCGCAAGGCGGCGGCGATGTCCTCGCCGCTGGTGCGGGTGCGGAAGTGCAGCAGCAGCTCGCGGACGTCGGCGTAGCTTTCGCGCACGCCCGCGTGGACTTCCTCCAGGCCGCGCTGCACGGCCGGCTCGTCGCCGCGGTGGATGGCATTGCGCAGCAGCTGCACCTGGATCTTGGTGAAGGCGAGCGACTGGGCGATGGAGTCGTGCAGTTCGCGCGCCAGCAGGCTGCGCTCCTCGGCCACCGCCGCCTCGCGTTCGATGGCGGCGGCCCGCAGTCCCTCCATCGCGCTGCCCAGGTGGGTGGCCAGCGTGTCGAGCAGCTCGCGCTCGTCCTGCGCCAGGGCGCGTTCCTGGCGGAAGAACAGGTTCACCTCGCCGAGCATGCGGTCGTGCAGCCGCACCGGCACCGAGACCACGGTCGCGAAGCCGGCGCGCCGGCAGTGGGCCAGCGGCAGCGGCGCGACCGACACCACCGCGATGACGCGCGTGCCGGCGGCGGGCGTGGCCGCGGGGCCGCAGTGGCAGGCCCCCGTCTCGAGGCAGGCCTCGTGCCGGGCGAAGCCGGCCGGCAGCCCCTCCTGCGCCAGCAGCATGAAGCGGCGGTTGCCCTCGTCGCACCAGCGCACCGACGCCGCGTCGGCCTGGGCGATGCGGCGCACGTGGCTGGAAAAGCCGTCCGCCAGCGCCTGCAGCGTCGGCGCCTGCGCCACGAACGCGCTGACCTCGTACAGGTCGGCCAGCCGCTGGCGCTGGCGTTCCAGCCGGTCGGTCTTCTCCCGCACCTTCTCCTCCAGGCTGCCGTAGAAGGACTGCAGCGTGTCCGCCATGGCATTGAAGCCGGCCGAGAGGTCGCCGAATTCGTCCTTGCCGCCGACTTCGACCCGCGCCGAGAAATCGCCCCGCTGCACGGCGGCCAGCCCGCGCTGCAGCCGGGACAGCGGGGTGAGCACCAGCGCATGGCCGGCATACAGCAGCACGACCGCGCTGCCGATCGCCAGCGCCATCATCGCCAGCTGGAACGCGCGCAGGATCGCCGTCCAGTGCGCGATCTCGGTCTCCACGGCGTCCACCAGGCGGTCGATGTCGGCCACGAAGGCCTCGGCATCCGTCACCAGCGTGGGCGCGGCGGGCGCCGCGAGCCACGCCTTGCGCAGCACGTCCCAGCGGGCCCGGACCTCCTCGAAGCGGTCCCGCGAGGCGCCCGACCGCGGCAGGAACAGCGGCCGCGACGGGTCCCCGGTGCGCAGCAGCTCCAGGCTGGCGTCGAACTGGGCGGCCAGGCGGCGCGCCTCCGGCGCGGGGACCTCGCGGGTGAGGCCCAGGGCGAGCCGGTAGGTCTGCATGCGCATGCGGCCGGCTTCGTTCACCGCCGCCGCGCCGCCTTCCAGGTTCCAGGTGACCCACAGCGTCAGCCCGATCGAGCCGAGCGCGAGCACCAGGAACGCGAGGCCGGTGGCGGCAAGCTTGGCGGTGAGGGTCCAGGGTTTGTGCATGGCGCGTGCGCGCCGCTGTACGGCACGCCAGGGCAGGGTAGGACCATCCATCCCCGGCGGATTGATGCAGATCAAGCGCCCCGGCTTGCCGCCAGCCGTTGATGCAGGTCAAGGCGCGGGCGGCGGCAGGCTCCATGATGGATTTCAGCACTGGAGGAATCCACCATGACCGCACCCGATCCCGTCACGCCGGCGCCGCTGCACGAACCGGTCGAACGCTTCCGTGGCTGCCATGGAACCATCGTCGGCGGCCTGCAGCGCCTTCGCGGGCTCCCCGAGCTGGCGGAGGCGATGCGCCAGGCCCGCGCCACCGCGGCCGACACGCTGGCGCTGTTCGAGCAGCAGGTCCTTCCGCACCATGGCGACGAGGAGAAGGAGCTGTTCGTGGCGGTCTCCCGCAGCGCCGCCGAAGGCGCGGAGAGGGCGGCGGTGGACGATCTCGTCGCCCGGCTGGTCGCCCAGCACCGCGCCGTCGAAGGCATGTGGGCCGCGCTGCGGCCGGCCGTGCAGGCGGTGGCCGCCGGCAAGACCCACCCCTTGCCCGGTTTCGAGCAGGCAGTGGCCTCGCTGGTCGAAACCTACCTGGAACACACGCGGCTGGAAGAGATGGCCTTCCTGCCGCTGGCCGACATGATCCTGCGGCGCAATCCCAACCACATGGCGGCGCTGGACCTGTCCCTGCACATCCGGCACGCGCCCATGCCGAGGCTGGCATACATGTGACGGGGCGGTGTCCGGGCGGGGTCGGGAAGGGGCGCTGACTATAATCGCCGGTTGTTCCCGAAACACCGAATACGCTGAGGACACCATGAGCGACTCGCTCGAAGAAGCCCACACCGGCCCGATCAAGACCCCCAAGCAGCTGCTGATCGCGGTGCTGTTCTCCTTCGTGGTCCCGGTTTTCATCATCATCGCCCTGGTGGCCTACGTGGCCGCCGACACCAAGCCCGCGGGCGACCAGGCCGTCGAGAAGTACGTGCTCGGCGGGGTGACCGCGCAGGACCTCGAGCGCGGCGTGGCCGAGCGCATCCGCAAGGTCGGCACGGTGGAGATCCGCGATGCCAACCGCCCGCTGGCCACCGGCGAAGCCGTCTACAAGGCGCAGTGCACGGCGTGCCACACGGCCGGCGTCGCCGGCGCACCCAAGCTGGGCGATGCGGCCTCGTGGGCCAACCGCCTGGCGACCGGCTTCGAGGCGCTGGTGCAGTCCGCCCTGAAGGGCAAGGGCGCGATGCCGCCCCAGGCCGGTGGTGATTTCAACGACGTCGAAGTCGCCCGCGCGGTGGCCTACCTGGCCAACTCCGCCGGCGGCAAGTTCGCCGAACCTGCCGCCCCGGCGCCGGCCACGGCCGCCGCCCCGGGCGCGGCAGCGGCCCCGGCCGCAGCACCTGCGGCCGCCGCGCCTGTCGCTGCAGCCGCGCCCGCTGCGGCCCCGGCCGCTGTTGCCGCCGCCGCGCCCGTCACCGTGGCCGCTGCGGCCGGCAACGGCGAAGCGGTCTACAAGCAGGCCTGCGTGGTGTGCCACGGCGCCGGCGTCGCCGGTGCGCCCAAGCTCGGCGACAAGGCCGCCTGGGGGCCGCGCCTGGCGCAGGGCCTGCCCGCTCTGCACGCCGCCGCCCTCAAGGGCAAGGGCGCCATGCCGCCCAAGGGTGGCAGCCCCGCCCCGGATGCGGACATCAAGGCCGCGGTCGACTACATGGTCGGCACGGTCAAGTAAGCAGTGCATCCCCAATGAAGAAGCCGGCCTCGCGCCGGCTTTTTCGTGGGCCGCGCAGGCTTCTCAGGCGGGCGGCAGCGCGGCGGGGCTGGTGACGTAGCCGAAGCGCCCGGGCAGGTCCGCCGCGCGAACTTCCAGCGGCAGCCAGCGGCCGGAGTCCACGGCGTCGGAGGCCTGCACCATGTCCTGTGTGTGGACCAGCCCGAAGCCCAGGTCCGTCTCGAGGTAGACCCGGCCGGTTTCGTCGACCAGGCACTGCCGCACGCGCGCCGACTGTCCCGTGTGGCTGGCGACGGAGCCGTCGGCGGCCAGGCGCCAGATCCACGGCGTGGCCTGCAGCTCCACGTACACCCGCTGCGGCCCGTTCTGGAAGTACCACCGGCCGGCATCGTCGCGCCCGTAGTTGCGGTGGATGAAGTCCACCAGCTTCTCGTGCCGCAGCAGCGAGCCCTTGGCCTGGGGAAACGGCCCGGCCGCCTGCACCCGGTCATCCCGCATGTACCAGTTGCCGCGGTCGTCCAGCCCCAGCCAGCCGTAGCAGTGCGGGACGTTGGGCCACTTGGCCATGGCCTGGCGAACGATGTCGTCCATCGCACGATTATCCGTGCGCGGCGCCCCGCGATGGACGCCCCAAAGAAAAAGCGCCGCATGCGCGGCGCCTTGGAGGTGGGTGGTCTTCACGCGAAGCCCACCGTCGATGTTTCGTTCTGGGGGTTGTCTCCTCGAGCCCTCGTCCTCGTGCGCCGGTTCCAGGCGCACCGCGAGTGGGCGTAATGTAGCGGCCCGCCCGACGCCGGTGCATCGGGACTTTCCCGCTCCGCTGCGGGTAGCGCGACGGGGGCCGGAGCGGGAGGAGGGGGGCGCTTACATACGGATGACATAATCCGGGGTGGCGGTGACGCGTTGGCGCACCATGCAGAGAGGCTTCATATGATTCTCGTCAGCGGCGGAGCGGGCTTCATCGGCTCCAACTTCGTCCTGGACTGGGTTGCCGCGGGCGGCGGGCCGGTCCTCAACCTCGACAAGCTCACTTACGCGGGCAACCTGGAAAACCTGCGCTCGCTGGAAGGCGACGCGCGGCACGTCTTCGTCCAGGGCGACATCGGGGACCAGAAGCTGGTGGGTGAACTGCTGGCGCGGCACCAGCCGCGGGCGGTGGTGAATTTCGCCGCCGAATCGCACGTGGACCGGTCCATCCATGCCCCGGGCACCTTCATCGAGACCAACGTGGTCGGCACCTTCCGCCTGCTGGAGGAAGTGCGCGCCTATTGGGCCGGGCTGCAGGGCAGCGCGAAGGAGGACTTCCGCTTCCTGCACGTCTCCACCGACGAGGTGTACGGCTCCCTGTCCGCGGCCGACCCGGCCTTCACCGAGCAGAACAAGTACGAGCCGAACAGCCCGTACTCCGCCAGCAAGGCGGCCAGCGACCACCTGGTGCGGGCCTACCACCACACTTACGGGCTGCCGGTGCTCACCACCAACTGCTCGAACAATTACGGCCCGTATCACTTCCCCGAGAAGCTGATCCCGCTGATGATCGTCAACGCACTGGCCGGCAAGCCGCTGCCGGTGTACGGCGACGGCCAGCAGATCCGCGACTGGCTCTACGTGGGCGACCATTGCAGCGCGATCCGGCGGGTGCTGGAGGCAGGCCGGGTGGGCGAGGTCTACAACGTGGGCGGCTGGAACGAGAAGCCGAACATCGAGATCGTGCAGACGATCTGCGCCTTGCTCGACCAGCTGCAGCCGCGCGCCGACGGCGCCAGCTACCGCGAGCAGATCACCTACGTGAAGGACCGGCCGGGCCACGACCGCCGGTACGCCATCGACGCGCGCAAGATCGAGCGCGAGCTCGGCTGGAAACCGCAGGAAACCTTCGAAACGGGAATCCGCAAGACGGTGCAGTGGTACCTCTCCCATGGCGACTGGGTCCAGCGCGTGCAAAGCGGCGCCTATCGCGAGTGGATCGCGACCCAGTACGCGCAGGCCGCCTGAGGGGATTCGTGAAGATCCTGCTGTTCGGCCGCAATGGCCAGGTTGGCTGGGAGCTGCAGCGCAGCCTCGCCCCGCTGGGCGAGGTGGTGGCGCTGGGCTCGGCCGCGGAGGGCGGCCTGGACGGCGACTTCCGCGACCCCGCGGCGGTGGCCCGCACGGTGCGCGCGGTGCGCCCGGACGCGGTGGTCATTGCCGCGGCCTACACCGCCGTCGACAAGGCCGAGAGCGAGCCCGAGCTGGCCCGCACCGTCAACGCCCTGGCGCCGGGCGCCATCGCCGAGGCCGCGCGGGCGGTGGGCGCGGCGGTCGTGCACTATTCCACGGACTACGTGTTCGACGGCAGCGGCACCCGCCCCTGGCGCGAGGACGACCCCACCGGCCCCCTGTCGGTCTACGGCCGCACCAAGCTGGAAGGCGAGCAGGCCATCGCCGCGGCCCAGCCGCTGCACCTGGTGCTGCGAACCAGCTGGGTCTACGGCGCCCGCGGCGGCAATTTCGCCAAGACCATGCTGCGGCTGGCCCGCGAGCGGGAGCGCCTGACGGTCATCGACGACCAGGTGGGGGCCCCGACCGGCGCCGACCTGCTGGCCGACCTCACGGCCCACGCCCTGCCCGCCCTGCTGGCGGACCGGGCCAAGGCCGGCATCTACCATGTCGCCGCGGCCGGCGAAACCACCTGGAACGGCTATGCCCGCTTCGTGGTGGCGAAAGCCCGGCAGCGCGGCGAACTCCTCAAGGCCGGCCCGGACCAGGTGGAAGCGGTCGCGACCAGTGCCTTTCCGACACCCGCGCGGCGACCGCATAATTCGCGGTTGAGCACGGCGCGCTTCCGGGCCGCCTTCGACCTGACCCTCCCGCCCTGGGAGCAGGGTGTGGCGCGCATGCTGGAAGAAACCCTCTGACCCCTATGACCCGACGCAAAGGCATCATCCTCGCGGGAGGCGCCGGCACCCGGCTGCACCCCGCCACCCTGGCCGTGAGCAAGCAACTGCTGCCGGTGTACGACAAGCCGATGATCTATTACCCGCTCAGCACCCTGATGCTGGCGGGCATGCGCGACATCCTGGTGATCAGCACGCCGGAGGACACCCCGCGCTTTCGCCAGCTGCTCGGCGACGGCAGCCAGTGGGGCCTGAACCTGCAGTACGCGGTGCAGCCCAGCCCGGACGGCCTGGCGCAGGCCTTCATCATCGGCGAGCAGTTCGTCGGCAATTCCCCCAGCGCGCTGGTGCTGGGCGACAACATCTTCTACGGGCACGACCTGGCCTCGCTGCTGGGCGCCGCGGACGCCAAGGATGCCGGCGCATCCGTCTTCGCCTATCACGTGCAGGACCCGGAGCGCTATGGCGTGGTGGACTTCGACGCGCAGGGCCGGGCCAGCAGCATCGAGGAAAAGCCGGCGCAGCCGAAGAGCAACTACGCCGTCACCGGCCTGTACTTCTACGACGCCGACGTGGTGGGCATCGCCAAGTCGGTCAAGCCCAGCGCGCGCGGCGAGCTGGAGATCACGGCGGTGAACCAGGCCTACCTGGACCGCGGGCAGCTGTCGGTGCAGATCATGCAGCGCGGCTACGCCTGGCTGGACACCGGCACCCACGAGAGCCTGCTGGAGGCCGGCCAGTTCATCGCCACGCTGGAGCACCGGCAGGGCCTGAAGATCGCCTGCCCCGAGGAGATCGCGTGGCGCGCCGGCTTCATCGACGACGCCCAGCTCGAACGCCTGGCGGAGCCCTTGCGCAAGAACGGCTACGGCAAGTACCTCACGCGCATCCTGCGCGAGCCGAAGGGGTCGCTGTGAAGGCGACCCGCCTGGCCATCCCGGAGGTCGTGCTGCTGGAGCCGAAGGTCTTCGGCGACGCCCGCGGCTTCTTCCTCGAGAGCTTCAACCAGCGCGCCTTCCGGGAGGCGACCGGCGTGGACGTGCAGTTCGTGCAGGACAACCATTCGCGCTCCGCGCGCGGCGTGCTGCGCGGGCTGCATTACCAGATCCGGCAGCCCCAGGGCAAGCTGGTGCGGGTGGTGCGCGGCAGCGTGTTCGACGTGGCGGTGGACGTGCGCCGCTCCTCGCCGACCTTCGGTCGCTGGGTCGGCGCGGAACTGTCGGAGCAGAACCAGCACCAGCTGTGGGTGCCCGCGGGTTTTGCCCACGGCTTCGTCGTGCTGAGCGAGTCCGCCGACTTTCTTTACAAGACCACGGAATACTACGCCCCGGAGCACGAACGCTGCATCGCCTGGAACGACCCGGCGATCGGCATCGATTGGCCGCTGGCCGCCCACGGCATCCAGGCGCCCGTGCTCTCTTCCAAGGACACGGCCGGGGCCAGTTTGCGGGAGGCCGAGGTCTTCAGTTGATCCGCTGGCCGGGCGCTCGCGGACCATCCTGCCGCCGCACGCGTCTTGCGGCGGCGCTGGCGCGGCCCACAAGACAACAAATGATTCGAGGTGGGACATGGACACAGTGACGGCGCCAGGGACCGAGCAGGCGGGGCAACCCGCCGATCCCAAGAAGCGCGTGGTGAAACCGGTGACGAAAGAGAAGTTCGGGTGGTGGCCGGCCATCAAGCGGCGGCCGATCGTGGCCGCGGCGGTGCTGGCCATCGCGATCGGGGCGCCGTACTGGCTGTTCTTCGCGTCCGACCGCTTCGTGTCGGAGGCGCACGTGATCGTGCAGAAGAGCGAGCTGGCGGGCACCCCCACGTTCGACATGTCGTCCCTGCTCGGTGGCACCACACCCAACAAGGCGGACCAGCTGCTGCTGCGGGACTACCTGTTGTCGATGGACATGAGCAAGAAGCTCGACCAGCAGCTGGGCCTGCGGCAGCATTACAGCGACAACCGGCGCGACATCGTGTCCCGCCTGTGGTCCGGCAACGGCGCCCAGGAGCGCTTCCACCAGCATTACCTGTCCCGTGTCAGCGTCGAGATGGACGAATACACCGGTGTCGTGGTGATCAAGGCGCAGGCCTACGAGTCCGACAAGGCCCATGCGATCGCGCAGGCCCTGGTCAGCGAGGGTGAGCGCTTCATGAACCGCATCGCGCAGGAACTGGCCCAGCGCCAGGTGACCTTCCTGGAGCAGCAGGTGACCAACGTCAGCCAGCGCGCGCTGCGCGCGCGGCAGGCGGTGCTGGAATTCCAGAACCGCAAGGGACTGGTGTCGCCGCAGGAAACCGCCACGTCGATCTCGGGCGTCGTCGCGCGGCTGGAGGCCCAGCGCTCCGAGCTCGAGACGCAGCGGCGCGCGCTCCAGTCCTACCTGGTCGCCAACCACCCCAACATCGTCCAGCTGAACCAGCAGATCGAGGCCTTGAACCGCCAGGTCGAGCAGGAGAAGTCGAGGCTCACCGCGCCGAGCGGCCGGGCCCTGAACCGCACCGTCGAGGAATTCCAGCGGCTGGAAATGGAAGCCACGTTCGTGCAGGACATGTACAAGACGTCGCTCACGGCGCTGGAATCGGGGCGGGTCGAGGCGACCCGCACCGTCAAGCAGGTCTCGGTGATCCAGACCCCGACCAAGCCCGAATACCCGCTGGAGCCCCGCCGCATCTACAACACGGCGCTGCTGCTGCTGCTGGTGCTGTTGTTCGCCGGCGTGGCCAACCTGCTGGTGGCGATCGTTCGGGACCACAAGGATTAAGTCATGACGAGTCAAAAATTCTGGCCGCTTTTCGCCGGCGTGCTCCTCTCGCTCTGCGCGTGGACCGCGAGCGCGCAGACCACCACGGTGCCGCCGACCACCACCACCACCACGACCACCAGTCCGGCCCAGCCGTCCTCGGCCGGCGGGGCGGAGTCGGTGTTCCGGGCGATGACCACGCCCGCGCCGGGGGCGGGCACGGCCCTGGTTCCCACGCCTGCGGCCACCGCGCCGCTGGCGCCCACGCAGACCTTCCTGAATCCGACCGTGCCTGGGGTCCCCGCCACGGTGCTGCGCACCGACGTCTTCGGCGCGAACCTGTTCACCGGCACCTTCGCGCGCGCGGGGGCGACCCAGTTCAATCCGGACTACGTGGTCGCCATCGGTGACCAGGTGCAGGTGCGCCTTTGGGGCGCCTACAACTTCGACGCCGTGATGCCGGTGGATCCTCAGGGCAACATCTTCATCCCGAACGTGGGGCCGATCAAGGTGGTCGGCGTGCGCAACCAGAACCTGCAGGAACTGGTGTCCGCGGCGGTCGGCCGCGTGTTCCGCTCCAACGTCAACGCCTACGCCAGCCTCGCGGCCGCGCAGCCGGTGCGCATCTTCGTGGGCGGCAACGTGCTGCGTCCCGGCCTGTACAGCGGAACCAGCATGGACAGCCTGCTGCACTTCCTGGACCAGGCGGGCGGCATCGACGTCGACCGCGGCTCCTTCCTGTCGGTGCAAGTCAAGCGCGGCGCCACCGTGCGCGCCAACATCAACCTGTACGACTTCCTGCTGCGCGGCGTCATGCCGCTGATCCAGCTGGCCGACGGCGACGTCATCTTCGTCCAGCCGCGCCAGAAGACCGTGCTGGTGCGCGGCCTGGCGGAGACCACCAAGCGCATCGAGTTCAGCGGAACCGAGCAGACCGTCGCCGACCTGGCGGCGATCGCCAAGCCCCTGCCTTCCGCGACCCACGTGCGCGTGGTCCGCAACACCGGCTCGGTCAAGAACGTCGAGTACTACCAGATGGCGGAAGCCGGGAAGGTGGTGCTGCGCGACGGTGACGAGCTCGAATTCACCGCCGACAAGAAGCCGGGCACCATCACCGTGCGCGTCGAGGGCGAGCACCTCAGCCCGCAGGAATACGTGCTGCCGTACGGCGCGCGGATGGGCCAGCTGCTGTCGCAGCTGCAGTTCTCCGAGCGCTCGGACCTGGGCAGCATCCAGCTGTTCCGCGGCAGCGTGAAGGACCGCCAGAAGCTGCTGCTCGCGGCCTCGCTCAAGACCCTGGAAGCCGCGGCCCTGACGGCGCGCTCCGGCACCAGCGACGAGGCGCGCCTGCGCAAGGAAGAAGCCGAGCTGCTGCTGCAGTGGGTGGAGCGGGCCAAGAACGTGGAGCCCAGCGGCCAGGTCGTGATCGGCCGCGGCGCGACGCGCGACGCGCTGCTGCTGGAAAGCGGCGACGTCATCCGGGTGCCGACGCTCGACGGCCTGGTGCTGGTGAGCGGCGAGGTGCTGTTCCCCAATGCCGTTGCATTCGAACCGTCGCTGGCCGTGGACGGCTACATCCGCCAGGCCGGCGGCTACACGCAGAACGCGGAGCAGGCGCGCGTGGTGGTCGCCCACCGGGACGGCACCTTCTCGCAGATCACCGGCAGGAACGCCGACGACGCCCGGCTGCGCATGGGCGACGAGATCCTGGTGCTGCCGAAGATCGATACCAAGTCGCGCCAGATCCTGAAGGACTGGAGCCAGATCCTGTTCCAGATCGCGGTGGCGGCCAAGGTGGTGCTGGGGCTGTGACGACCGAGGCCACCGCGCTCCCGGGACCGCCGGAGCCTGCGCCGGGACCTGCGCCGGGGCCTGCGCCGGAGCCTGGGCCGGGGCCGGAAGCGCCGAGGCCGCCGAGGCCGCCGCGCCCGCCCAAGCCGCCCCGCCCGCCGCGCCCCCCGAAACCGCCGCCGCCTCCGCCGCCGCCGCCGCCCCCACCGGGCGGGGGCGGCGACAAGGCGGCGGCGGTGGCCGCGGCGCGCAAGGTGCCGATCGGCAAGCAGATCGGCGTGACGCCGCGCACGTCCTTCGAAGTCACCCGCTCGGTGTGGAAGGCCCTGCTGCTGCGGGAGTCGCTGACGCGGCTGTTCTCCTCGCGGGGTGCCTGGTTCTGGCTGCTGGCCGAACCCATGTTCCACATCGCCTACCTGATGGTGATCTTCACCGTGATCCGGGTGCGCCACATCGGCGGCTTCGAGACCGCCGCGTGGATCATGATCGGGCTGCTGAGCTTCCTGGCGTTCCGCCGCACCGCGTCGCAGAGCATGAACGCGGTGCACGCCAACCAGGCCCTGTTCACCTACCGGCAGGTCAAGCCCGTCGACACGGTGCTGACCCGGGTGCTGCTGGAGGGCGTGCTGATGGTCGTCGTGACCGGCACGGTGGTCTCGGCCGCGGTCTTCTTCGGAGTGGATGCCGTCCCCGACGATCCCCTGGCCGTGATGGCGGTTTTCTTCGGGATGTGGCTGCTGGGGATGGGTTTCGCGCTGACCATGTCGACCGTGATCGAACTGCTGCCCGAGGTGGGCAAGGTCGTCGGCTTCATCATGACGCCGCTGTACTTCGTCTCGGGCGTGATCTTTCCCATCGCGAGCGTGCCGCCGCCCTACCGGGAATGGGTCATGCTGAATCCGCTGGCCCACGGGGTCGAGGCCGCCCGCAAGAGCTTCGCGGAGCACTACCACGGCGCCCCCGAGACGGACGTCAGCTACATCTACGGCTTCGCCATCGTGCTGCTGTTCCTCGGCCTCGCGCTGCACCGCACCTTCGCCCGCAAGCTGGTGACGAAATGATCATCGTCGACGACGTCTACAAGCGCTACCAGACGGAGCACGGGCCGGGCAAGTGGGTCCTGAAGGGCGTGAACCTGGTCATCCCCACCAAGCTGAGCGTCGGCCTGGTCGGCGCCAACGGCGCCGGCAAGTCCACCCTGCTGCGCATCATCGGCGGGGTCGACATGCCCACCCGCGGCAAGGCCGAGCGCCGCTGCCGCGTCTCCTGGCCCATGGGCTACGGGGGCGGGTTGCAGGGCTCCCTCACGGGCCGGCAGAGCGCGAAGTTCCTGTGCCGCGTGCATGGCCACGAGGACGACATTCCCGAGCGCCTGAAGCAGATCCAGGACTTCGCCCAGATCGGGGAGGCCTTCGACGAGCCGGTGCGCAGCTATTCGTCGGGCATGCGGTCGCGCCTGCAGTTCGCGCTGTCGCTGGCCTTCGACTTCGACATCTACATCTCGGACGAGGTCACCGCGACCGGCGACGCCGCGTTCAAGGCCAAGGCCCGCGCGGCGTTCAAGAACCTCGCGGACCACGCCAGCATCATCATGGTGTCCCACTCGGAAGGCACCTTGCGCCAGTTCTGCCAGGCCGGCATCTGGATCCACGAAGGCCGCGCGCACTGGTTCGACGACGTGAAGGACGCGCTGAAGGAATACAGGAAGACATCGGGATGAATACGGGGAACAAGAAGGTGGTGGTCGTCCTCGGCATGCACCGCAGCGGCACCAGCGCCATCACCCGCGCGCTGGAGACCATGGGCGTCCAGCTGGGCGACCACCTGATGCCGCCGGCGGCCGGCAACAACGAGAAGGGTTTCTTCGAGGACGTCGAGATCAACGCGATCAACATCGACCTCCTCAAGGCGCTGGACAACGACTGGCAGGCATTGGCGCCGATTCCGGTGACGGAGCTGCTGTCCGACAAGTACGCGGACTTGCGGCTGCGCGCCATCGCGGTGCTGCGCAGCCGCCTGCAGCAAGCCGGCCCGTTCGGCTTCAAGGATCCGCGGGTCTGCCGCCTGCTGCCGTTCTGGCAGCAGGTGTTCGCGCACCTCGGGCTCGACGACGCGTACGTCATCGCCCTGCGCAATCCGCTCAGCGTCGCCCGCTCCCTGGAGAAGAGGGACCGCCTGCCGCGCGAGAAGTGCTACTACCTCTGGCTCGAGCACATGATGGCCAGCGTGACGGGAACGCGCGGCAAGCCGCGCGTCGTCGTGGACTACGACAGCCTGATGGAGGCGCCGCAGGTGCAGATCCGCCGCATGGCGGAAGGCCTGGGGCTGGTCGTCGACGCGGCGGCAGCGTCGGCGTTCGCCGAGGAGTTCCTCGAGGAAGGGCTGCGCCACGCGGTCTTCCAGCCGGAGGACAGCCTGGTGGACCCCCTGGTCCCTTCGCATGTCCGCGAACTCTTCAAGGTGCTGAGCGACGTCGCGCTGCAGCGCACGGACCTGGACGCGGCCGCCGCCTCGCTGGAGCACGTGGCCGCCGAGGTGGCGGGACTGACCCAGGCCTTCGAATACGTCGGCCGCCAGGAGCGCGAGATCGCCGACCTGCGCCGGCGGGTGCACGACAAGGACGTGCACATCGGCAACATCGAGGCCATCAACGCGCAGAACGCCCAGGCGGTCCACCGCCTCGCGGCCAGCGAGGCGGAGGTCGCCCGCCTGGCCCGCCAGGTGCACGACAAGGACGTGCACATCGGCAACATCGAAGCCGCCCTGGGCGCCGGCAAGGTGAGCTTCGAGGAACTGACGCACACCCTGGCCGCGGTGGAGGCGGATGCCGAGCAGCTTCGCAAGCAGGTCCACGACAAGGACGTGCACATCGGCAACCTCGAGGCCACCGTCGCATTGCGCGACGGCCGGATCGCCGAACAGGACGCGAGACTGGCGGAGGCGTCCGGAGAGATCGGCCGGGCCAACAGCGAACTCGCCGACGTGCGCCGCCAGCTCGGCGAAGTCACGGCGCAGTTCGGCGAGGCCACGGCGCAGCTTGGCGCGGCCGCGGAGGAGGCCACCCGCTTGCAGGGCGAAAACCAGGGCCTGCGCCAGGCCGTGCACGACAAGGACGTCCACATCGAGAACCTCACCGCGGCGATGCGGCGCCTGCAGGCGCAGGGCGCGATGCTCGGTCATCGCGCCGCGCGCCAGCGCGCGTCGGTGGCGGGCACGGTGGGCAAGCCGCTGCGGGCGTTGAAGGACCTGGCCTGGCGGGCGGGAGCGCCGCGCGGCGTGGACCTCATCCCGGTGGCGCAGCTTTCACGCACGAAGCAGGGGTGGCGGGCCGAGGGCAGCGAGCCGGAATTCCTGCTGGAGCCAGGGCGCGCGTGGAGCGGCCTGAAGGGGTGGCACACGCTGGAATTGCCGGTGCGCATGTCCGGATCCGGCACCATGCGCCTCACCTTCGACGTGGGGGCCAGCGGCCGCGAGACCATCGACATCGAGGTGCCGGCGGGTCACCAGGGTTCGCTGAGCGTTCCGGTGTTCGTGCCGGACGATTGCATGGCGGTACGGTTGCGGCCCTGCGACACGCCGATGGATTTCGAGCTGCCCGGGTGCAGCATGAAGGCCCTCGCGAAGGCGCCCGCCATTTCATCGGCCCACGCGGATGTCTACGAGCGGCTCGGCGGCCGCGGCGGCAACGCGGGCCGCCTCGTCCCCTTGGGCGGGGTTGTTCCCCTGGACGCCGACTACGCGTGGATGGCCACCAACGGCGACCCGCATTTCAGCGTGGGCGGCATCCAGCAACTGCGTCCGGGCTGGTACATGGCGGAAGTCCTGATCCATTCCGAGGTGAACGCGGGCGCCGCCAAGTTCTACATGGACTACGGCTCCGGTTTTTCCGAGACCGCAACGGCCTTGTTGCCGTTCCGCTCCGGCGTGGTGGCCAAGAGGCTGATGCGCTTCGATCCGGTCCCGGCGCAGATCCGCTTCGACCCGATGGAGCGCAAGGCGCGGTTCTCGGTCGCGCAACTGAACTTCGCGCCGGTCTGGCGCTGGTTCGCGCGCGATCGCATGCTCAAGCGGCTGGAGAACCACGACGACGAGTTCCGGGGCAGCCCGCGGCGCGACATCGTGGCCCGCCTCAAGGCGCAATCGAAGGCGCTGGAAAAGCCGCTGGAGGACCTGCTGTGGGAGCGCTACGGCGCCACCTTCACGTCGCAGGGCGAATCCGCGATGAGCTATGGCGAGTGGGTCGAGAAGATCGAGCTGCCCGGCCTGCCCGACGCGGTCGCCCTGAAGTACATGCTGCAGGAGATCGACCCGAAGCCGAAGTTCTCGGTGGTCGTCCCCACCTACAACCCGGCGGTGGGACATCTGCGCGCCTGCATCGAATCGGTGCTCGCCCAGAGCTACGAGCATTGGGAACTCTGCATCGCCGACGACGCCTCGACGCAGCCGCACGTGCGCGAGATCCTGCGCGAGTACGAAGCCCGCGACCCGCGCATCAAGGTGTGCTATCGCACCGAGAACGGCCACATCTCGCGGGCGTCCAATTCGGCGCTGGAACTCGCCACCGGCGATTTCGTCGCGCTACTGGACCACGACGACAAGCTGGCGGAACACGCGCTGCTGTTCATGGCCGACGCCATCCACCGCCATCCCGCCGTGCAGGTTCTCTACAGCGACGAGGACAAGCTCGACGAGAACGGCGACCGCGTCGATCCGCACTTCAAGAGCGGCTGGAACCCGGACCTGTTCTATGCGCAGAACTACGTATCGCACCTGGGCGTGTACCGGCGCAGCCTGCTGGAGAAGATCGGCGGCTTCCGCGCCGGCGTGGAAGGCAGCCAGGACCAGGACCTGCTGCTGCGCTGCCTGCCGCACCTGAAGGACACGGACGTCGTGCATGTGCCGCGCGTGCTGTACCACTGGCGCACGGTGGCTGGCTCCACGGCGCAGAACCCGGAGGAGAAGAGCTACACGACGCAGGCCGGCATCCGCGCCCTGCGCGACCACTTCACCAGCCTCGGCAAGGCCGACATCGGCATCGAGCCGGCCGCGCTGCCCAACACCTACCGGCTGCGCTGGCCGCTGCCGTCGCCGCCGCCGCTGGCCAGCCTGATCATCCCCACGCGCGACCGCCGCGCCCTTACCGAAGTGGCGGTGCGAAGCATCCTGAAGAAGACGACGTACCCGAACTACGAGATCCTGATCGTCGACAACGGCAGCGTCGAAGCCGAGACGCTGGAGTTCTTCGAGCAGATCCAGCGCGAGGACCAGCGCGTGCGCGTGCTGCGCTACGACCACCCCTTCAACTATTCGGCGATCAACAACTTTGCCGAGCGCCATGCGCGTGGCGACATCCTGGGCCTGGTGAACAACGACGTCGAGGTGGTGAGCGCGGACTGGCTGACGGAGATGGTCAGCCACGCCTGCAGGCCGGAGATCGGCTGCGTCGGCGCCAAGCTTTACTACACCAACGACACGATCCAGCACGGCGGCGTCATCCTGGGCCTCGGCGGCGTCGCCGGCCACAGCCACAAGACGGCGCCGCGCCACAGCGCCGGCTATTTCGGCCGGCTGAAGCTGGTGCAGAGCCTGTCGGCCGTCACCGGCGCCTGCCTCATCGTGCGCCGGGAGGTCTACCGCGAAGTCGGCGGCCTCGACGAGGACAACCTCGCGATCGCGTTCAACGACGTCGACTTCTGCCTGCGGGTGCAGGCCGCGGGCTACCGCAACCTGTGGACGCCGTATGCCGAGCTCTACCACCACGAATCGATCAGCCGCGGCCTCGAAGACACGCCGGAAAAGGTGACGCGCTTCCAGGGCGAAGTGCGCTTCATGATGGACAAGTGGGGCGACACCCTGAAAAGTGACCGCTACTACAATCGAAACCTGACATACCAGAAGGAAGACTTCTCCATTGAGTGGGACCAGAATGAGCGATCCGCTGACCAATAAGGGCATTGCCGTCACCGGCTCGCCCGCAGACAGTAGTTCGAAGGCGGTCGTGGTGGTCGGTGCGGCGCGGGGCGGCACCTCGATGGTCGCCGGCAGCCTGATGCACCTGGGCGTGTTCATGGGGGACCGGGCCGCCGCGCCCGTCTTCGAGGACATGCGCCTGTCCCCCCTGTTCGAGCAGAAGGACTTCGCCGGCGTGAAGGCCGTGGCCGCGGAATATTCCGGCAAGCACGAGGTCTGGGGCTGGAAGCGGCCGTGGTCGATCGACCACCTCGACGACGTGCACAAGGTGCTCGATGCGCCGCGCTATGTCTTCGTCTACAAGGACGCCATGAGCATCGCGCAGCGCAATGCGATCTCCATGCTGTCGGACCTGTTGCCCGGCATGGAAAAGGCCCTGCAGCAGTACGCGAAGACCATCGAGTTCCTGCGGGCCCGCCGGGTGCATGCGATGCTGGTTTCCTACGAGAAGGCGATGGCCGATCCCGGCCACTTCGTGCGGGAACTCGCGCGCTTCTGCCGCGTGGAGCCGGGCGAGCAGCGGCTGGACGCGGCCCAGGCCTTCATCGAGCCGAATCCGGAGCACTACCTGGATGCCTCGCGCATCACCAAGGCGCAGGGCCGCCTGGGCGGCGTCGCCAATCGCAAGATCTATGGCTGGGCCCGCTTCCTGCACAGCAAGGCGCCGGCCTCGGTGGACCTGTTCGTCAACGGCGACAAGGTCGCCTCCGTGGTCGCGAACAAGCCGCGCCCGGACCTGATGCAGCGTTTCAACCAGGCCTGCGCCTTCAACTTCGATCTGCCCGAAGGATTCGCCGTCAAGTCCGGCGACGTCCTGCGCGCCCGCGTCGTCAACGAGGTACGTGATCTTGAAAACTCGCCTTGGCAACATCCCTGAGCGCCTGGGCGGTGTGAGGCGATGGGTCGCCGAACAAGCAACCAAGCGAACCAACATGTCGAACGAAAAAACCCTGTACCTCCATATCGGCTGCGGCAAGACGGGGTCTTCCGCCCTGCAGGTCTGGCTGAACCACCAGGCCGAGGTGCTGCGCGGGCTGGGGGTGGACTATCCGACCTTCGGCCGCGGCAAGCTGGACACGTACGCCATCACCAGCGGCAACGGCAAGAAGCTGATCGACGCCGTGGTGGCCGGCGAGGCCGCGCCTTTCCTGGCCGAACTCGCGAAGTCGCCGTCGCGCAAGATCTTCCTGTCTTCCGAGGCCTTCCAGAGCCTGTCCGAGGAAAACCTGCGGGACCTGAAGGCGCAGGCCGCCAGCGCCGGCTTGCGGGTGGCGATCATCGTGTACGTGCGTGACGTGTACGACGTGGTCTATTCCGCCTACCAGCAGCTGATCAAGCGCCACCTGGGCGGCCAGACCTTCCGCGAGTACGGGTTGAAGCGCGAGAAGATCCAGCAGTTCGAGGTGGTCGCGGCCTACGCCCGCACCTTCGAGGACATCCACGTCTTCCACTACGACAGCGAGCGCGAGCGGGGCCTGGAGAAGGCGATGCTGGAGGCCCTGGGCCTCAATCCCGCCAAGGTGCCGGCCATGCCGGACGCCAAGGTGAACCGCTCGCTCGACGTCGAGGAGTCGGAACTGCTGCGCCTGGTCAACCAGCGCTATGTCCAGCATTGCCCGGCCGGCCCGAACACGTTCTCGGCGCGCATCTCCGACGCGCTGATCTACGCCGACCCCGAGCACGAAACCGAGATCCTGCTCGACGACAAGGTGCTCAGGCACCTCGAGGTGCTGTGCCGGCCGGCCATCGACCAGCTGAATTCGCGCTACCTGCGCAAGACGCCGATGACCATCTTCGACCCCACGGGCAAGAAGATCGTGCGCGAACTGCCTGCCATCCGCGACATCTACGGCACCGTGATCGACTCGATCATCAAGTTCATGGCGACGCATGGTGAAGTGCGCAAGGGCCCCGAGGGTGCGGCCCCTGCGGCCGGCGGCCACCGGCCGCTGCGGCCGGGCGCGGCCGCCAGGCAGGCGGCTGCCGCTGCGGGCGGGGGTGCGCATGGCGCGGCCGGAGGTGCGGGCGGCGGTGGCGGCGGCGGCGGCGGTGCTGCCGGCGAGCCGCTGGCATGTACCGATCCCCGCGTCGCCAATGCCCTGCGCGACGAGGCGATCCGCATCGAGAAGAAGGACCTGGCCAAGGCGCTTGCCTTGATGACGGCGGCAGCCGCGCTGCGGCCGAACGGTGCCGCCATCAAGAAGAAGCTCGAGGAGTACCAGGCGATGATCCATTGACGGCAACCAAGGCCCCCATGCGCAGATTCTGCTTGTCCTGTGTTTCCGTCCTGGCGCTCGCCGTCCCGCTGCTGGCGGGCGCGGCGCCGTTCTCGATCGTCGTCGAGGGGCCGCTGCAGGCCGCCGACGTCACCACCCACCAGATCACTTCTGCCGGCGCCATCCTCGGCATTTCCGACAAGGGCGGCGGCTACATCAACAAGCTGGTGCTCCCGGGCATCGGCGACGTCATCGGCGCCGCGGCGGGCCGCTACGGACGCGGCGGACAGGTGACCATCCGCGACGAGCTGCATGGCCGCAAGTACAACCCGACGCAGGCGGGCTTCACCGACCGCTCCGGAACGCACGTCGAAGTCCAGCTGCGCGGCAACGAGATCGTCCTGCCGCGGCGCCCGCTGTCGCTTTGGCACGGGGATCGCCAGTTCGACTTCATCGAATGGGAGAACCTCGCCGCCGATCCCTATACGGGGGACGGCGGCAAGTCCGATGTCGACGGCATCGACGAGTCGGCGCTGCCGGGCAAGCAGGCCGACGAGATCACCAGCGAGTTCGACTTCGTGGGCCGGTACAGCAATGCATCGGACGGCGTGCGGGTCAAGATTCCCGCGTTCCGCTTCGAATACGAGTTCCGGTACGCGAGAAAGCCCAAGGCGATCCTCCAGTTCCACAGCAAGACCGCGGCGTACAAGCCCGCCGAAGCGGTGGCCGACATCTCCGTCGAGATGCCGGCTGGCGTGCACCCCGCCACGGCTACGTCGCTCAGCAAGTTGCTGATGAACGCGACGATCCGGGGCGACAAGTCGGTGTGGGCGCCTTCGACCGTGTTCACCGTCGACGACCGCGGCCAGCTGGTGGCGGGCCGGCCCAGCGGTGGCGACGACGAAGAGGAGGGCTCCTCCAACGGGTCGCTGGTGATCCTGGCGAGCGGCACCGACCCCGGCAAGGGCGTGGCCATCGGCTACTACCAGCCGCCGAGCCGCGTGAACACCTACAACGTGGTCGGTCGCTCGGCGAGCGACGACGCTGCCAAGTACGAGGACCGCCGGGTCACCCGGCGGCAACTGCTCGGAAACATGAGCCGGACCGGCGACATGTGGCTGATGGGAACGCGCGTGTACAGCACGGGCCTGCTCAGCCCGATCCAGACGGCCAACGGCATCTACGAAGCCGTCCGTGGGGAGTCGTTCATCCTGATCGGGACGCCGAGGGAAATCCTCGACGCTTCCCTGAAGCTGGCGAACTGATACTGGAAGAGGAACGATGAGACAGCTGATCCTGCATGTCGGCATGCACAAGACGGGCACGACGTCCATCCAGCGCAGCCTGGACGGCCTGTCGCGGGACCGGGTGAAGTACGTGGCGCTGGGAAGCTCCAACCACTCGGGGCCGATGTCGGTGGCGTTCGGCGACCGGGAGGCCAAGGGCCGGCGCGCCCGCCCGGAGCGCTCGCCGGAGGACACCGAGGCGCTGAAGCAGCGCATCCGCGGCCAGCTGGAGGCGGAACTGGCGCAGAAGGAGTTCGACAAGTTCGTGATCTCGGGCGAAGGCATGGTGTTCCTCACGCCGAAGTCGCTGCGCGAGCTGCACGCGATCCTCGCCAGGCATGTGGACGAGATCAAGGTGTTCGCGTACGTGCGCGATCCCGTCGGCTTCAGTTCGTCCGCGCTGCAGCAGCGGATCAAGGGCGGCTTCGCCGGTTACGAGCTCACCCGGGCCAACTACCGCGCCAAGTTCGTCCCGTTCATCGAAATCTTCGGCCGCGAGAATTTCTCCGTCAAGGAGTTCTCGCGCCCGGCGCTGCGGGACGGCTCGGTGGTCTCCGACTTCTGCCACCACTGGGGCATCCCCTTCGACCCGAAGAGTGAAGTGCGCTCGAACGAAAGCCTCGCCGAGCCCACGATGAAGCTGATGCACCTGTTCAACCGGTCGGGCGTGCCCTCGCTGGAGAACCGCATGCAGAAGCAGGCCAGGATGGCCATGGTCGAAGCCATGGGCGCGCACTTCAAGGGCAAGTTCGACTTGCCGGTGCAGTTCCGCGCCGGGGCGATCGACCGGGACGACATCGCCTGGCTGGCCAAGGAATGCGGCGTCGCCTTTCCCGTCGACCCGTCCATGGGCGCGATGCCGACGCGGGAGTTCGAGCAGTACATCAACCAGATCGATCCGGGCTGGGTGTCGTCCTATCGCGAGTTGCTGGCGAAGCAGGGCATCGAAGCGGGCAGTTCGGACAGCACCGTCGACTTGCTGAACAAGCACTTTGCCGCCTGCCTCGCGCAGTCTCCGGAGCCGCGCCAGCGCCCGCGCCCTGCCGGCGGCCGCCGGCGCGGGGCCGCCGGGCTCAGGGGCTTGCGGCTGTAGCGCGGGCGAAGAGCCGCCGGGCGACCTCCATCTTGTCGGTCGGATGGATCTCGGTGGCCACGATGCCGCTGGAGCCGGCCATCCGCAGGCCGGGCAACATGCGCTCGGCCTTCGCCTGCTGGCTGCGAACTTCTTCCCAGCCCTTCGATTTGGCCTGGTCGAAGACCGGCAGCTGCATGTAGACGATGGGCATGTCCGGCTGCTCGAAGTTCCTGCGCCAGTGCGACATGGCGCCCACGAACAATTCCGCATAGCGGCCGGGGTTGCGGCGATAGTCCCCCTCGCCCTGGTACCACAGCATCCCCCTGACGTGGAAGGGCGCGACCGGCTTCACCACCGTCTCGAAAGCGTCGCCTCCGCCGGCCATGGAATGCCGGTTGGCCTGCCGGTTCTGGCCTTCCGCCGTGATGATCGACTTGCCGGTGTCGGGCACCCACGCTTCGATGCCGGTGGCGCCGACGGAGGTGTCGATCAGCCCGACGACGTCCTGCGCGTGCGTGGCCAGCATGCGGCCCGTCAGGTAGCACACCGCCGAAAAGCCCGAAGCCGATGCCGGCGAATCGTCCACCCAGGCGCCCTCGTTGCTCCGCTGGATGTCCGGGGTCGGGGCACGGAACAGCCGCACCCGCGCCGGCGCGGCAAGCGCCTGGGTCGCGGCATTCGCCTGGTCGGTGCGCCGCAGCTGCATCGCCATGTTGGACTGGCCGCCGCACAGCCACACCTGCCCGAGCAGCGGATTGCGGATGCGCAGTTGTTCCCCCGCGGAGCCGGTGACGAGGATCGTGTCGCCGGGTGACTGCTGCACCGCCGGCAAGTCGATGCGCCAGTGGCCGGTGCTGCCCGCGGTCGCGGACCCGCCGAGGCTGCCCCACGCCGCCGTCACCTTCTCGCCCGGCTTGGCCGTTCCCCACAGGCGGACCGGCTTGCCGCGCTGGAACACCACGCCGTCGGACAGCACGGGCGGCAGGCCCAGGGCCAGCGCCGGCTGCGAGGCCAGCAGTGCCGCCGCCGTCACCAGCAGGGAGGGCAGCAGGTTCGCTGCCGCGGGAAGCGACGGGAATCGCATGGGGGGCTTCTCCTTGGCCATCAGCGCCGGGCGAGCAGCGCTTCGTCGCAGACTGCGTCGGCCAGGTCGTCGATTTCGTCCAGCATCGCGTTGGGGTCCGGCGCGCCCGCGGCCGGGGCCGCGTCGGCGATCATCCGGTTCATGAACACCTGCATCACGTGCGAGACGCCCTCGTCGGTGACGCTGCGCAGGTCCTTGGCGAAGTAGTTCCCGCGCGAATAGGCGCCGGTGATGATCTCGTAGGACGGGAAATACAGCACGCCCTGGTGCGCGCGCTCGGTCATCTCCGCGGCGACGCGCAGCACCGACTTGGAGTAGGTCGTGGCGACGAGGACGTGTTCCTCCGAATAGGTCGCGGCCAGGGGCACCGGCGACACGGTCAGGATGATGCGCGCGCCGGGATTGACCAGCCGCAGCTTCTCGATGAAAACATGCAGGTCCCGGGTGATGTCGTCCACCGTCAGGTTGACGAACGCATGCCGGGCCGCGTCGAATTCGCCGCCGCTCACGCCCGGGGCGATCGGATACGCCGCCCCGTCCAGCTTCGAGTACCAGCATTCCGTGAGGCCGAGGGTGAACACGAACACGTCGAGTTCCTCGAACATCCTCCGCACCGCCTGCAGGTGCCGCTGGCGGTCCGCGCGCAGCTCCTCCACGCTGGCGAAGCCCTCGGGCTCGATGCGCGGGCGGAACGGGTCGCAGACCCGGCCGCCTTCCAGCGTCCAGTGGTCTTCGACCGGTGTGAAGTAGCCGAAGGCACGGTCGAACAGCTGCACCAGCTGGCGCGAGGTATAGACGTTGCCGTAGCGCGCCGAGAAGTCGTAGAAGCCGCGCGCTTGCGCGTCGCCTTCCGTGGCGCCGGTCGCCTGCTCGGTCACCAGGAAATGGAAGCCGCCCTTGCGCAGCCGCTTGGAGATGTGCTGGGCAAAGCAGCTTCCGGCGGTCGCGACCTTGTCGGTCTTGCCGATGCCGAAGGGGACCTGGCGCACGGGGTCGAGGCTCGCCGCCGGAACGGAGGCCACCGACTCGCGCCAGAAGGCGGCGTCGGGCAGGCCCTTGTAGGGATGGCTCCTGGCCGCATCCGGCTTGCGCGGCGCGGCCGCCGCGGCCGCCACGGGTGCGGAAGGGGCAGGGACCGAAGGCTTGCCGGGACGACCGGGTCTGGCCATGACCTGCGAGACCACCAGCGCGCCGAACGCCGCGTTGCCGTGGCTCGGGTCGTCGGAGCTGAACTGCGGGCGCAGCAGGCCCGTGTCCGAGAAGACCTCCGCGGGAAGATCGAGCACCTCGATGCCGACCTGGGCCGCCTCCGATCGCAGCAGCATCAGCTGGTGCTTCCAGGCGGCGATGCGGACCTGCGGCGCGCTCACGCCCTGGCCGGCGAGCTTTTCCCGCATCTTGCCGGGATGGGCCCGGATGTGGTCCGACTCGACCGGCGGCGGCGGCGGGATGAGCACCACGCGCGAATGCAGTCCGGCCACGAACTTGAGCCACGGAAAACTGAGCTTGCGGACCTTGTTCTCCACCCTCGCGCGGATGTCGTCCACCGACATGCCGAGGTCGACGACCGACGCCGCGAAGTGTTCGTTGCCGTGGATCGAGACGCAGAGGACGTCCGGCTTCGACGCGGCGACGATGGCGCGGATCCGGTCGACATCGTAGTTGTCGACGACCTTGGTGCCCACGACCCGCTGCAGGGGTTCGGGCGGGCCGCCGTCCTTCTTCGCGTATTCGTGCAGGTACACGAAGGCGCACCGCACGTCCGCGTCGACCTGGCCCGCCTTGTACGCTTCCTCGATGCAGGTCAGGTGGCTGCGACCCACGAACAGCAGGCTCGTTGCAGGCGTCGACGTCAACGGGCTCTTCATACAGCTTCCTTCCGCTCGGGTGAAGGGAAATATAGCAGGGCCGCCCCCGGGGCCGCCCGGGTGGGAGAGGGTGTCCGGGCTGAGGTAAGCTGTCGAGCAGTAGTCAATGGCGAGGAGCCGTCACCATGCATCCGTACGCATCTCTCGACGAGAAATTCTTCTGGTCGTCGGCTGTTGCGAAACGCAACATGTTCGACATCGCGGGCCTGTGGGACCCGAAGTTCAGGATCGGCCGCAGCATGCAGGTCGCGACCTTCGGCTCCTGCTTCGCCCAGCACATCGGCCGCGCCCTGGCGGCCAACGGCTTCAACTGGATGCTGGCGGAGCCCACACCCGCCGGGCTCAGCGAAGAGAGCGCCAAGAAGTTCAACTACGGCGTCTTTTCGGCCCGCACCGGCAACATCTACACGGTGTCGCTGCTCAAGCAATGGGTGGACTGGGCCACGGGCGCCGCGCAGCCTCCGGCCGAAGTGTGGGAGAAGGACGGCCGCTTCTTCGATCCCTTCCGTCCCAACATCGAGCCCGAGGGCTTCGCATCGCGCGACGAGATGGTGCGGTCCCGCCAGGCCGCCATCGACGCGTTCCGCGCCGCGCTGACCGAATCCAGCGTTTTCGTCTTCACGCTGGGCCTCACGGAAAGCTGGGTGAACAAGCAGCACGGCTACGAATACCCCATGTGCCCCGGCACGGTGGCCGGCGACTTCGATGCCGCGAAGCACGAGTTCGTGAACCAGGACTTCCCCACCATCCGCAAGACGCTGGTGGACACGCTGAAGCGCGTCAAGGAACTCAACCCCGGTATCAGCTTCCTGCTGACGGTGTCCCCGGTCCCCCTGACGGCCACCATGTCCGGCAACCACGTCCTGGTCGCCACGATGGAGTCGAAGTCGGTGCTGCGCGCCGTGGCCGGCATGGTCGCGCGGCAGCTGGATTTCGCCGATTACTTCCCCTCGTACGAGGTGATCAGCGCGACGCCGTTCCGCGGAACGTTCTTCGAGGCGAACCAGCGCAACGTCAACCACGCCGGCGTCGAACACGTCATGCGCTCCTTCTTCGCCTGCCTCGGGGCCAAGTTCCCGTTCGACGAGGTGGCGGCCGAGCGGCCGGACCGCCCCAACCGCGCGGGCCGTCCGAACCGCCCCGACCGGCCGGACCGGCCGGCCCGGGCCGACCGCCCGAACCGGCCCGAGCCGGCCAACCGTCCCAACCGCATCGGCGCCGAGGTCCCGGACCGCGCGAATCGCCCGAACCGGCCGAACCGTCCCGACCGCCCGGACACGCCGGAACGCATCGCCAAGCGCCTGGAGCGGCAGGCCGCCCGGCAGGCGGCCGGCAGGGCGCCTGTTTCCCGCGACGAGGTGGTGTGCGAGGAGGAACTCCTCAACGCCTTTGCCAAGACGAAATGAGGTCGACGACGTGAGAATCTGCGTGCTGGGCAACAGCCATGTGGCGAGCCTGAAGCTGGGCCTGGAGAAGATGCCGGACGCCCGGAAGAACGTTTCCATGGACTTCTTCGCATCCCGCGCCAGCGCGCTGGGCGCATTGCGGCTGGAGAACAACCGGCTGGTGCCGACCAACGACAACCTGGCCCGGTCGATCGCCCATACCAGCGGCGGCAAGAGCGAAGTCGTGCTGGCCGATTACGACGCCTTCCTGGTGTACGGACTCGGCTTCCGCCTCCCCGTCATGCAGGCGCAACTGAGCTCCGCGGTGCAGCGCCAGATCTGCCGCGACACCCTGGTGCAGGCGCTCAACTTCCGCATGTGCTCGATGGTGCGGCAGGCGACGGACAAGCCGGTGTACGTCGGCCACGATCCGCAGGAAGCCGAAGGCCGCAAGAGCCCGGAGCTGTCGCGCAGCCTGCCTTACGAAGCGGTGTACGACATGATGCGCAGCGAACTGTTCCGCGACGACGTGCGGCTGGTCGCGCAACCCCGGCAGACGTTTGCCAACAGCTGGTTCACCAAGCCGGAGTTTTCCGCCGGCTCGACGCGGCTGGACATCGGCGACGCGAAGTCCAACGAGCTCCACAGCGAAGCGGACAACAAGCACATGAACGGGGATTTCGGCCGCATCTGGCTGGAGAGTTTCTTCCCTGCCGTGGGCGTGAAGACGGCAGCTTGAGGGGCTGCCCGGGGCGGCGTTGCGCCGCCCGCGGATCAATCGTCGTCGTCTTCCTCGACCGCGTCATCGGTCTCGTCCGCATCGGACTTGCGCACCTTCATGCGCGCCATGATGCGCTTGCGGGTGGACTTCTCGCCGTCCTTGTCGCGCTCGACCTGCTTGACGGTGAAGGAAGCGAAGCCGGGAACCGACACCTTGCCTTCGTTCGTCTCGTCGACCTCCTTGGCGATCTCGGCCAGGGCGGCCTTCACCACCCGGGTCGCCTGCGCCTCCGAGATATCCTTGAACGCCCTTTCGTTGGTGAGCATTGCCTTGGCAACTGCTTCGTTGATCTTCATGAAAACCTTTCGTGTCCTATAAGGGAAATATAGCAGGCCCCCCCGAGGCGACGCCCTCGTGCGGACGCTTCGAACATTTAGTATCCGACCCGGAACCCGGCCATTTGAAGACACCATCCGTCAATGAAGGCGTGCACATCGCGGTCGAGCCAGCCTCGGCTGCCGGCGGGTGGCATCTGCTCCAGGGATCGCTGCGGCGCCAGGGCGGCGACTACGACGCGCGGCTGTACTTCACGGGGGAAGGGCGCTTGCCGTCGGGCTACGCCGCGGTGCCCACGTCGGCCAAGGGCGTGGTCAACGACCTCGTCTGGCTGCCCGCGGGCATCCGTGGCCTGCGCCTGGAGGTCGGCGACGCCGCCGTCCATGAACTCGGGCCGATGCGCATCCGACCGGTGGGGTCGCTGGAGCGCCGCTGGCGGATGCTGCAGCGGGTGCTGCCGGTGCTCTGGCAGCAGCCCGCCGCCAAGCGCCTGCGGCTGGGGCTCACCTGGTCCCGCTTCCTGTCCGACCTGGATGCCGCCTACGCGCTGGCGACGCGCCTGCGCGCGCATGCCGCGGCGCCCACGTACCAGGACTGGATCCGGCGCTTCGACACCCTGGGCGAAGAGGACGTGCGCGCCATCCGGCAACAGGTCGCCGGCTGGGCTGGAGCACCCCTCTTCCATGTCCTCCTGGCCGGCCCGGACGGCCCCGCGCGGAAACGAAGCGTTGCATCGTTGCAGTCCCAGCTGCACCAGCGCCATGCCCTGACGCTGCTGGAGGCAGACGATGCGGCCGTGCTGCGGGACTTCAACGCGGCGCTGGCGTCGGCGCAGGGCGAGCAGTGGGTCCTGTTGCTGCGGGCGGGCGACGAGCTTCCCGCGCATGCGCTGTTCTGGTTCGCGCGCGAGGCCGCGCGGCATCCGGATGCCCGCGTGCTATATGCGGACGAGGACGAACTGGATGCGCGGCAGCAGCGCTGCAATCCGCGCTTCAAGCCGGACTGGTCGTGGGCCCACGCCCGCAGCACGCGCTTCCTCGGCGCGGCGGTGGTGCTGCGCGCGCAGGCGCTGGCGAGCGCGGGCGGACTCGGCCCGGACGATGCGAGGTACGGCTGCTACGACGCCGTGCTGCGGGTGCTGGACGCGGTGCGCCAGGCGCCCGAGCCGCAAGTGCCGCACATTCCGTCGGTGCTGCTGCATCGCGCCGCGGCGCACGCGCAGGGCGTGGACGACTGGGCCATGGCCGCCGTCGCGGCCCACCTCGCGCGGCGCGGCATGGCCGCCACGGTGGAGCCGGTGCGCCCCGGCTGCTGGCGCGTGCGCCACCCGCTGCCGTCGCAGCCGCCCCTGGTCAGCATCATCGTGCCGACGCGCGATGCGCTGGCGCTCACGCGGCTGTGCATCGACAGCGTGCGCCGCCACACGCGCTACCCCCGCTACGAGATCCTGCTGGTGGACAACCAGAGCACCGATGCGGATGCATTGGCGTGGATGCGCTCGCAGGACGAAGCCGGCGCCATCCGCCTGTTGCGCTACGATGCCCCGTTCAACTACGCCGCCATCAACAACATGGCGGTGCAACAGGCGGCCGGGGAACTGGTCTGCCTTCTCAACAACGATACGGAAGTCATGCAGCCCGGTTGGCTGGAGGAGATGGTCTCGCACGCGCTGCAAGCCGGGGTCGACGTGGTCGGGGCCAAGCTCCTGTATCCGAACGGTCTCGTCCAGCACGCGGGAGACCTCGTGGGCGTGGGCGGCCTGGCCAACCACGCGCACGCTTTCCTGCCTTCGGATGCCCCGGGCTATTGCGATCGCGCCGTGGTCGCCCAGGAATATTCCGCGGTGACCGCCGCCTGCCTGCTGACCTGGCGCAGCCGCTACCTGGCCCTCGGGGGGCTGGACGCCGCGCACCTGCCGGTCGCCTTCAATGACGTGGACTACTGCCTGCGGGTGCGGGAGGCGGGGGGCCGGGTCGTCTGGACGCCGCACGCGGTGCTGGTGCACCACGAATCCGTTTCGCGCGGCAAGGACCTGTCGCGGCAGCAATTGCGGCGGGCCAGGCGCGAGGCGGCCTGGATGCGCCGCCGCTGGCGTCACGTGCTGGGCCGCGACCCGTTCTACAACCCCAACCTCAGCCACGAACGGCCCGACTTCTCGCTCAGTCACGCACCCGTGGTGGACCAGCCGTGGACCTCGTGAGACCTTTCACCGGCCTGGACGTCCTGCCGCCCGGCGCGGATGTCTACCTCGTGGAGGAGCGCGCCAACCCGTCGACCGACTACTTCGTCGAGCCGGCTTGCGCCGGGCAGGGGCGCCGGCTGCACCGCTTCCGCTTCGACGAGGCGCCGCCGGAGGCCAGCCTGGCCAACGCCGTGGTGGTGTTCGTGCGGTACATCCCGCAGCAATGGCGCCGCAAGGTGGAGGCCGAGCGCCGGCAGATGGCGCAGCTGGTGTTCTTCATGGACGACGACGTCCTCGATCCCCGGACCTGGGGCGACATGCCCTGGCGCTACCGCTACAAGCTGTACCGGCAGGCGGCGCGCCACGAGGGCTGGCTGCAGCGGCAGGACGCGCAGCTCTGGGTGTCCACCGCGTGGCTGCAGCAGAAGTACGCCGCCTGGTCGCCGCTGCGGGTGGAGCCGCGGCCCCTGTCCGGCACCGAGGGCGCCTGCCGCGTCTTCTATCACGGCAGCGCCTCGCACGGCGCCGAGATCCGCTGGCTGCATCCGGTGATCGAGCAGGTGCAGCACGAGGATCCGCGGATCGTGTTCGAGATCATCGGCGGCCAGGACGTCCACCGGCTGTACCGCAACCTGCCGCGCGTGACCGTCGTCCACCCGATGCGATGGCCCGCGTACGAGGCCTTCGTCGACCAGCCGGGCCGGCACATCGGCCTGGCGCCGCTGCTGGAACTGCCCTTCAACCGGGCGCGTTCGTGCACCAAGTTCTTCGACATCACGCGCGCCGGCGCCGCCGGCATCTACGCGGCGGCGGGCGCCTGCGGCAGCTTCGTGCGGCCCGGCATCGACGGCCTGGTCCTGCCGATGCGTCCGCCGGCCTGGGCCGAGGCCATCCTGCAGCTCGCGCGGGACGAGCCCGCGCGGCGGGCGCTGGCGATCGCCGCGCGCGAGCGGCTTCGGGCCTGAACTTCAGGCCTGGAAGTAGCCGCCCGAGCGCAGCAGCTCGAGGACCTGCGCGGCCGCCTGCTCCGGCGTCACGCGCGTGGTGTCCACGACCAATGCCGCGTTCTCCGGCCGCTCGTACGGCGAGTCGATGCCGGTGAAGTTCTTCAGCTCGCCGCGCCGCGCCTTCTGGTAGAGGCCCTTGACGTCGCGCTGCTCGGCCACGTGCAGCGGCGTGTCGACGAAGATCTCGATGAACTCGCCTTCGCCGACCAGGCCGCGCGCCATCTCGCGCTCCGCCTCGAAGGGGGAGATGAAGGCGGTGAGCACGATCAGGCCGGCATCGACCATCAGGCGCGAGACCTCGGCGACGCGCCGGATGTTCTCCACGCGGTCGGCATCGGTGAAGCCCAGGTCCTTGTTCAGGCCGTGCCGCACGTTGTCGCCGTCGAGCAGGTAGGTGTGGCGGCCCATCGCGTGCAGCTGCTTTTCCACCATGTTGGCGATGGTCGACTTGCCGGAGCCGGAGAAGCCGGTGAACCACAGCACGCAGGGCTTCTGGCCCATCAACCGGGCGCGCGCTTCCTTGTCCACATCCACGTGCTGCATGTGGATGTTGTGGCTGCGGCGCAGGGCGAAGTGCAGCAGGCCGGCGCCGACCGTGTTGTTGGTCAGGCGGTCGACGATGATGAAGCCGCCGGTTTCGCGGTTCTCCGCGTACGCGTCGAAGGCGACCGGCCGGTCCATGCTCAGGTTGCAGATGCCGATCGCGTTGAGCTCCAGCGTCTTGGCGGCCACGTGCTCCAGCGTGTTCACGTTCACCTGGTACTTGATGTCGGTGATCGAGGCCGTGACGGTCTGCGTCCCGATCTTCACCAGGTAGGGACGGCCGGGCAGCAGCGGCTCGTCGTGCATCCAGATCAGCGTGGCCTCGAACTGGTCGGCCACTTCGGCCGGGGCCAGCGCGGTGGAGATCACGTTGCCGCGCGAGATGTCGATCTCGTCGGCCAGCGTCAGCGTCACCGCCTGGCCGGCCACCGCCTGGCGCAGGTCGCCGTCGAAGGTGACGATGCGCGTGACGGTGCTCTCCTTGCCCGAAGGCAGGACGCGGATGCGTTCGCCGAGTTCCACCTTGCCGCTGGCCAGGGTGCCGGCGAAGCCGCGGAAGTCGAGGTTGGGACGGTTGACCCACTGCACCGGCAGGCGCATCGGCAACTTCTGCATGCGCGATTCGTCGATCTCCACCGTCTCCAGGTAGCCCATGAGGGTGGTGCCGTGGTACCAGGGCATCTGCTCGCTGGGCTCGACGATGTTGTCGCCCTTGAAGGCGGAAACCGGGATCACCGTCACTTCTTCCAGGCCGACCTGCCTGGCGAAGGCGCGGTACTCCTCGACGATCTTGTCGAACACCTGCTGGCTGTAGCCGACCAGGTCCATCTTGTTGATGGCGACGACCACCTTGCGGATGCCCATCAGCGAGACCAGGTAGCTGTGGCGGCGCGTCTGGGTCAGGATGCCCTTGCGGGCGTCGACCAGGATGGCGGCGACGTCGGCCGTGGAAGCGCCCGTCACCATGTTGCGCGTGTACTGCTCGTGGCCGGGGGTGTCGGCGACGATGAACTTGCGGCGGTCGGTGGAGAAGAAGCGGTAGGCCACGTCGATGGTGATGCCCTGCTCCCGTTCCGCGGCCAGGCCGTCCACCAGCAGCGCGAAGTCCAGCTGCTCGCCCTGCGTGCCGAACTTGCGCGAATCGGCTTCCAGCGCGGCGAGCTGGTCGTCGAACAGCATCTTCGATTCATACAGCAGCCGGCCGATCAGCGTGCTCTTGCCGTCGTCCACGCTGCCGCAGGTGATGAAGCGCAGCAGGCTCTTGTGCTCGTGCGACTTGAGGTACTGCTCGATGTCGCGGGCAGCGTGGCCGCGGTGGACTCCACCGCGCCGGTCAGCGGGTAGCAGCCGAGCGTGCGGAAGCGCACCTTCTTCATCATCGGCGTCTCGCCGGGGCGCAGCTTCATGCGGTCGTCGTCCACCATGATCAGCGTCCCGTCGCGTTCCACCACCGGGCGCTCGGCGGCGTAGTACAGCGGCACGATCGGGATGTTCTGCAGGTAGATGTACTGCCAGATGTCCAGCTCGGTCCAGTTGGAGATCGGGAACACGCGCATCGACTCGCCCTTGTGCTTGCGCGCGTTGTACAGGTGCCAGAGCTCGGGCCGCTGGCCCTTCGGGTCCCAGCGGTGCTGCGCGGTGCGGAAGGAGAAGATGCGCTCCTTGGCGCGCGACTTCTCCTCGTCGCGGCGGGCGCCGCCGAAGGCCGCGTCGAAGCCGTACTTGTCCAGCGCCTGCTTCAGGCCCTCGGTCTTCATGATGTCGGTGTGGATCGACGAGCCGTGGGTGAAGGGGTTGATGTCCTTGGCGACGCCGTCCGGGTTGATGTGCACCAGCAGGTTCAGGCCGAGTTCCTTGGCCATGCGGTCGCGGAAGGCGTACATGTCGCGGAACTTCCAGCGGGTGTCGACGTGCAGCAGGGGGAAGGGCGGCTTGGCCGGGTGGAACGCCTTCATCGCCAGGTGCAGCATCACCGCGCTGTCCTTGCCGATGGAATAGAGCATCACCGGGTTGTCGGCTTCCGCCACGACCTCCCGCATGATGTGGATGCTTTCGGCTTCCAGCCGTTGGAGGTGAGTGAGGTTCATCGTTGGGTTCTCTGCAATGCGTTGCCCCGGGGGCGGATACGGTGAGAGGGTGGCGCGGCCCGCGAGGGGCGCCGCGAGGGAGTCTTCGAGGCTGGCGCGGCCGGCATGCTCCGCGAGCCAGACCGCCACTTCGGGCAGCCGGCTCAGGGCACTGGCGCCGGGCATCGCCAGCCGCAGCTTCCCGCGGGCGGCACGACGCAGCTGGTCGAACAGCATCACGTGTTCGGCCGCGGGGATGTCGTGGCTGCGGAACAGGCGCCATCGCACCTGGCCGCGGGTGTCCACCGCCACGCGCGACACCAGTTGCGGCCCCAGCTGCGCCTGCTGCTGGGGCGGCAGCGCGACGTCCAGGGAGTACAGGGCGAAAGAGGCCGCGCCGGGCTGTCCGGCGGGCATCGCGTGTTCGGGGTCGTACAGTCCGGTACGGCGGCACCATTGCATGGCACCGGAGCGGCTGAGGACGAGGCCGCGCCGTGCCACCCAATCGAGGATGGCGCTGACGCTCCACGGCTCCGGGCTGGCCAGCATGGCCTGCAACAGTTCCAGCTCCAGTTCGCCGGTGAGCGATTCGGTGCCGCGCACCGGCCGGCCGCGGCGCGGGTTGACGGTGACCGCCGCCCAGCCGGCCTGCTTGAAGGCCTTCACGGCGGCGATGATCGTGGGCGTGCTCAGGCCGGTGGCTTGCGCCACCTGCGCCAGCGTCTGGCCTTCGAGCCGCAATCGCACGGCCTGCCTGCGCTGCCGATTGAGCTCCACCACCGTCAACTGTCTCGTTCCCACGGGCCCGGCTATTAAGCATTAAAAATTTCAGCCGCTATTAAACCCTAAAAATTGCTGGGCATCCTCGACAATCATGCCCGCAGAAGTCTGGAGTTGTAATGGCAATGGAAGGTCACGAAGTCCGCGTCACGCGCGAGCTGCTGGAGCAGGTGGTGCAGGTGGTTCGCGCCGCGGGTGCGGAAGTCATGAAGGTGTACGCGACGGACTTCCAGGCCCTGAACAAGGCCGATGCGTCCCCGGTCACGCTCGCCGACGAGCGCGCCGAAGCCCTCATCACCCCGCGCCTGCGGGCCATCGCCCCGGGCGTGCCGGTGGTCGCGGAAGAAGCGGTGGCGGGCGGCGACGTCCCCCAGGTGGGCCGCATGTTCTGGCTGGTCGACCCGCTGGACGGCACCAAGGAGTTCATCAACCGCAACGGCGAGTTCACGGTGAACGTGGCGCTCATCGAGGACGGCCGGCCGGTCCTGGGGGTCGTCTATGCCCCCGCGCTGGAAAAGCTGTGGGCCGGTGGCCCGGACCTGGGCAGCTTCACCGAGCAGGGCGGCGAGCGCCGGCCCATCACCTGCCGCAGCGCGCCGGCCGACGGCCTGACGGTGGTGGCGAGCCGCTCGCACGGCGACGCGACCGCGCTGGATGCCTTCCTGGCCGGCCGCAAGGTGGCGGCGAACATCAGCGTCGGCTCGTCGCTCAAGCTCTGCCAGGTGGCGCAGGGCGCGGCGGACGTGTACCCGCGCCTCGGGCGCACCATGGAATGGGACATCGCCGCCGGCCACGCCGTGGTGCTGGGCGCCGGCGGCTCGGTGGAATGCGTGCAGGGCGGCCCGCTGCTCTATGGCAAGCCGGGCTTCGACAACCCCCATTTCGCCTGCTGGGGGCAGCGCGCGTGATGGGCCGGGTTGCCGGGACGCGGTCCAGGACTCTTTCGCTGTCGCGTAGTCTTTGAGAGACGACCGGTCGTAAAGAAGATGCTCATCGGCCCTCGCCACGTTGGTGCAATGCGCCCCGGCGGAGACAATCGCAGGATGACGCCTGGAATGCACCGTCAGAAGGCATGCTGCGCGCCCGTTCCCGGGGCGCGCCGCCAGGCATCGCAGGCCGGTCCCCGGGACCGGCGATGAACGTGGCCATGCGAGGCATCGTGGGCGTCCAGTCCCGCGGGATCCTGCGGTTGCCCTTCCTGGGCGAACTGGTGGGCATGGCGATCCAGCCGCTCGGCAAGGTGGCGCGCCGCGAACTGACGGCCGTGGCCGAATGGGGCCGGCGCCGCCGCATCCACCCGGCGCTGGCCTGGGCCAAGCAGTCGGGCCTGCCCTGCCTGGCGCTCGAGGATGGCTTCCTGCGCTCCCTGGGCACCGGCGACCGCTTCCCGCCGCTGTCCATCGTGGTCGACGAGATCGGGGTCTTCTACGACTCCACCCGGCCCAGCACCCTCGAGAACCTGCTGAATTCCGGCGATGACCTGCTGGCCGGCATCGGCGCGGAGGTCACCCGGGCCCGCGCGCTGATCCTGCGGCACCGGCTGAGCAAGTACAACCACGCGCCGGACTGGTCCGGCCCCGCGCCGGAGCGGGCGGCCGGCCGCAAGGTGATGGTGGTGGACCAGACCGCCGGCGACATGAGCGTCACCCTCGGCGGCGCCGATGCGGGGACCTTCGAGGCGATGCTGGCGGCCGCGCGCCGCGAGAATCCGGGCGCCACCATCTACGTCAAGACGCACCCCGAGGTCACGTCCGGCCGCAAGCGCGGCTACCTCACCCAGGTGCGGGACGGTGCCGACACCGTCGTCCTGCGCGAGGCGATCAATCCCCTGAGCCTGATGGAGCACATGGACCACGTGTACGTGGTCAGCTCGACGATGGGCTTCGAGGCGCTGCTGGCCGGCAAGCCGGTCACATGCTTCGGCCTCCCCTGGTACGCCGGCTGGGGCCCGACCGACGATCGGCAGCCGGTGCCGCGGCGCAACCGGCGCCGCTCGGTCGATGAACTGTTCGCGGCCGCCTACTTCCGCTACACCCGCTACCTCGACCCCGCCACCCGCCGCCAAGGCGACATCTTCGACGTGATCGAATGGCTGGTGCGGCAGAAGGAAACGATCCACGCCCTGCGCGGGCACGGCCGGCCCTCGCGCCTGGTCTGCGTCGCGGTGCCCCGCTGGAAGGCCTTCAACCTCCGGCCGATCCTGGCCACCACCGGCGGCCGGCTCGCCTTCGTGCGCAGCGCCGACGCGGCGCGCCGGCTCGAGCCCGGGCCCGGCGACTGGTTCGCGTTCTGGGGCGCCACCCCGCCCGCGGGGCTGGCCGAGCTGGCGCGGGAGTGCCAGGGACGGCTGGTGCGCATGGAGGATGGCTTCATCCGCTCCGTCGGCCTGGGCTCCGACCTGATCCGGCCGCAGTCCCTGGTGCTGGATGGCGAGGGCATCTATTTCGACCCGAGCCGGCCCTCCGCGCTGGAGCAGCTGCTGAACGCCGGCGGCTTCACGCCGCAGGAGCTGGAGCGGGCCCGCCAGGTGCAGGCCTTCATCGTGGCGCACGGCATCACCAAGTACAACCTGGAGCCCAGGACGGCGCCGGCCTGGGACAGCGGCGGCCGGCCGGTGGTGCTGGTGCCCGGCCAGGTGGAGGACGACGCCTCCATCCGCCTGGGCAGCGCGCAGGTCAGGACCAACCTCGCGCTGCTGGAGGCCGCGCGCAAGGCGCGCCCGGACGCCTTCATCGTCTACAAGCCCCATCCCGACGTGGTGAGCGGCAACCGCGCCGGCCGGCTGGCGCTGGCCCGGGCCCGCGCCTTCGCCGATCATGTGGAAACGGATGTTTCCGTCGTGCGCTGCATCGAGGCGGCGGACGAGGTACACACCATCACCTCGCTCACCGGCTTCGACGCCCTGCTGCGGGGCAGGAAGGTGGTGACGTATGGGCAGCCGTTCTACGCGGGCTGGGGATTGACCGAAGACCGGGCTGCGGGAAGCCAGGCACTGGCCCGCCGCACCCGCCGGCTGGGGGTCCAAGAGCTGGTCGCCGGGGCCTTGCTGCGTTACCCTGTCTATTGGGACTGGGAACTCCGGGGCTATACGACGTGCGAAGCGGTCCTGGCCCGGATCGTCGAAACGCGCAACGCCCTGGAGGCGAGCGGGAAACTTGACAAACTGAGGGTAGGCCTCGTGCGCAGGCAGGTACGAAAACTGCAGGTGGTAGCGCGCGCCTGGCTGGGTTGGGGAAAAGAATGATCGATCAGGGTTTGCGGACGTTCTCAGGCAAACGCGTGCTGCTGCTGCAAGGGCCCGTGGGGCCGTTCTTCGCCAGGCTCGCGGACGACCTGCGGGCCGTCGGCGCGCAGGTGCACAAGGTCAACTTCAACGCCGGCGACTGGTTCTTCTACCGGCGCGCCGCGATGAACTACCGCGGCAAGATGGAGGCGTGGCCGGCCTGGTTCGAGGCGCAGCTGCGCCGGCTGGACATCGACGTGGTGTTCCTGTTCGGCGACTGCCGCCCCGTGCACCAGGCGGCCCACCGCGTGGCCACCGCGCTCGGCGTGGAGGTCGGCGTGTTCGAGGAGGGCTACGTCCGCCCCGACTACATCACCCTCGAGCGCTCCGGCGTCAACGGCTATTCGCGGCTGCCGCGGGTGGCGCAGGCCTACAGCGCGCCCGCGGCCAACGAGCAGGAGGCGCTGCCGGTGGGCAATTCCTACTGGAACATGGTGCGCAGCGGCTTCTGGTACTTCACCATCGGCTGGCTCGGCACCCCTTTCTTCCCGGACTACGTCCACCACCGGCCGCTGACCGGCACCGAGGCCCTGCCCTGGATCCGCTCGGTCTGGCGCAAGCAGTGGTACCGGCGGGTCGAGAAGGGCGCGCAGCAGCAGCTGACGCGCGAATTCGACGGCCGCTACTTCCTGGTGCCCCTGCAGGTCTTCAACGACGCCCAGATCCGCGTGCATGCCCCCTTCGCGGGCGTCGAGGACTTCATCGAAACCACCGTGCGCTCGTTCGCGGCGCGCGCGCCGGACGACACGCTGCTGGTCTTCAAGCACCACCCGATGGACCGGGGCTACCGCGACTACTCGCGCCTGATCCGCAAGCTGGCGCACGAACTGCAGCTGGGCCGCCGGCTGCAGTACATCCACGACCAGCACCTGCCCACCCTGCTGGACCACGCGCGCGGCGTCGTGGTCGTGAACAGCACCGTCGGCCTGTCCGCGCTGTTCCACGCCGCGCCCACCAAGGTGTGCGGACGCGCCCTGTACGACATGCCCGGGCTCACCTACCAGGGTTCGCTGGACGATTTCTGGTCGGAGGCGCCGCGGCACAAGCCGGATCCGGCCCTCTATCGGCGCTTTCGCAGCCACCTGGTCGCCGCGACCCAGCTCAATGGCAGCTTCTACCGCCGCCTGCCGGGCCTGGAGTCGGCCACGGGCGTGGTGTGGGACGCCCAGTCGCCGCAACGCGAACCGCACCATGCCGTGCCGGTGTGGCGCCTGCAGCAGATCCAGACCCTCACCGTGATCAAGACGCGGGAGCACGCGCAGCCGGCCCCGGCCTGGGCCGCTCCCCTGGCGCAGGCGCTGGAAGAGGCCGAGCGGACGATCCCCGTGTTCTACGAGCAGGAACGCATGGACGTGCGGGCCTGAAATCCCGCCCCCGGACGGCGCGCGTCAGGCCAGCGTCTTGACGCCCGCCGCCACCAGCACCAGGGCCAGCAGCACCTGGATCCAGCGGCCCGAGAACTTCCGCGCCAGCAGGCTGCCGACGATGATGGCGGGGATCGAGCCCACCAGCAGGCTGGCCAGCATCTTCCAGTCCACCATGCCGGCGAACAGGTAGCCGAGGCCGGCCACCATCGCCAGCGGGATGGCGTGCACGATGTCGGTGGCCACCAGCCGGTGCGGCGTCATCCGCAGGGGATAGAGGAACAGCAGCATCACGCTGCCCAGCGCGCCCGCGCCCACGGAGGTGAGCGCCACGCACAGGCCCAGGGCCGCGCCGCCGGCCACGGTCAGCGGCGGCTGGATGCGGTGGAACTTGTCGGGGTCGTGCAGCCGCCGCTCGCGCGCGATGGCCAGCAGCTTCGGCGCGAACAGCAGGCCGGCCGCCGTGATCAGCACGACGATGCCGATGGCCTTGGTCAGCCAGTCGACCTTGCCCAGGGGTGCGCCGACGGCGACGATGATCACCACCAGGATGGCCATCGGCAGGCTGCCGGCCCACAGGCGCCGCACCACCTGCCAGTCCACCTGGCCCTGGTTGTTGTGCAGCTTGGCGCCGACCAGCTTGGTGATGGCGGCGAACCACAGGTCGGTGGCGATCGCCGTGGCGGGCGACACACCGAACACCAGCAGCAGGATGGGCGTCATCAGCGCCCCGCCGCCCACGCCGGTGAGGCCGACCACGAGTCCGGTCAGGGCGCCGGCCGCCGAATAGGCAAGATCAATCATTCTGGAGAAGCAAGGGGAAGGCGGGAGGGCCGGGTGCCGGACGCGGACACCTAGGGCAAACCCGGCAGTTTAGCCGGTGCGGCTGGGCGGCGCCCGGCCGGGGATTCAGCGCGTGCTCAGTGCCTGGCGTCCTGGAGGATCCAGTCCGCGGCCTTCTCCGCCATCATGAGCACCGGGGAGTTGGTGTTGCCGCTGGTGATGGTGGGCATGGCGCCGGCATCCACCACGCGCAGGCCCGCCACCCCGCGCACGCGCAGGCGCGCGTCCAGCACGGCCCGCGGGTCGCCGTCGGCCCCCATCATCGTGGTGCCCACGGGGTGGAAGATGGTGGTGGCGATGTCACCGGCCAGCCGCGCCAGGTCTTCGTCGCTCTGGTACTGCGTGCCGGGCCGCCATTCCTGCGGCTTGTACTTCGCCAGCGCCGGCTGCTGCGCGATGCGCCCTTGCGGTCCTCCGGCGTGCTCAGGTAGTTGGTGGCGATCGCCGGCGCGTCCTCGAATTTGTTGCTGCGGATGCGCACCCAGCCCCGGCTGGTGGGATTGAGGTTGCAGACGCTGGCCGTGAAGGCATTGAAGCCGTGCAGCGGCTCGCCGAAGGCGTCCAGGCTGAGGGGCTGCACGTGGTATTCGATGTTGGGATGCGCGTGCTCGGGCCCGCTGCGCGTGAAGGCGCCCAGCTGCGAGGGCGCCATGCTCATGGGCCCGCTGCGCTTGAGCGCGTATTCCATGCCGATCTTCAGCTTGCCCCACCAGCTGCCGGCCAGCGTGTTGAGAGTCGTCACGCCGTCCACCTTGAACACGGCGCGGATCTGCAGGTGGTCCTGCAGGTTCTCGCCGACGCCGGGCAGGTCCGTCACCACCGGGATGCCGTGCTCGCGCAGCAGGTCCGCCGGCCCGACGCCGGACAGCTGCAGGATCTGCGGCGAGCCGATGCTGCCGGCGCACAGCAGCGTCTCGCGCTCCGCGTGCGCCCGCACCAGCTCCTTGCCGTTCCACACTTCGGCGCCGGTGCAGCGCTGCGTGCCGTCGGGCAGCGTGTCGAAGGTGAGGCGCTTCACGTGCGCGCCGGTCCACAGCTCGAAGTTCGGCCGGCCGTAGCAGGTGGGCCGCAGGAAGGCCTTGGCGGTGTTCCAGCGCCAGCCGTTCTTCTGGTTCACCTGGAAGTAGCCGACGCCCTCGTTCGTGCCGCGGTTGAAGTCCTCGCTGTGCGGGATGCCCGCCTCCTGCGCCGCCGCCGCGAACGCGTCGAGCACGTCCCAGCGCAGCCGCTGCTTCTCCACGCGCCACTCGCCGCCGGCCCCGTGCATGTCGTCGGCGCCCTTGTAGTAGTCCTCGTGCTTCTTGAAGTAGGGCAGGCAGTTGTCCCAGGTCCAGGCGGCGTCGCCGGTGCGCTGCGCCCAGCCGTCGTAGTCGCGGGCCTGGCCGCGCATGTAGATCATGCCGTTGATGCTGGAGCAGCCGCCGAGCGTCTTGCCGCGCGGATAGCGCAGCTTGCGGCCGTTGAGGCCCGCGTCGGCCTCGGTGTAGTACAGCCAGTCGGTGCGCTCGTTGCCGATGCAATAGAGGTAGCCGACCGGGATGTGGATCCAGTGGTAGTCGTCCTTGCGCCCCGCCTCGATGAGCAGCACGCGCTTGGACGGATCCTTCGACAACCGATTGGCGAGCAGGCACCCGGCCGTCCCCGCGCCGATGATCACGTAGTCGAACGTCGTGTCGCTCACTGCTTTCGTCTCCTCTTTTCAGTCGCTCTGCTGGCGACTTTCAAACCCGAAGGCCGGACGCAAAAGTCGCAAAGGTTTCGCAAAAGTCGCAAAAGGACAGCCAAAGAAAATGGAAGTTCTTTGGCGACTTTTGCGTAGTTTTTGCGACTTTTGCGTCCGGCTGTCCGGCTGTCCGCTCCCGTATCACTTCGCCGTCGGCATCACGAACTCCGCGCCCTTGCCGATGCTCTCGGGCCAGCGCTGCATGATCGACTTCTGCTTGGTGTAGAAGCGCACGCCTTCCTCGCCATAGGCATGCATGTCGCCGAACAGGCTCTTCTTCCAGCCGCCGAAGCCGTGCCACGCCATCGGCACCGGGATCGGCACGTTGACGCCCACCATGCCGACCTCGACGCGGCGCGAGAACTCGCGCGCGGTGTTGCCGTCGCGCGTGAACAGCGACACGCCGTTGCCGTACTCGTGGCTGTTGACCAGCTCCGTGGCTTCCTTCAGGTCTTTCACCCGCGCGCAGCCCAGCACCGGGCCGAAGATCTCTTCCTTGTAGATCTTCATGTCCGGCGTGACGTTGTCGAACAGCGTGCCGCCGATCCAGAAGCCGGCGTCGCAGCCCGCGGCCCTCGGTCTCGCCCTGGCCGATGTAGCCGGTGATGCGCTGGTGCGCCGCGCTGCTGATGATCGGGCCCATCTCGGCATCGAGCTCCACGCCGTTCTTGATCTTCAGTTCCTGCGTGCGCTTGGCGAGCATCGGCATGATCTTGTCCGCCGCATCGCCGACCAGCACGCCCAGCGAGATCGCCATGCAGCGCTCGCCGGCGGAGCCGAAGGCCGAGCCGATCAGCGCGTCCACCGCCTGGTCCATGTCCGCATCGGGCATGACGACCATGTGGTTCTTGGCGCCGCCCAGCGCCTGCACGCGCTTGCCGTGGCGGGCGCCGGTCTCGTAGATCTTCTGCGCGATGGTGGTGGAGCCGACGAAGGAGATCGCCTTCACGCCGGGGTGCTCCAGCAGCGCATCGACCGCGTCCTTGTCGCCCTGCACGACGTTGAACACGCCGTCCGGCAGACCCGCTTCCTTCAGCAGTTCGGCCATGCGGATCGACGCGGTCGGGTCCAGCGGGCTCGGCTTGAGGATGAAGCAGTTGCCGGCGGCGATGGCCACCGGG
>JAJTCN010000014.1 GCA_021323335.1 Ramlibacter sp.
AACTGATGCAGGCGCGCCGCTCGACGAATTCAGCAGATTCCGTGGTGTTCATGGGATGTGCGTGCAGTCCAGTACGGCGCAATTCTGGCGCAGCGCGGCGGGAAATGGGGGCGTTGCGCGACAGTCTTGTTACTCCCTCCCTGCCCTGCCGGCTGTCTAGAGTCCCGGTCACCGAGACGCACCGGATGTCGATCCCGCCCGATGCCGATCGTCATCAGTGACCGAATGACAAGGATCTGACATGTCTGCTACGTCCCCGTCCCTGCCGGTGCTGGACCAGAACTGGGCGCTGGTCGCCGCCGGCGCCCTGATGACCTGCGTCGCGATCGGCGTGGTGTTCTCGCTCGCGGTGTTCCTGGACCCGCTCGGCGCGGACACGGGCTGGTCGCGTGCCGGGATCTCCTCCGCCATGACCCTGGCCTTCCTGGGCATGGGCCTGTCCGGCTTCGGCTGGGGCACGCTCAGCGACCGCTATGGGCCCCGGCCGGTGGTGCTGGCGGGCGTGGTGCTGCTCGGACTCGCCAGCGTCCTGGCCAGCCGCGCGACCACCCTGCTCCAGTTCCAGGCCACCTTCGGCATCCTGATCGGCGCGGCCGCCGGCGCCTTCTTCGCGCCCATCATCGCGGCCACCAGCGTGTCCTTCGAGCGACGGCGCGGGCTCGCCATCGCGCTGGTGAGCGCCGGCATGGGGGTGGCGCCGATGACGATCGCGCCGCTGGCGGGCTGGCTGGTCACCCTGTTCGGCTGGCGCACCACCATGCTGGGCATCGGCATCGGCACCTGGGTGGTGTTGCTGCCCTTCGTGCGCTGGATCCGTGCCGTGCCGGCGACCCGCGGGCCCGGCGGCGATGCGAACGCCTCGCCGCCGGCGAACGCCCGCGATGCCTTGCGATCGCCGGCCTTCCTCGTGCTCGGCGGCGCGTTCTTCGCCTGCTGCGCCGCCCATTCCGGGCCGATCTTCCACACCGTGAGCTACGCCATCGGCTGCGGGCTGCCGATGGTGGCGGCCGTCACCATCTACAGCATGGAAGGCGCGGCCGGCCTCGGCGGGCGGCTGCTGTTCGGCGTCGCCGCCGACAAGTGGGGGGCCAAGCCGGTGCTCGTGGTCGGCCTGCTCGTCCAGGCCTTCGCCGCGGTGTCCTATCTCGCGGTCAACCAGCTCGGGGGCTTCTACGCCGTGGCCATCGTCTTCGGCGCCGCCTACGGCGGCACGATGCCGCTGTACGCCGCGCTGGCCCGCGAAGCATTCGACGCCCGCATCCAGGGCTCGGTGCTCGGCGCAGCCACCCTGCTGTCCAGCCTCGGCATGGCGCTTGGGCCCTTCATCGGCGGCTGGCTGTTCGACCGCTTCGGCACCTACGCCTGGCTGTACATCGGATCGATGATCGTGGGCCTGGCCGCGGCCGGCATCGCCATGGCGTTCCCTCGCGGCGCGCGGCCGGCGCCTGCAGCTCGCCTGCAGAACGCATGATCCCGCGAACGCGTCGCCTCGCTAGGCGGCCGCGCGCGCCAGGCTGCGCGTCGGCGCGAACAGGCTGCGCCCCAGCCAGCGCCACAGCTGCTGGCCCTGGCGCCCGCCGCCCGCCACGCTGATCGCGCCGGAGCGGATGGCATCGTTCGCGTCGCTGTCGCCGGTCCAGACTTCGGTCAAGGCCCGCAGGGTGCTGTCGACGATGACATCGAGGTCGTGGCCGGGATCGTCGCGGCACAGGTCGGGCGCGCGGTTCTCCACGACCAGCCACCACAGGCGCTCGGCGGCCGGCACGTCGCGAAAACGGAAGTGCACCACCACGCGCCGATCGGCGGGGAACTCCTCCATGCGGGCGAAACGCCGGATGTCCCACATCAGGAAGCCGGCGTCGAGCTGCTCGCGGCGCAGCCGGCTGCCGATCCAGCGCGCGCCCCATTCGCCGATGCCCACCACGATGGGGCGCAGCTCCTCGCCGGCCGGCGTCAGGTGGTACTCCCAGGTGCGGCCGGTCTTGCGCCGCTCGATCACGCCGATGGCTTCCAGCTTGCGCAGCCGCTGCGACAGCAGCGTGGCCGACATGCGGGGCACGCCGCGATGGATGTCGTTGAAGCGGTGGCTGCCGCACAGCAGCTCGCGCACCACCAGCGGCGTCCACAGTTCGCCCAGGACTTCGGCGCCGCGCGCGACGGTGCAGAACTGCAGGTAATCGATCATGCGGCCAGTGTAGGCACGCGGGGCCGCGCCGTGAACTCCAGATTCTGGACTTGAGCGCCCTGCCGCCAGGGGCGACTCTTGCGAACCCGACGCATGTCGCGTCGACCCCCAGGAGACCACCATGGCCGAAACCCTCGCCCCCGTCGCACCCGCCGCCTTCGACCCCGACAAGTTCCGCCAGGGCACCCGCGCCCAATGGGAGTCCGCCGCCGAGGCGTGGGACCGCTGGGGGCCGCTGCTGTCACGCTGGCTGGGCCCCGCCACCGAGACGATGCTCGACATGGCGGGCGTGGGTCCGGGCGCGCGCGTGCTGGACATCGCCGCCGGTGCCGGCGAACAGACGCTCACCGCGGCACGCCGCGCGGGCCCGGCCGGCTACGTGCTGGCCACGGACATCTCGCCGGCCATCCTGCGCTACGCCCAGGCGGCCGCACGCCGCGAAGGCCTGCGCAACGTGGAAACGCAGGAACTGGATGGCGAGCGCCACGACCAGTTGCCCGCCGGCTCCTTCGACGCGGCCATCTCGCGGGTCGGCCTGATCTACTTCCCGGACCAGCAGCGGGCGCTGGCCGGCATCCGCCACGCCCTGCGGCCGGGCGGCCGCTTCGCCGCCGTGGTCTATTCGACGCCGGACCGCAACGCGTTCTTCTCGGTGCCGGTGGGCATCATCCGGCGCCGCGCGCAACTGCCGCCGCCGCTGCCGGGCCAGCCGGGGCCGTTCTCGCTCGGCGCGGAAGGCGTGCTCCAGCGCACGCTGGAGCAGGCGGGATTCCGCGACGTCGAAGTCCGCCGGGTCGATTCACCCGTGAGGCTGCCCACGGCCGCCGAATGCGTGCGCTTCGAACGCGAGTCCTTCGGCGCGCTCCACCAGATGCTCGCCGGCATGGACGAAGCCGGGCGGGCCGATACCTGGCGCGAGATCGAGGAAGCGCTCACGCAGTACCAGACGCCGGACGGCTTCGTCGGCCCGTGCGAGATGCTGGTGGGTTCGGGTACGCGTTGACGCCGGGGTGCGGCTCAGCCCGCCTGCAGCACCCGCAGCAGCGCGTCGATGACGTCACCGCCATCCGGCGACTTCAGGCGGTGCTGCTTCAGCGTGCGCGCGAGGTCGGCCTGTCCCAGCACCCGGTAGTCGGACCGGATCAGCACGCCGGCGATGGCGCGTTGCACCTGCACCGATTTGGCCAGGGGGAACAAGGCCGCGATCGCGCGCAGGCTCTCCGGATCGGACACGCGCTGCTGGGCCAGGGTTTCGATGGCCCGCACCTGCGCGTCGGACGCCGGCATCTTCGCTATCGCCGATGCGACCGAACGCACCTCGCCGGCATCCGCCAGCGGGCGGTGGCGCAGGTAGGCCTGCGCGATGGCGATGTCGTCGGCGTGCGCACTGGTGACGGCGCGCACGACCCGCGCGTGCGCCTCGGGGCTGCCCAGGCAAGCCATCGCGGCGACCTGCGCCACCTTGCCGGTCTTCAGCACGCCGGCGGCCAGGGTGTGGAGCGCCGGGTCCTGCCCGTCCTGGCGGCCCCGCCCGCAGGCGAGGTCGACTTCATCGCGGCCGACCCGGCCGCGGGCTATCTGGTCGGCGATGGTGCGCATGAACTCGGCCTGTTCCTGCGCGGGCGTCAGCCAGCCGACGTTGCGCGCCAGCGCCATCATCCGGGTGCGCACCGACGCCTCGTCGGCGTCCCGCGCGGACTCGAGGAAGCGGCCGCGCGTGCCGTGATCGCCCGCGATCGTCTCGAAGGCGGTGGCCGTGGTGCCGGCGATCCGCTGCGCCGGCCCGAGCGACGCGGCGAAGCGCTCGAGGTGCCCGAGCAGCATCCGCACCTCGGCCATGTCCCGCTTCAGCACCTGGTGCATGAACGCGACCTTCTGCGCCGGGGAGAGCCGGTCGTCCACGAACTGGCAGGCGTCGCGCCGCAGGGTGGCCTTCGACTCCGCCTCCGACAGGCCGGGGGTGACCGTCAATGCGGTATTGCTGAACGCGGCCAGCAGCTTGGTGCTGACCTGGCCGCTGCCGATCTCCGGCACCGTCGCGGACTGGAAATACTTGTCGAGCAGCGGGCCCGCGGTGCGCCCCAGCGGCGCCAACGACGAGAAGCCGTAGACGACGGGCACGTCCTTGAAGATCGCCCGCATCCGGTCGCGGTTGCTTTCGGCGTGCTGGTCTCCAAGCAAGGCAGCCACCCGCGAAGCATCCGCCGCCGTGTGGCCCGAACGCAGCAGGCCGCGCACGATGTCTTCGGTGACGGTCTGCCGGGCTTCCGTCTTCAGCGTGTTGCAGCCGAAGAGGTAGACCTCCTTGAGCTGCGAGAACACGCCGGGGCACGAGTCGCTGCACGAGGCGCGCTCCATCTCCTCGACCGACAGGTACTCGCTGTTGTCGTGGCGGTCGGTGTAGAACTCGGTGCCGCCGTCGAAGTGGCCGGAGATGATGAGCGCATCGCACTGCACCTTCTGCTGGCATGCGGACGCCAGCCAGTCGGGACGGCCGCGTTCCACCAGCTCGACGAAGCGGTAGTCGCCTGCCGGCAGGTGCCGCCGGAAGCTTTCCCTTTCATCGGGCGAGTTGACCGTGATGGTGCAGACCGTCCGCGGCGCGGCGATGGCGCCCAGCGAAACGGCGGCGCCCAGGCACGTGGCCAGCACCTGGCGGATGAGCGACGATGGGAGTGGCATGGAGGTACTGCGGAGGTACTGCGCGGATGACGCGCGAGTATTCCACAGCGCGTGGGTGCATGCACGGCTGTTACGCCGTGAGACCGGTCGTGGCCGGTCCGGCGATCAGGACAACCTCAGCCGTTCGATCAGCGCGTCCACCATGTTGCCCTCGGGCAACGACTTCAGGCGGTATTCACGCAACGTGCGCAGCACTTCGGGGTTGGCCGCGGCCTTGGGGTCCGCCCGCAGCAGCACGCCCGCGATGGCGTTCTGCACCGGCCACGCCGGCGTCCGCGCGAACAATTGCTTCAAGGTCTCGACGCTGTCGCGGTCGGACAGGTAATGCCGGGCCAGCACGTCGAGCGCGCGCGCCTGCGCCTCGGTGCCGTTCATGCCGGCGATGGCCCGCGTCACGGCGCGCAACTCGGCCACGTCCGTGATCGGGCGATGGCGCAGGTAGAACTGCGCGATGCGCACATCGGCGTCGTCGGAACTGACCAGCCCCTTCAGCGCGTGCGTGCGCGCCTCGGCGCTGCCCAGGCAGGCGAGGATGGCGGAATGCCCTACGCTGTCCGCGCGGGCCGCGACGCCGGCGAGGCGGTCCGCGTCGCCGTTGAGCGCGCCGTCCTGGTTGAGGCTGCAGGCCAGGCCCACTTCCGATCCGGCCACCGACTTGCTGGCCAGCATGTCGCCGAACATCTGCAGGAGCTCGTCGCGGCGCTGCTGCGGCGACAACCAGCCCACTGCGCGCGCCACGCCGACCATGCGGGCCCGGGTTTCCGGCTGGTCCGCATCGCGGGCGAAGGCGAGGTAGCGGTCGCGCGTGGCGGTGTCGCGCGCCATGCGCTCGATGGCCTGCGCGACCTCGGGTTGCTTGCGGGCGTTGGCGTCGAGTGTCTTGGCGAAATGCTCGATCCGGTCCAGCAGCAGGCGCGACTCCGCGACCGGGCGCTGCATGATCTTGTGCACGGACTCCAGCCGTTGCGCAGCGGTCATCCGGTCGTTGGAGAACGAGCAGACGTCGCCGCGCAGCGCCGCCAGCGAGTCGCCGGAAGCCATGCCGCGGCCGGCGACCATGCTCTGGCCGGAGAACTGGCGCAGCAGGCCGGCGCTGACGCGGCCCTTGGCCACCTCTCGCGACCCCGAAGACTGGAAGTAGCGGTTCAGCGTGACACCGGCCGAAGCACCGAGCGGCGCCGTCGAGGAAAAGCCATAGATCACCGGGACGTCCTTGAACACCAGCCGCATGCGATCCCGGCTGCTCTCGCCCCGCTCCGCCCGCAGCACGTTGGTCAGCCTGGCCGCCTCGGCGGGCGATCGCCCTTCGCGGATGAAGCTGCGGGTGATCTCGCCGCCGACCGTGTGCTGTGCCTCAGGGTTCATCGTGTTGCAACCGAACAGGTAAACCTCCTTCAGGTTGGCGAACAGGTTCGGGCAGGAGTCCGAGCAGGCCACGCGCTCCAGTTCCGCGACGGGCAGGTGCTCGACCCGGTCCAGGGCGTCGGAGAAGAACACGTTGCCCTCGCCGTGGTGGCCGGAGATCAGCAGCACGTCGCACGACACCTTCTGCTCGCACGCCGATCCCAGCCAGTCGGGACGGTTGCGCTCGACGAGCTCGACGAAGTCGTACTTGTCCGCGGGCAGGAACTTGCGGAAGGTTTCCTTTTCGTCGGCGGAATTGATGGTGACCGTGCACACCGTCTGCTTCTGCGCGAATGCGAGAGGGGACAGGAGGCAGGCAGCCAGCAGGCAGAGCGAGGGGGCAAGGCGCATGGCGTTCGGACCTCAAGAGATGAGGTACGAATGGTTTGCCCGCCGAGCCTGGAAGTTTGTAGGAGAGGGTTGGACGGGGTGCGTCGTCTTGCGTCGGCAACCCGCGTCCATCGCTTACCTGCATGGCCGGATGAAAACCCCACCTCAGCCGCTGCGCGCGTCGAAGCGGTCGAGTTCCATCACCTTGGCCCACGCTTCCGCGAAGTCCCGGAGGAAGTGCGCTTCCCCGTCGCGCGCCGCGTAGACCTCCGACAGGGCGCGCAGCTGCGCATTGCTGCCGAAGACCAGGTCGGCCAGCGTCGCCGTCCAGCGGCGTTCGCCCGTCTTGCGGTCGGTCCCCTCGAACAGGTGCTTGCTGCCGTCCATCGGTTTCCATGCCGTGCGCATGTCCAGCAGGTTGGCGAAGAAGTCCGGCGTCAGCATGCCGGGACGCCGGGTGAGGACGCCGTGCGCCGCGTTGCCGCTGTTGGCGCCCAGCGCCCGCAGGCCGCCGACCAGGACGGTCATCTCGGGCGCCGTCAGCATCAGCAGGTTGGCCTTGTCGATCATGGCGTTGGCCACGTTGCCCTCGGCGCCCCGGCGGATGTAATTGCGAAAGCCGTCCACCGCCGGCTCCAGCACCTCGAAGGAGTTGACGTCGGTCTGCTCCAGCGACGCGTCCGTGCGGCCGGGCGTGAAGCGCACCTTCAGGTCGTGCCCGGCTGCCTTGGCCGCTGCTTCCACCGCCGCGCAGCCGCCCAGCACGACCAGGTCGGCCAGCGACACCCTCTTGCCACCGCCGGCGGAGGCGTTGAAGGCCAGCTGGATCCTTGCCAGCTGCGATAGCACTTGCGCCAGTTCCGCCGGATCGTTGGCTTCCCAGTCCTTCTGGGGCGCCAGGCGGATGCGCGCGCCATTGGCGCCGCCGCGCATGTCGCTGCCGCGGAAGGTGGACGCGGACGCCCAGGCGGCCTTCACCAGTTGCGGGATGCCCAGGCCCGACGCAAGCAGCTTCTGCTTGAGGGCCTCGATGTCGGCAACATCGATGAGCGGGTGGTCGACCATCGGCACCGGGTCCTGCCAGAGCAGGTCTTCCCGCGGCACCAGCGGCCCGAGGTAGCGCGCCTTCGGGCCCATGTCGCGGTGGGTCAGCTTGAACCAGGCTCGCGCGAACGCATCCTCGAACTCCTTCGGGTTGGCCAGGAACCGGCGCGCGATCTTCTCGTAGGCGGGATCGAAGCGCAGCGCCAGGTCCGCCGTGGTCATCATCGGCTGGTGCAGCTTGCCGGGGATGTGCGCGTCCGGCACGTTGCGCCCGGCGTCGCCCTTCGGCTTCCACTGGTGCGCGCCGGCCGGGCTCTTCGTCAGTTCCCATTCGAAACCGAACAGCGTCTCGAGATAGCTCATGTCCCACCGGGTCGGCGTGGCTGTCCAGGCGCCTTCGATACCGCTGGTGATGGTATGAGCGCCGATGCCGGACTCGTACGCGTTCTTCCAGCCGAAGCCCAGCTCCTCGATGTTGGAGCCTTCCGGTTCCGCGCCGACGTGGTGCGCCGGCCCGGCGCCGTGGCTCTTGCCGAAGGTGTGGCCACCGGCCACCAGCGCCACGGTCTCTTCATCGTCCATGGCCATGCGGGCGAAGGTCTCGCGGATGTCGCGCGCCGAACCCACGGGGTCGGGCTTGCCGTTGGGGCCCTCGGGGTTGACATAGATCAGTCCCATCTGCACCGCGGCCAGTGGGCGCGCCAGCTCGCGCTCGCCGCTGTAGCGCTCGTCCCCGAGCCAGGTCGACTCCGGGCCCCAGTCGATGGGCAGCGGCTCCCAGATGTCTTCGCGGCCGCCGCCGAAGCCGAAGGTCTTGAAGCCCATCGACTCCAGGGCGACGTTGCCGGCGAGGATCATGAGGTCGGCCCACGACAGCTTCTTGCCGTACTTCTGCTTGACGGGCCAGAGCAGGCGGCGCGCCTTGTCCAGGTTGCCGTTGTCAGGCCAGCTGTTGAGCGGCGCGAAGCGCTGTTCGCCCGAGCGCGCGCCGCCCCGGCCGTCGAAGATGCGATAGGTGCCCGCCGAGTGCCAGGCCATGCGGATGAAGAAGGGGCCGTAGTGGCCGTAGTCGGCCGGCCACCAGTCCTGCGAATCGGTCATCAGCGCATGCAGGTCGGCGATGACGGCCTGCAGGTCCAGCGACCGGAATTCCTTGCGGTAGTCGAAGTCCTCCAGCATCGGGTCGCCCAGCCGCGCGTGCTGGTGCAACACGCCCAGGTTCAGCTGGTCGGGCCACCAGTGCGCGTTGTTGCGGGTCTGCTTCGGCTTGCCGCCATGGGCGACGGGACACTTGAGTTCGGTTTCGGCGGTCACTTCGTTCCTTTGCGTTTTCCTGGAAGGCGGCGCAGGTGGCCGCCTCGACCCAGTGAGCGTAGGGCGAAGTGCGTGGGTGCGGGATTGAGGTTCTGGATGGCGGCGATAGCGGTCCATCCAGACAGGGACGGGAGCCCTGGATTCCCGCCTCCGCGGGAATGACAGGACTCCGGCCCTGGCCGTCTACGACTTGCCGCCGCCCGAGTCGGACCCGTTGCGTTGCTTGCCCTGGTTGCTGCCGCCCTGGTCCTGCTGCGCGGCCTGCCCGCCCTGCTGCCTGGCAGCCTGGTCCATCTGCGTGGATCCCTGCTTCTCGGAGTTCTGTTCGTTGCCCTGCTTGCTGCCGTCGTCGCTGCGCGCGTTGCCCGGACTCTTGTTGGATGACATGGCGATTCCTTTCCTGATGGGGCCACACGGCGTGGCCCTGCGCCAGTTGTAGTGCGAGCCGACGTCCGGGGGGCGTCAAGGCGCGCCCGTCCGGCTGTAGGATCAGGCTGCGGGGCGCGGCGATGACGGAGAATCGGGGAGATGGAATCCCAAGAATTCGCACCCGGCCTCGCCATCCAGGGCTTCACCCCGCCGCTGCGCCTCGCCGACTTCAGGCTCATCGCCTTCGACATGGACTCCACGCTGATCAACATCGAGTGCGTGGACGAGATCGCCGATGCCGTGGGCATGAAGGAGCAGGTGGCCGCCATCACCGAAGCCGCGATGCGCGGCGAGATCGCCGACTACAAGGAAAGCCTGCGCCGGCGCGTCGCGCTGCTGGAAGGCGTGACCGTGGCCGACATGGAACGGGTCTACACCGAGAGGCTGCAGCTCAACCCCGGCGCCGAAGCGCTGGTGCGCGCCTGCAAGGCCGCAGGCCTGAAGGTGCTGCTGGTCTCCGGCGGCTTCACCTTCTTCACCGACCGCGTCCGCGACAAGCTGGGCATCGACTACACGCGCTCCAACGTGCTGGAGATTCGCTCGGGTCCCAACTGCGGCGAACTGACGGGCCGGATGGTGGACCAGCCCTGGGGCGACATCTGCGACGGCGAAGAGAAGCGAAAGATGCTGCTGGAGACCTGTTCCAGGCTGGGGATCTCGCCGAAGCAGGCCATCGCGGTGGGCGACGGCGCCAACGACCTGCCGATGATGGGCGCGGCCGGCCTGTCGGTGGCCTATCACGCCAAGCCGAAGGTGCGCGAACAGGCGATGGTGGCGATCAACTCGGGGGGGCTGGATCGGCTGCTGGAAGTGATGGCGTAGGTCGGGTTCCGCCGCAGGCGGACCCCGACGATCCGGGCGACTCAGGGAACCTGGACGACGTACACGGCCGGCGCGGGCGTGAAGCTGCCCTGGTACGCGTCGACCAGGACATACAGCGTGGACGTGCCCACCTGCGACTGGTAGAGGGACCAGCGGTGCCGGACCAGCGTGCTGCTGCCGAAGTTGCCCTCGGCGCTGAACAGCTTGATCAGGTTCTCGCTGTCGTAGGTGACGCCGGTCACGCTGCCCTGCGTGACGTGCCTTTCCTTCGCGCTTCCCGGATAGCCGCGGAACGTCACGGTCGATCCGGGAAGCTCCTGCAGTCCCTTGTCGCCGCACGTCACCTTGGTCAGCGTACGCCGGTTGACCTTCGCCCACGAGACTTCCTGGAACGCTTCGCGCCGCAGCAGCACGAGTTCCACCGCGTTGTCGCGGTCGCAGGCCAGGAAGGCGTCGCCGCCCGGCAAGGGCGCACAGTCCGCCGGCCGCATGCTCCGGGGCCGCGTCTCCAGCAGGCAGGCCTTCGCCCCCTCCTTCAAGGTGTGGCGCGCACGACCGATATCGAAGACGTTGTTGGCGCTGATCGGAACCTCGCTGGGAGCCATCGAGTTCCTGGAGTACACGACCAGGCTGTTGGCGGCAGCCGCGTCGGCACGGGGACCGGCATCGGAATCGAACCCGGGATCGGACTCGCCGCCGCCGCAAGCCACCAGCCCGGCGGCGAGCCCGGCCGCAGTGCAGCCACGAAGCGCGCACAAGAGAACTGCACGAAGCATGAAAGCCCCCAGGAGGTTGGCGGAACGGAATTATCTGCAGCCGAGCCCGATCGCCCACCCCCCATTCGGATGGAACCGGCCGGCGCGAAATTCAAGCGGGGAGGGTTGGATCGGCGGCGGCCAGCCGCACCGTGAACACCGTGCCAGCCCCCAGCCGGCTCTCCACGGCGATCGTGCCGCGGTGCATCTCCACCGCGTTCTTGACGATCGCGAGGCCCAGGCCCGTGCCCTGGATGGTGCCGACGTTGCTGGCGCGGTGGAAGGACTCGAACAGGTGGCCGATCTCGTCGGGCGGGATGCCGATGCCCTGGTCGGCCACGCGGAACACCGTGGCGCCCTCTTCCCGCCGCACCTCGAAGACGACGCGGCCGCCCTGCGGCGAATACTTGATCGCGTTGGACAGCAGGTTGCCGAAGATGTGCCGCAGCAGCTTCTCGTCGTACAGCCCGGCGCCGACGCCCGGCCCGACGTCGCACACCACTTCGCTGGCGGCCTGGGGATGCTGCAGCCGCGCCTCCTGCACGAGTTGCGGACACAGCGCGCGCAAGTCCACCTGCGCCGGCTGGAAGTCCAGCATCTGCGCGTCGGCGCGGCCGAGCAGCAGCACGCGGTCCAGCATCCGCGACATGCGCTGCACGCCGGCCGCGATGCTGTCCAGCGTCTCGCGCCGCTCCTCCGGCGGCAGCCGGTCGCCGTAGTGCCGCAGCAGTTCCTCGGCCGACAGGATGGCCGCCAGCGGCGTGCGGAACTCGTGGCTGGTCATGGCGACGAAGCGCGAGCGCAGCGCGTTCAGCGCCTTCTGCTGCTCCAGCGCCTCGCGCATCTCGGCCTCCGACTGCTTGCGGTCGGTGATGTCCAGGAAGGTCCAGATGACGCCCGAGTCCGGGTCGTTGGGCCGCACGCAGCTGCCGCCCATCTGCACCCAGAACAGCTCGCCGTCGCGCCGCTTGAGCTGCATCTCGCAGGTGTAGGAGCCGGTGGCGATCAGCGCCTGGCGCGCCTCCACGCCGAAGCGCTCCCAGCTCTCGGTGTCCGGGTGCAGGTAGTCCGAGCCCTGGCCGGTGAGCACCTCGCGCGGGTAGCCGAGCATCTGCGCGAACTTCTCGTTCACCCACTCGTGCCGGCGCCGCACCGACAGCACGATGCCGACCACCGCGTTGTTCAGGATGGCCTCGCGCTCGGACATCGTGTGCTGCAGCCGCTCCTCGAGGTCCTTGCGCCGCGTGACGTCGCGGATCACCCAGACCGTGCCCTGGTTCAGCACGTCCCCGCCGACGGCCTTGCCGGAGAGCTGGATCCAGAGGCGCGTCCCGTCCAGGCGCTGCACCGGCAGCTCCCGCTCGTACACCTCGCCGCGCGCGGTGGCCGCGGCGACCTCGCCGCCGACCTCCAGGTAGTGCTCCCGCGTCAGGTAGAACGGCTCCATCGTGGTGACGGGCTGGCCGTGCGCGCCGAACATCTCCATCATCGCGCGGTTGGCCCAGCGCAGCCGCCCCTCCGGGGTCAGGAAGCAGATGCCGACCATGGAGTTCTCCAGGACGATCTCGCGCTCCTCCAGCACGGTGCGCAGCCGCTCCTGCGAAGCCGAGAGGGCTTCCACCATGGCGTGTTCGGCCGCCAGCCGCACCTGCGACTGTTCCCGGAAGCGGCGCGCCACGTTGATGCGGTCGGCGAGCGCGAACGACAGCAGCACCATCTCCAGCGCCGACCCGAACAGCAGCGCGTTGGAGGTGAAGGCATTCGACGGCAGCAGCCCCGTGTTGTGCAGGAACAGGGTGAGCGCGCCCACCAGCAGCAGCGCCCAGGCGGCCAGGTAGTGCCGCGCGCCGCCGTGGCCGCGCCGCAGCGCCAGCACGCCGGACACCACCAGCGCGCCGACCGTGATGGGCGCGAGCACCGTCACCAGCCAGGTCGACACCACGTAAGGCAAGGAGACCCCGGTCACCGCGGTCGCGGCCCAGAGGACCGCGAGCGCGAGCAGCACGCGGTCGATGCGCGGCATGCCGTGCGCGCTGTCCAGGAAACGCCGGGCGAAGAACAGGCCGAAGACCGCGGCCAGGCACAGGCCCACCGGCGGCGCCACGCTGTTCCACCACACCTGCTGCGGCCAGACGAACTGGTACCCCAGGCCGGTGAGCGCCGCCTGCGCGGTGGCCATGCCCGCCACGAACAGCACGTAGATCAGGTAGGCGGGGTCGCGCACCGACAGGTACAGCAGCAGGTTGTAGAGCAGCAAGCCGGTCAGCAGCCCGAAGTACAGGCTCAGGAGCGCGTAGCTCGCCTGGTCGTTCTGCCACAGGGCGGCCGGGCGCCACAGGCGCAGCGGCGCGGCGATGGTGCCTTGCGAAGTGAGGCGCAGGTAGACGACGCTCGCCTGGCCGGCCGGCAGCACCAGCGGCAGCACGTGGTTGCGGTGGGCCACGACGCGGCTGGCGAACGGCTCGAGGTCGCCGGCGACCTGGCGTGACCAGCCGCCGTTCGCACCGCGCGAATGGAGCTCCAGCCGGTCGAGCGGTGGATACGCCAGTTCCAGCAGCCAGTGCGGATCGGCGCCCGGCGCTGCGCGCAGTTCGATGCGCAGCCAGACCGCCGAGCGCGTGAGGCCGAAGTTGGCGGCCGGGCCATTGCCGCCCGCGGCGCGAAAGCGCGCCTGCTGCGCCGGCTGCAGCACTTCCTCCAGGGTCAGCCGCGCAGTGGCGTCTTCCAGCCAGGCGACGTGCGGCCCCAGGTTGTAGCGGTCCTGCGTGCCGAGCTGCAGCGGCGCCTGCGCCGCGGCGGCGCAGGTCCACCACCACGCGAGCACCAGGACGGCCAGAGCGCGCCGCATCAGGCCCGTTCCACCAGCGGCCGGCCGGCCCCCACCGCGAAGGTCGCCTCGGTGCGGACGCCCGTGTCGCGCCGGGTGACGTCGTCCAGCGTTCGCAGCCGCACCTGCAGTCGCTCGCCCGTGAAGTCGGCGATGCCGTAGCCGCGCCGCTCGGCGTCGGCGTGGATGAAGTGGGGGTTGTCGGCCATCCGCTGGCTCACCTTGTCCGGCTGGAACGCGCGCGACGTGATGCTGGTGCCGCAGAACTCGACGCCGACACTGGCGCTCTCCGGCCGGTCGTAGTCGGCCTTGACGTGGCCGACCCAGTTCTCGTGCACGTCGCCGCCGAACAGCACCGGGTTGGCCGCGCGCTGCTGCTGCAATGCCTCCACCAGGCGGGCGCGCGCGGCGGGATAGCCGTCCCAGCCGTCGTTCCACAGCATCCTGCCGGGGCCGGCGCGCAGGTCCCGCTGGCCGAACAAGGTGCCCTGCCCCAGCACCGTCCACGCCGCGCCGCCCGCGCCCAGCCGCTCGCGCAGCCAGTCTTCCTGCGCGGCGCCGAGCATCGTGCGCGCGGGGTCGTTCCAGCTCTCGCAGCCGTCCGGGTCGCGCGTCACCGACCCGCGCCCCGGCGGGCTGCAGGCCTGCGCGTCACGGTACTGGCGGCCATCCAGCAGGCACAGCTGCGCCAGCGTGCCGAAGCGGACCTCGCCGTACAGCCGCAGCCCGGCGCCCGACGCGAGCCCCTGCAACGCGCGAGTGAGCACGGAGGCGCGCAAGGGCTGGTGCTCGTAATAGGCCTGGTAGGCGGCCGCGCGCCGGCCCGGAAAGTCCGCCGCCAGTTCGCCGTCGCCCGCCTGCAGTGCCGCATAGTCGTTCTGCACCTCGTGGTCGTCCCACGTGAACAGCCAGGGGCACGCCGCGTGCATGGCCTGCAGGTCCGGATCGGACTTGTACTGGGCATAGCGATCGCGGTACTGCTGCAGGCTGATGGTGACCGGCCCGTCCACGTTGCGCACCGGCCGCGCCGAACGCGAATACTCGTAGATGTAGTCGCCCAGGAACAGCACGAAGTCCGGTGCGTCCTCGCGCATGTGGCGCCAGGCGCCGAAGAAGCCGTGTTCCCAGCGCTGGCACGAGGCGTAGGCGATGCGCAGGCGGTCCATGGCCGCATCCGGGCGCGGCAGCGTGCGGGTGCGGCCGGTGGCGCTGGTCCAGTCGCCGAACAGGAAGCGGTAGAAGTAGCCGGTGTCCGGCGCCAGTCCGCCGGCCTCCACGTGGACCGAATGGGCAAGCTCGGGCAGCGCCTCGGCCTGTCCGCCGTGCAGCACGCGCGCGAAAGCTTCGTCCTGGGCGATCTCCCAGCGCACCGTCACCGGCTGCGCGGCGAGTTCGGGAGCGACGAGCCGCGTCCACAGCACCACCGAATCCGGCAGGGGCGAACCGCTGGCGATGCCGAGGGTGAAGGGGTTGTCGCGCGTGCGCGCCTGGCTCCACGCACTGCGCGGCAGCCAGCCGCCGGCGGCCGTCGCCGCCGCGATCTGCAACAGGCGGCGGCGGTCGGTCACGGCGTGCTCATGCATGGCCCGCCGACTATAGATCAGGCAGCCGCCCGCCTTCCCGCGGCGTAGCCGACGAACAGGCCGAGCGAATGCGCCCGCCACACCAGGGTGCCGACGATCGCCAGGTTCAAAAGGTTCCAGGCGATGCCGTTCAGGAAAGCGGCGCGGTACGAACCAGTGAGGTCGAACACCGCGCCGGACATCCAGCCGCCCAGTGCCATGCCGAGCAGCGTCGCCATCAGGACCGTCCCGGTGCGCGCGCCGGCCTGCTGCGGCGGGAAGTACTCGCGCACGATCAGCGCGTAGGCCGGGACGATGCCGCCCTGGAACAGCCCGAACATCCCGGACACCAGGTAGAGCGACATCAACCCGTCGGACGGCAGGAACATCAGCAGCGCCACGCCCTGCAGCAGCGAGCCGAGCAGCAGCGTGCGCAGCCCGCCGATGCGGTCCGAGATCCAGCCGGACACCAGCCGGCTCACCACGCCCATGCCGAGCATCAGCGACAGCATCTCGGCGCCGCGCGCCGCGCCGAAGCCGAGGTCCCCGCAATAAGCGACGATGTGCACCTGCGGCATCGACATCGCCACGCAGCACGAGACGCCGGCCACGCACAGCAGCCCGAGCAGCACGTTCTGCGACAGGCCGAGCGGCCGCTCGGACACCGTCGACGGCACGGCGCTGGCCGCCACTGGCACCGCGTGCTCCTGCGGCGGCGGCCGCCGCCGCAGGAACAGCGCCAGCGGCACCATGCTGGCCACGCAGAAGATCCCCATGCCCACATAGGTCTGGCGCCAGCCCACCGTGTCGATGAAGTACTGCATCACCGGCGGCCACGCGGCGCCCGCCGTGTAGTTGCCGCTCATGCAGATGGCCAGCGCGATGCCGCGGCGGCGGTCGAACCAGCGGGTGGTGTCGGCCACCAGCGGCGCGAAGGTGGCGGAGGTGCCGAGCAGCCCGATGAACAGGCCCTGCATCAGCCCGAACAGCACCAGCCCCGATGACAGGCCCGCGCCGATGAAGCCGACGCCCAGCCCCACGGCGCCGATCATCACCGGCACCATCACGCCGAAGCGGTCCGAGAGCCGGCCCATCACGATGCCGCCGACGCCGAAGCCGATCATCGTCAGCGTGTACGGCAGCGACGCGTCGCCGCGGTCGATGCCGAAGTCGCGCTGCATGTGCGGCAGCACCACGGTGACGGCGTACATGCCCGAGCCGCCGATGGTCATGAGCAGCAGGGACATGGCGAGCCGCGCCCAGGCGTAGGGGGATTCGATGGCGTCGCGGCTGGCCTGCATGGGGCGATTGGACGCGATTGCGGTCGGGCTGGAAACCGGGGTTTCCGACTACAACCCGCCATGACCGGCGACTACGGCCCGGTTGCCGTCCGGTGCTTATCGTCGGGCCACAACAAGAGGTTTCCATGGAACGCAGCGCGCCCCGACATTTCTCCATGGTCCGGGACTTCCACCTGGCCGATTTCTTCACGCTCGGCAACGCCGCCTGCGGCGTGGGCGCCATCCTGCTCGCCATGATGTACATGGCCAGCGGCGACATGGCGCACTTCATGGCCGCGGCGGCGCTGGCGCCGGCCGCCTTCATCTTCGACGTGCTGGACGGGCGCATCGCCCGGGCCCGCCACCAGCACTCGGCGCTGGGCCGCGAACTGGACTCGCTCTCCGACGTCATCTCCTTCGGCATGGCGCCGGCGGCGCTGGGCTTCGCGGCGGGCCTGCAGGGCGGCTGGGACGCCGCGGCGCTGGTGTACTTCGTCTGTTGCGGCGTCAGCCGGCTGGCGCGCTACAACGTCACGGCCGAACAGCTGGCCGGCGACGAGAGCGGCAAGGTGAAGTATTTCGAAGGCACGCCCATTCCCACCAGCGTGGTCCTCACGGGCGTCCTGGCGGCCTGCGCCTGGCAGGGCGCCGTCGGCGACCGCCTCTGGGGCGGCGTCCTCGACCTGGGCCCCTGGAACTTCCATCCCCTGTCGCTGATGTTCGTGCTCTCCGGCAGCCTGATGATCAGCAAGACGCTACGCATTCCCAAGCTGTAAGAGGAGCCCGTGCAGGCTCCTACCGGCTGGGACGGTTCTTCTGCCAGATGGCCAGCAGGATGAGGCCGTAGGCCACGATGCGCAGGCCGTAGATCGCCGGCGCGTCCTCGCCGGTGCCGTCCGCCAGGCCGAGCGCGATGCGGTTGAAGGACTCCAGCCAGAACGACAGCGCGAACCAGAGGAAGAAGCGGTCGCGGGTGCGCCGCCAGAAACGGAAGAAGAACAGTCCGGCCAGCAGCCATCCGATGGCGATCGCGCCGGTGAGCATTCCCTGCATGGTCAGTCCTCCTCCCAGATCAGGCCGAACAGCAGCAGCAGCACCGCCACCAGCGCGGCGGCCAGCCGGGCGTAGCCCAGGTCCACCTCCACCGGGAGGATCACCCGGTCCACCACCAGCAGCACGTTGTTGACGCTCAGGGCGCCGAAGCACAGCGCGCTCCAGAACAGCAGCCGGGCGCCGCTGGCACGCCAGCTGCGCAACAGCAGCACGAGGCAGGTGATGGAAGTCAAGGCGCACAGGCCGTAGATCAGTGCAGCCATGGCTTACTCCTTGTCCTTTCGAAACCGGAACGCGTCCGCGAACTGCTGCGCGCGGCGCTCGACCCGGGAGTGGATGAGGTCCGTCACGCTCATGAGGTGGGCCGTGTAGGCCACGGCCAGGCGGTCGAGCTGGTCGGAGAGCTCGGGACGCGGGGCAAAGCGCACCGCCGCATCGGCAGCGGCCTCGGCCACGCCGGCCTCCCGCAATTGGGTCAACAGCTCGGCCGCCCTGCGCTCGGGCACGTACAGCCGTTGCGCCAGCAAGGAGCCCGTCCAGGCCTGCCGCGGCTCCGCGCGCAGCAGCAGGATGGCCTCGAGGTAAGGCACTGACGGAATGCTGGTCAGGATGAACCGGCGGACATCCGCCGGCAACTCTGGAATCGTCATCGTTTTGGTCTGTCCGCGGACTGCATGCCGGTGCGCTGGTTTCCCCTCGGTTGCACCGCCTCCCGCCGCCTGTACATTGGTGCAAATGTAGCGCCTTCGATGCGGGGATGCTGCTCATCCGGAAGCGAAGTACGAGCGTTGGAGCCCTGCGGGGCTCATTTTTTTGGCGGCGTCGCGCGCGCGCCGCACAATCCGCGCTCGCATGCCGGTCCCATCCTCCCCCCCTGCCGCGCCGGTCCGCCTGTTCCTCGCGCTCTGGCCGAACACGAAAGTTCGCGCGGCGTTGCTCGCCCATGCGGCAACGTGGGACTGGCCGGCCTCGGCCCGCCCCACCCAACCCGAACGCCTGCATGTCACCGTGCATTTCCTGGGCAACGTGGCCGTCGATCGCCTGCCGCAACTGCGCAAGGGCCTGGACCTGGCGTGGGAGGGAGGGGAGCTGGTACTCGACCGGCCCGCCGTGTGGCCGGGCGGCATCGCGGTGCTGGAAGCCGGGCAGGTCGGAAGCGGGCTGGTGGCGTGGCACTCCCGCCTCGCGGACGCCCTGCGCGCGCTGGATTTGCCGGTCGAGCATCGACCCTGGCGACCGCATGTGACGCTGGCTCGCAAGGCGTTCGGTGCGCATCCGCCCGCGGTCGTCGAACCCGTTACGTGGCGCGTCGAACCGACATACCTGCTGGTGCAGTCGCTGCCGGGCGGGCGCGGCTACGAGCCGGTCGCAAGCTTCGGGCCATGAAAAAGGCCTGCCGAAGCAGGCCTTTCCCGGTGCACGACCGCGTCAGTAGTCGAAGTCTTCCGTGACCCGGCCGCCGCCCACGTCGATCGCGCGCGTCAGCTGGTCCCGGCCCTCGGCCGTCACCCGCAACGAGTACTTTCCGGCTGCATCGCCATCCGCCTTGAAGTTCAGCTCGGTCGCCGAGTACGGGGCCCGCCGCGGCGCGGCTTCCGGCAGGCGGAAGGAATACCGCCCGTCCTGGTCCACCTGCTGCCCGTTCACCTGCACCACGGTGCCGGCCACGTTCTGCATCGCCCGCACCAGCGCGTCGTCGACCGGCACCTTGACCGTGTTCGTGCCGCTGCCGGTGCTGGCCGTGATGTGGCCGGTCACCGTGTTCATCGGCGAGGTCGGCAGCACGATCGCGGTGCGGGTGCCGTTCAGCGTCGTCACCGTCGCCGTGCCCACCGGCACGCTGGTGACCACGCCGGTGGCGTGCCCGTCGGCGGTGATGACCACGGTGTAGGTGCCCTTGGCCAGGAAGGCCAGCACGAAACGGCCATCCGGGGCCACGACGGTGGAGCGGACGATCTCGCCGTTCTGCTGGGCCGACACCGTGGCGGCGCTGGTCGCCAGGGTCTTCGTCAGCACGCCCTGGATGCCGGCGACGTACTTCGGCGTGACGTTGATCACCGGCTTGAGCAGGTACGAGTCGCTGGTGCCGCGTTGCACCACCGAGCGGCAGGCGTCGAAGTCCAGCACCAGGTCGATCAGCTTGTCGGCTTCCACCTTGAAATGGACCTGCAGCTTCAGGCCGCTTTGCGTCGAGCTCGGCGTCTGCAGCGGCACCAGCGTGCCGCCGATGGGCTGCACCGCATTGGCCAGCGGGGCGTTGCCGCCGTTGTCGGCCAGCACCAGGCGCAGCTGCGAGTAGTTGCCCGCCGGCAGGGGCATGCTGCCGACTTCCTCCAGCACGCCATTGGTCAGGTCCAGCAGGTCGATGCGCTTGGGCGCCGCCAGCTTCAGCTCGCGCCAGCCGGCATCCCCCTCGCCCGCCGACGAACTGGTGTGCACGCGGACACCCTCGACCGTGATGAAGACATGTTCGTAGCAGGCCGGCGCGTCGGTGATGGACACGCGCAACGTGCCCTCGCCTGCCTCGCCGCCACCCCCGCCGCCGCCGCAGGCGGCCAGCAGCAAGGCGGCAGTGACGGCCGCCGCGCGCGCCATCCAGCGGCCCGCGCTCCCAAGGTACTTCTCCATTCCCGACTCCCATTCCCGTTGTTGGAACCGCGATCCTGATCGGCTGGACGGAGGCGGGCGTGTCAAGGCGTTACGCCGATGGGCTGGAAGTGGCTCGGCCGTAGCGCCTGCCCCTCACTTGTTGCGGCTGGACACAGGGCTTGCAGCCGCCGCGCCACGGCCCCGTGATCCAAGGATCAGGAGGGTTTGCCCGAATCGTGGAACGGCTGGGTGACCTGGAAGTCGCCGTGGCCGGGCGGCGGCGGCTTGCGCGCGGCATCCGCCAGGGCGGCGTCGCGGATCGCGAAGAGGGCCTTCAGGTCGCGCTCCACGTCCTCCTCGTTCTTGCGCTCGTCCTCGTCGGCCATCGGGTCGTGCGTGGGCTCGAACGAGCGCGCGACATGCGCCTCTTTCAGCTCCGCCAGGGGCGCGGGTCCGCTGGCGGCAAAGGTCTTCGGATCCGGCAGCTCCTCCGGCTTGAAGTCCTGGAACTCCCAGGCCAGGCTCATGAGCCAGTCGCGCGCGCGCGGCTCGAAGCGTGACAGCTCGCGCTCGAAACTGTCCTGGAAGGCGAAGACGTACCCGAGCATCTGGTGGTGCGCGCTCTTGACCACGAAGTTGACGTGCATCCCGGGGCGGCCGCTGCGGCTGACGGTGGAGAGCACGCGGCTTTCGATCCAGTCGGAAGGGATGCCATGCTTGCGCATGGTGTCGCGCAGGATCACCTGCACCAGCTCGCGCCGCGGCGCGTTGCGTGTCTGCTCGTCGCCGGAAGATGGCTCGCTTTCGTAGAAATGCGAACTGGCAGGCCCCCCCTGCTCCTTGTCCTTGCCCTTGAAAATCCGTCCGATCAGGCCCATCGCCGCATTGTGCTTCATTCCCTGAGCTGGAACCGCATGCGGGTGCCCGCGAGCTCCAGCACGTCGTGGTCCATCAGCTGCACGGGTTCGTCGCCGACCGGCTCCGCGTTGAGCAGAGGGACCGTCTCGCCGCCGAGACGCGCCACGAAGTAGCCGCCGCGCCGCTGCGCGACCGACACGACGGACACGCCCGGCTTGCCGAAGGTGGTGACGGCCTTGACGATCGGTATCTCCAGGCCGCTGGACGTACCGCTCACCACCATGAAGCTGGCCTGCAGGTCGCGCCACTCGCTCTGCATCGCCGTCGTGCCGAAGAAGCTGCTCGGCTCCTCGCTGGCCTGCAGGTACTTGATGCGATAGGGCCCGATCGCGATGACGTCGCCGTCGTGCAGCTGCGTGCGGTCCTTGATCATGCGGTCGTTGACGTAGGTGCCGTTGGTGCTGCCCAGGTCCTGCAGGAACACGTCCGCCACGCCCACCAGGTCGAAGGCGCAGTGCTGGCCGCTGACCACCATGGTGTCCAGCACGATGTCGTTGCCGGCCTTGCGGCCCAGCGTCGTGCGTTCCTTCTTGAGGAACACGTGCTTGACCTCGACTCCCTTGACGCTGGCGATCAGCTGCGGCATGTGGCGCTCCAGCCCCCACCCGGGAGCCGCCCCATGCTAGCGCTGCAATGGCCGCGCTTCAAGCGGGCGGACCAGCAGGCCGGCCGCGCACGCGGAAATCCAGCAGCCGCGTGGCCAGGTAGGTCTCCGCCAGGAAGCACAGGAGCGCCGCCAGGAAGCTGGCCACGCCCCCGAGGAAGCAGGTGACGGCCCAGCCGCTGACGGCGATGCCGCCGGCCTCGCCGAGGAACAGCAGGATGATGGTCAGCCCGATCAGGAAAGCGCAGGTGGTGAGGAGCGCGATGCAGCCGTTGGCCAGCCGGCCGCGCCGGCGCAGCTGCTGCAGCTCCAGGCCGGCGCGCTCCAGCCATTCCGGGTCGGTGGCGACCAGCGCGCGGTCTTCCACCAGCCGGGCCCGGTCGATGATCCGCCCCAGCCGGCCGGCGACGGCGGCGATCATCCCGGACACCGCCGTCAGCAGGAACACCGGCGCGATGGACAGCTGGATGCCGTGGATGATGGTCGGCCCGTCGACGGGGAAGTACGCCATGGCGGTATCCGGCCTCAGGCCACCACGCTGGCCCCGCCGGCGCGCAGGCGCCCGAGCAGGTCGTCCCAGCGCTGGGTGTGTTCCGCGTGCAGGCGGGTGCCCTCTTCCAGCACCGGCTGGAACTTCCAGCCGCGCACCTGGGCCGACTCGAACCAGCCGCGCGCCCGCTGCCGCCCGATCCACACCGGCGTGCGCCAGGCGCCCCAGGGTTCGGCCGTGCGCGCCAGGTCCGGGCTGGCGTCCAGCGCCCCCTGCGCATAACTGAGCCAGCCGTAGCGGCGCGGGGTGGACGGCTGGCGCGGCCCGTCGTCGAAGGTCTCGAACACGGTGGCGTCCTCCAGCGCCGCGGGCAGCAGCTCGCGCGCCACCAGGTGGTGGCCGGCATCGTGCCCCGTGCCGGTCTTGTGGTGCAGCACCGGCCGCAGCTCGAAGCCGGTGAGTCCGCTTTCGCGCAGGGCCTGCGCGGCCTGCGCGCCCAGCACGTACTCGCCGGTCCATTCGTCCACGTGGCTGATGGCGGTGTCCGCCACGGCCTTGGTCAGGTAGATGCGCTGTGGCAGCCGCACCGTCCACCGGCTCGACGTGGGGTGCAGGCTGTCCATGTGGTACGCCGCCATCGTTGCCTTGGAGTCGGCGCGGCTTTGCGCCACGCTGGAACGCGTCACCGCCTCCACGTGGGAGGCCGCCTCCAGTTCCGCCGGCGAGCACTGCACGTCGCGCAGGAAGCTCACCGGCTCGCCTTCGGCCAGGTCGAGCAGCTTGCCCAGGACCGGCCCGCCGGCGTCGAAAAAGCGGGAGAACACATAGCCGACCGCGGGATTGGGCTTGGCGCCGAGCGCCCGTGCCAGGGCATCGTCGGCGGCGAGCCGGCGCGCCAGTCCGGGGCTGCAGGGTCGCAGCGCGAGGAGGAGTTTCATGGGGCGTGATCGTATCCGCACCGGCCGAGCAGGCTTGCCGCCCATGCGAAACTGCGCGCCGCATGTCCGTTTTGAGCTCTTCCCCGCGCCCGCTGGCCATCGCGCTGGCCGGCCTCGTGGCACTGGCGGTCGCGATGGGCATCGGCCGCTTCGCGTTCACGCCCCTGCTCCCCCTGATGCTGTCCGAACGCTCCCTCACGCTGGCCGGCGCCAGCGTGCTGGCCAGCGCCAATTACTTCGGCTACCTGCTCGGCGCGCTGGCCTGCACCTTCCAGCCCTGGCTGTGGCGCCGCTTCGGCTGGTCGCCGGCGGTCAACGGGCCGCGGCTGGTGCGCATCGGCCTGGCGGTGACGGCGCTGCTGACGCTGGCGATGGCGTGGGACTGGACCCCGGCGTGGACGCTGCTGCGATTCGCCGCAGGCGTGGCCAGCGCGGTGGTGTTCCTCTACACCTCTGGCTGGTGCCTGGAGCAGCTGGCGCGCCGCGGCGTGCCGGCCATGGGCGCCCTGATCTATGTCGGCCCCGGCGCCGGCATCGTGGCCAGCGGACTGGCCGCGACGGCGCTGGTGCAGTGGGGCGCGCCGGCCGCGGTCGGCTGGCTCACTTTCGGCGTGCTGGCCGTGGTGTTGATCGCGCTGGTGTGGAAGGTGTTCCACGTCCGCCACGGCATCGTTGCCCCCGCCGCCGGCGGCAGCGGACATGCGGCCGCACCGCCGACGCCTCAGGCCGGCAGCCTGGAGATGGGCCTGCTGGCCGGCGCGTACGGCCTGGCCGGCATCGGCTACATCATCACCGCCACGTTCCTGCCGGTGATCGCCCGGCAGGCATTGCCCGAGTCGCACTGGCTCGACCTGTTCTGGCCGCTGTTCGGCGGGGGCGTCATGCTGGGCGCCATCGGCGCATCGCGGCTGCCGGCCGGCGGCGACCTGCGCGTGCGGCTGGCGATCTGCTACTTCATGCAGGCGGCCGGCGTCTGCGCCAGCCTGGTGAGCCCCACGCTGGCCGGTTTCGCGATCGGCAGCCTGCTGCTCGGCCTGCCCTTCACCGCCATCACCTTCTTCGGCATGCAGGAAGTCCGCCGCGTGCGGCCGCAGCAGGCCGCGAGCTTCATGGGGTTGCTGACCGCGGTGTACGGCGCCGGGCAGATCGCCGGTCCGCCGCTGGCGGCATGGCTGGTGGCGCGCAGCGCGACGCCCGCGGCCGGCTTCGCCCTGTCGCTGTGGATCGCGACCGGTCTCCTGGTGTTCGGCGCCCTGCTCTACCTGGCGCTGGCGCACCGCTTCCCGATGCCGCGCGCGATCAACGTTGCGCCACCTGGTGTGCCGGCGCCGCGCGGCTGAGGGCCGGATAGGGATTGACGGGCTCGCCCTCCCACCACCGGGCCGGCGTGCCGAGGCGGAACACGGCGAAGTGCAGGTGCGGCGTCGCCGGATCGGCGTTGCCGGTGCTGCCGACATAGCCGATCACCTGTCCGCGCTTCACCTCGGCGCCTTCCCGCAAGCCGTCCGCATAGCGTTGCAGGTGCGCGTAGTAGTAGGCGAGCCGGCCGCCGGGGTCGTACTGGTACACGGTCAGGCCGCCGGGCTTGCTGTTGAACAGCTTGACCACCTTGCCGTCGTCCACGGCCACCACCGGCGTGCCGGTCGGCGCGAGGATGTCGATCGCCTCGTGCTGCCGGCTGCCCCGGCGCTGCTGGTAATGGTCCGAAAGCGAAGCCGGGGCGATGCCGACCACCGGGACCTCGAGCGGCCGTTGGGCCAGCAGGTCGGCGCCTTGCGCATCGCCACGGTCGGCCACCGCAGGGAGGTCGCGCGGCGGCGTCGGAGCCGCCGCTCTCGGTTCCTGCGGCGGCGATGGGGGTGCGGCAGTCACGGCCGGCGGTGCCGCCGGCGCGGGCTGCGCCGCGGGCGCGGCCGGCGCCGGCGCCGCGGCACCCGGCGCCAGCACCGTGTGGTCCGGCAAGGACGCGCGCGGCGGAACCACTTCGGTCACCGGCGCCTGGCGCTCGCAGCCTTGCAGGCCGAGGGCGGCCAGCGCGATCACCAGGGACGCACGCCGCCACATCACGGGGCCTTCGGCTTGATCACGTTCTTCTCGAGGAACTGCGCCAGCTCGGTCGGCGCGGCCACGCCATCGGCCGGCAATGCAGCGCCGGGCTGGGCGCCCATGGCGTTGGTGTCGGGCGTGGCGGGCGGCGTCACGCCGGCGGCGGCGGCGGTGTCCGTCGCCGCACCCGGCAGCGGCGTCGCCGCGGGCGCTTCGGTCGACTGCACCGGCGTGGGGGTGGAATCGACCGGCGCCGCGGGTTGCTGGACATCGGGCGCGGCCGCCGCTGGCGTCGCCGGCGCGTTCAGCGCGGTGTCGTCGGGCAGGGAAGACTGCGGCGCCGTCACCCGGGTTTCCGGTTTCACGTTGATGTCGCAGGCCTGCAGGCCGAGCGCCGCCAGCGCGGCCACGAGGGAAAGACCCATCTTGTTCATGCTTGAACCTCCACGTTGATGCCCTTGTCGGCGATGTTGGACAGGCGCACGACGTCCCAGTTGGTCAGGCGCACGCAACCGCTGCTTTCGGCGCGGGACATCTGCGACGGCTCCGCGGTGCCGTGGATGCCCAGGTGCTGCTGGCTGAGCGACAGCCACATCACGCCCACCGGACTGTTCGGTCCGGGCGGCAGCCGGACCTTCTTGTCGGTCTTCGGGTTGCGCAGGATCGCGGGGTTGTAGCTGAAGTCGGGGTTGGGAGCGCGGGCGGCGATCTGCAGCGTGCCTTCCGGCAGCGGGAAGTCGGTGCCGCCGATGGTGACGGGCATGGCTCCCATCACGCTGCCATCGGCCGCGAGGATGTAGAGCATCTGGTCCGACTTGTCGATGCGCAGCGAAGCCGCCTTGGCCATCATCCCGGGCGCCCGGCCCACGTCCGTGACCACCACCGGCTGGCCGGCCTGCAGCGGCCGGCCCTTGTTGAGGGCGACGAACAGCTTCGGGCTCATGTGGAACCGCTCGCTGACCGCCTCTTCCAGGTTCTGGTAGCCGAGCGAGGCCATCTGCGACTGCGCCTCGGGGTCGTCCTTCGGGATGGGGATGTACGGGCCCGCGACGTCCTGCTCGGTGAGCACGTAGGTCGCGAAGGCCGGGGACTGCTGGCCCAGGGCCTGCCAGGTCGCCGCGTCGACGATGCCCGTGGCCGGCAGGCTGCGCGCAGCCTGGAAAGCCACCAGGGCCTTCTTCATGTTGGTGCCGAAGTTGCCGTCGATCTCGCCCACGGAGAACCACGCCCGGTCCAGCATCACCTGGGCGCGGATGACGGCCGGGCCCTTGGCCCCCTGGACCAGGTCGGGCGTCATGGCGTCCGCATTCAGCTGCTGGATGTGCTGGGTGGCGTCGGCGGGAAAGGGCGTCGGCACGGCGACCGCGGGCGCGGGCTTCACCTGCGCCTGGCCGGCCTGCGATTTCTTCGGGGTTGCCGCCTGCGCGGACGCAGGTGCGGCCGCGAAACCCAGCGGCAGGACCAGCGCGAGGGCGCGCAGGAGAACGGTTGTCTTGTGCATGGCAATGCTCCAGTAGCGATTGCCCTACCGTAGTGCTGCCGGCGGCGCGGCCGTGTAGTCGCGCGACGACGGCGGCAGTCGGCCATTGCTGGCCCTGGGCCCATTCGGGCCAGCGCTCAGCCGGCTTGCACGTCGATGTGGTACAGGCCCCAGGGGCAGTTGGCGAAGCGCTGGTCCACCGGCTTGGCCGCCATGTCGGGGAACCGGTCGGCGTCGTACACCGCCCACAGCGGCCCGAGGCCGCCCAGCGGCATCGGCGCGCCGTCGAGATGGGTCGCGACGATGAAGCGGTACTTCGTGGCGTCGGCGATGGAGATCGTGGGCGCGTAGCCGTCCACGGCGCGCATCGCCAGCTTGCCTTCACCCTTCACGCCGGCGGCCTTCAGCACGTCGCGCAACGCCGGCCCCGACAGCTTGTGCGGCTTGTTGTCGTATTCCAGGGTGGGCTGGATGGTGACGGCGGGCAGCGCCGCCAGCGCGGCGAAGTCGAAGGCGTGCGCCGCGGTGAAGCTGAGCTTCTGCTTGGCCATCATCTGGTCGCGCACCGGATCGAAGGCGCCGCGGTTGGGCCGCACGCCAGCGCCCGTGATGGTGAGCAGCGCCGGCCCGCGCAAGCCCTTGGCGGCGTTGCCTTGCGCCCAGGCGGGCAACGAAGCCGTGGCGAGCGCGGCGGCCATGAAGTTTCGCTTGTCCATCGTGGTTCCGTCCTCCAGCTTGGTTCAGGTGAAATGCACCGCCAGCGGCCCGAGCGGTGCGTCGAACACCGCGCGCCAGTGCTCGCCGCGCCGCACCGGCCAGGCATCCGTCCAGGTGCCGGTGGTCACCACGTCGCCCGGCTGCAGGTCGGCGGCGCCCGGGCAGTCGCGCAGGGCAGCGAGGAAATGCGACAGCGCGTGCAGCGGTCCATCCAGCACGTTGGCTCCCACGCCCTCGTCCTTGCGTTCATCGCCGTTGAACAACGCGATGCGCGCCGCCGCCAGCTGCGCGTCGAAGGTGGCGGCGTCCCGCGGCAGCCGGTCCGCCGGGACCTTGCGGCCGACCAGCAGGCGCGCGTGCAGCCCGCTGTCCGCCACGGTGTCGGCGGCGGTGAACTTCCAGTCCGGCATGTGCGACTGCACGATCTCGAAGCCCGGCGCGATCCATTCGACGCTGGCCAGCAGGTCGTCGAGCGAAGCGCGCGCCGGCGGCGTCGCCTTCAGCCCGAACACGCATTCGGGCTCGATGCGCGGCTGGCAGGTGCCGGCCAGCGAGAGCTCGCCGGCGCCGTCGCAGAACGACAGCGTGGTGTTCCACACCGTCCCCCAGATCGGCCCGTAGACGCCGTAGCGCTCCCAGATGGTCCGGTTGGTGAAGCCGATCTTGTAGCCGCGCGGCTGCTCGCCGCGGCGCAGCCGCAGCTGGCGCACGCTGAGCGCCCGCTCGTAGGCCTCAGGCACGCCGAGGCCGCAGCCGGCAGGCCACGGGGTGGCTTCGTCCAGGTGACGCAGCAGCTGTTCGGGGGTCATGCGGCGGAGCCTAGCGCGCCTGCGCCGCCTTGCGGTCGGCGACCACCTTCTGCGCCGACGGCCGTTCGCCGATCATCTTGACGTAGGGCTTGTAGTCGACGCCGGCGGCGGCGAGCAGGTCCTCGCCGTAGGTTGCCTTGGTGGCCATCCCCACCAGCGGCAGGTCAGCGAACGCGGAGCAGTCGGCCATGGTGAAGGTGTCGCCGGCCACGAACGGCGCGAACTTCGCGAGGCGCTGGAAGCCGGCGATCTTCTGTTCCACCTCGCGCCGGATGCGCGCCGCATTGCTCTCGGACAGCGCGGGCGCGCCGAAGAACGCGGAGGGATAGAGCTGGCGCACGGCCATCTCGAGGTGCCAGTCGAGGAAGGTGACCAGCTCGCGCACCTTGGCCGCGGCGTAGGGGTCGGCCGGCAGGAGCGCCGGCGTGGGGTGCGTGGCCTCGAGGTACTCGAGGATCACCTGGCTCTCGCACAGGCAGCCCTGCTCCGTGGTGGCGAAGGGGATCTTGCCCAGCGGCGACAGCGCCAGCATCTCGGGCGTCTTGTCGCGAAAGGCGATCACCTTCTCCTCGAACGGAATGCCCTTTTCGAGCAGCGCGAGCTTGACCTTGTTGTGGTAGTTGCTGATGGGGGAGCCGTGCAGCGTGAACATGGTGCGTGCTCCCTCAATCGGCCTTGGCGCCGGATTCCTTGACCACCTTGGCCCACTTCACCGTCTCGGCCTGCATCAGCGTCGTCAGCGCCTCGGGCGTGCCGGTGTTGATGTCGAGGCCCAGGCCGGCGAGCTTTTCCTTCACGTCCGGCATGGCCAGCACCTTCAGCGTCTCGGCGTTGATGCGCATCTGCACGTCGCGCGGGATGCCGGGCGAGCCGAGCAGCGCGAACCACGACGTCGCCTCGAAGGCCGGCAGGCCCGACTCCGCGATGGTGGGGATGTTGGGCGCCGCCGGCGAGCGCTTCGCGCTGGTGACAGCGATGGCCTTGAGCTCGCCGGACTTCACCAGCGGCAGCGACGACGGCATGTTGTCGAACATCATCTCCACCCGCCCGCCCAGCAGGTCGGGGATGGCCTGCGCCCGCCCCTTGTAGGGGATGTGCTGCATCTTCACGCCGGCCAGGGTGTTGAACAGCTCGCCGGACAGGTGGATCGAGGTGCCGCTGCCGGCAGAGGCGAACGACAGCGGCTGCTTCTTCGCCAGATCGATCAGCTCCTTCACGGTGTTGGCCGGCACCGTCTTGTTGACCACCAGCAGGTTGGGCGTGGAGGCCAGGAAGGTGATGGGCGTGAAGTCCTTCAGGTGGTCGTACGGCATCTTGCTGTACAGCGCCGGGTTGATGGCGTGCGTGCCGACCGTGCCGATCACCAGCGTGTGGCCGTCGCCCGGCGCCTTCGCCACGATGTCGGCGCCGATGTTGCCGCCCGCGCCGGGCTTGTTGTCCACCGTGATGGGCTGGCCCAGGCCGCCCCACTTCTCGGCCAGCACGCGGGCCAGCGTGTCGGGTGCGCCGCCCGGCGGGAAGGTGACGACGATGCGCACCGGCTTGGTCGGCCACGCGGCTTGCGCCTGGGCGGCCAGCGGCAGCGCGGCGCCGAGCAGCAGGGCCGGCAGGGCGGCGAGAAGACGAACACGGAAACGGGGCATGGAGGCTCTCCTGGAAGTCGTGGACTGCATTGGCATGCAAACATTCTGGAACGGCATCCCTGCGACGGCGCTAGGGGTTTGCTCGACCCTCGTCGCCAACTGGACAGGGCTTCGCGCCCGCAGCGCCCCCACCCCGGCCCTCCCCCGGAGGGGGAGGGAGAAAGCGCTATCCTCGACGTCCATGCAAGCTCCTGTGCTTCCCGCGCCCGAAGAAATCGCGCTGCTCGAGCCCTTCGAGCGGCTCGGGCTGGACCGGATCGCGCTGGTGGGCGACGGTGCGCAGGCCGAGCGCGCCGCGGACGTGCTGCTGGACGCGGTGGTGTGGGGCTTCGACACCGAATCCAAGCCGACCTTCCAGGCCGGCGAGGCGTCCGAGGGGCCGCACGTGATCCAGTTCGCCACGCTGGAACAGGCTTTCGTGTTCCAGCTGCACGACCCGCACTGCCGCGAGGTCGCCGGCGAGTTGCTGGCGCGCACCGGCGTGGTGAAGGCCGGCTTCGGACTGCACGACGACAAGCGCCGCATCACGCACAAGCTGGGCGTGGAGCCGCAGGACGTGCTGGACCTCGACACCGTGTTCCGCCAGCGTGGCTACCGGCGGCAGATGGGCACCAAGGCGGCGGTGGCGGTGCTGTTCGGCCGGCGCTATTTGAAGTCGAAACGCGCGGCGACGTCGAACTGGGCGCAGCGGCAGTTGTCGGAGTCGCAGTTGCTGTATGCGGCGAATGATGCGTGGGCGGCGCTGCGGGTTTATCACGCGCTTGGCTTGGGTGGGTGACCGATCACCGGGGTTCGGCTGCGCGCTCACCGCCGGCCTACGAAGGCCGCAGCCGGATGGGTAGGCCGGCGGTGAGCGCGAAGCCGAACCCCGGTTCCCGCCCCACCGTCATTGGATCAACCGCAACAGCCTTCCCAGCACGTCATTGACCAACTCCTGCACCGGATCCCGCCGCGGGATCTCCACCGGCTTCGGCCGCGGCCGCGGGATGTCGAACTCGGCGCGGGGGTCGATCGCGCGCAGGCGCAGCGCCTGCACGAAGAAGTCGCCCACGATCGGCAGGGCGCTGCGCGCCCCCTGCCCCCAGCTGTCGCCCATCGTCAGGCGGTTGTCGCTGAAGCCCACCCAGGCGCCGGCCACCATCTGCGGATGCATCAGGATGAACCAGCCGTCGCTGTTGTCCTGCGTGGTGCCGGTCTTGCCGGCCACGTCGGCCTGGATGCCATAGCGCGTGCGGATCGCGGTGGCCGTGCCTTCGTCCACCACGCCGCGCATCACGTCCACCAGCTTCAGCGCCTGCGCCTTGGGCATCGCCTCCACCGGCTTGCTCTTGGTGAACAGCACCAGCGTGCGGCCCTCGCGGTCCTCCACGGTCACGATCAACTGCGGATCGCCCAGGTAGAGGCCGTTGTTCGCCAGCGTGCCGTAGGCCGTGACCATCTCGCGCAGCGTCACGGGGCTGGTGCCCAGGGCCAGCGACGGCACCGCTTCCAGCTTGCTCTCGCGCACGCCGAGGTTGAACGCCAGGTCGGCGACGCGCTGGGCGCCGATGCGCTCCACCAATTGGGCCGTGATGCTGTTGCGGGACTGGACCAGGCCCTGGCGCAAGGACATCGGTTCGTTGGTGGGCGGCGTGGAATCGCGCGGGCTCCATACGGCGCCGCCGCGCTCGCGCACCGACACCGGCTGGTCGACGAAGGTGTCCTGCGGCTCCATGCCTTGCAGGAACGCCGCGCCGTAGACGAAGGGCTTGAAGGTGGAACCCGGCTGGCGCCGCGCCTGGTTGACGTGGTCGAACTGCGCCTGCGCATAGTCGGGGCTGCCCACCCAGGCTTTCACCTGGGTGCCGCGCGGGTCGATGGCCAGGAAGCCGGCCTGCAGCAGCGACCGCTCCTCGCCCTTCTTCAGGCTGCGGTCGGCGACATCCTGCAGCTGCTTGACCTGGCGCGCCACTGCCTGGTTGGCCGCCTTCTGCAGCCGCGAGTCGATGGTGGTGCGGACCACCAGGCCGTCGGAGTGGATGTCGTAGTCCTCCCGGTCGGCCCAGGCGATCAGCCACTTGCGCACCTGCTGCGCGACGTGCGGCGCGATGCCCACCGGCTCCGGCTGCCGCTCGAACTCCAGCCGCAGCGGCCGCGCCGCCAGCACCTTGGCGCGGTCCGCCGGCAGCTTGCCGTGCTTGACCATCTGCGCCAGCACGGTGTTGCGCCGCTCCTTGGCACGGTCGGGATTGAGGACCGGGTTGTAGTAGCTGGTGCCCTTGAGCATGCCGACCAGCGTCGCGCTCTCCAGCACGTCCAGCTTGTCGGCGCTCTTGTCGAAGTAGGTGCGCGCGGCCATCTCGATGCCGAACGCGTTGTAGAGGAAGGGGACGGTGTTGAGGTAGGTCTCCAGGATCTCGTCCTTGGAGTAGACCGCCTCGATCTTCAGCGCCGTGATCGCTTCCTTCGCCTTGCGGTTGAGCGACACCGCGCGCCCGATCTCCTCGGGGTACAGGTTGCGCGCGAGCTGCTGCGTGATGGTGGAGCCACCCTGCCGGTTGCCCCGCAGCGTGTTCAGCACGGCCGCGCCGGTGCGGCGGATGTCGATGCCGTGGTGCTTGTAGAAGCGGTGGTCCTCGGTGGCGATCAGCGCCTCCACCGCGGACGGCGCGATGCGCGACAGCGGCACCCACTGGCGGTTCAGGCGCTTGAACTCGGCCAGCACGACGCCGTCGGCCGACATCACCACCGACGGCTCTTCGATCTTCGCCTTGCGGATGTCGGAAATGCTCGGCGTGAACGGGATCAGCACGAGCAGGTACGCCAGCAGCAGCGCCGGCGGCAGCAAGGCGGTACGGACGGGGTGGCGGCGCGCGAGTGCCCAGCCACTGCGCAAGCGCTCGATGCTCCAGGCGCGGGCGCGGAGGAGGGCAGGTGTCATTGCCGCTATCTAACCACGGCTAGCCGCCGGCGCGCTTGACCTTGTAACCGCGCTGCTGCAGCCAGGCCATGACTTTTTCCACATGGTCGCCCTGCACTTCGATGACGCCGTCCTTCACGGTGCCGCCGCTGCCGCAGGCGCCCTTGAGTTCCTTGCCCAGCGCGGCCAGCGCGTCCGCATCCACCGGCACGCCGCGCACCAGCGTGACGGCCTTGCCGCCGCGCCCCTTGGTCTCGCGCTGCACGCGCACGATGCCGTCGCCGGCCGGCACGGGAGCGGACTTCCTGCAGGCGCACTGCGCCACGGGACGCCGGCAGGCCGGGCACATGCGGCCCGCATCGGTGGAGTAGACGAGGCCGCCGCTGGTGGATCGCATGGCGCGATTTTATCGGCCGTCCCGGCCGCCCTCAGCGCCGTGCCTGCGGTTGCGGCTGGGGAAAGCGGTAGATGGTGTCGTTCAGGTGGCGGGTCACCGCATCGATGTCCGCCTCGCTCCATTGCAGCCGCGCCTCGCCCTGCCAGCGACGCACCTGGTACTTCAGCGAGGTCCAGTCGCGGGCGAGGCGCTGCTCGCGCCAGTGCATCTGCACGCCGTGGCACTCCACGCAGTGGTTGCCGTAGAGCAGCGCGCCGCGCTCGGGCGCGGTCTGCGCGAGCGCGGGCGACGCCAGCGCAACCAGCAGGACCAGCAAGGCGAAAGGCATGGGCGACCTCGACCGGAAGTTTGTTCCGCATCCTACGCCGCCGCGACGGGAGGGAATTGCGCCAGCGCAAGCGCTGCCGTATGGTTGGACCGCGACGATAGCCCCGGGAGGTCCCCCATGAGCGATGTCTTCAGCACCACGGTTGCCTGCGCCGACTGCACGGAGCGCCGGCACGACCTGGAGGCCACCGGCCACCGCGTGCACGAGTGCCGCGAAGACCCCACCCTCCCCGGCTACTGCACCCTGCGCTACTCGCGTCCGGCCGCCACGGCCGACGGCGGCCCGGTGGCGCTGGCCGCCACGCAGGCGCTGGCGGCGCGGGCCATCGTCAACATCTTCGAAACCGGCGAGGTGCGCGGCGACTACAGCGCGGTGACGCTGCTGCCGGGCGACACCGGCCGGCTGACCTACGGGCGGGCCCAGACGACGCTCGGCTCGGGCAACCTCCACCTGCTGATTTCACGCTACTGCGCGACGGCGGGGGCGCGGTTCGGCGCCCGCCTGCGGCCCTGGCTGCCGGCCCTGGCGACGCGCAGCCCCGCGGCGGACACCGACCAGAAGCTGCACAACCTGCTGCGGGCCAGCGCCGACGACACGGTCATGCGCGACGTGCAGGACGCCTTCTTCGACGAACTGTTCTGGGAGCCGGCCTCGCGGGCGGCCACCCGGCTGGGGATCCGGTCGCCGCTTGGCACCGCCGTGGTGTACGACAGCTGGGTGCATGGTTCCTGGGCGCCCCTGCGAGACCGCACCAATGCCAGCGGCACCATCGCCGGCGTCGGCGAGCACGACTGGGTGCAGCGCTACGTGCGCAACCGGCGTGACTGGCTGGGAACGCACGGCAACGCGCTGTTGCGCAACACCGTCTATCGCATGGACGCCTTCCAGCGCCTGATCGACCAGGAGGCCTGGGGCCTGCAGCTGCCGCTGGTGGTGCGCGGCCACGAGATCTCGCTCGGCACGCTGTCCGCGCTGCCGCCGAACTGCTACGACGGGCCGCAGCCTGGCAGCCGCCCGCTGGGCGTGCAATCGCCGCTGCAGCGCGGGCTGGACGTGCGGCTGGTGCAGCTGGCGCTGTCGGACCAGGGCTGCGACGTGCGCGCCGACGGCATCTACGGCAATGCCTCGGCCCGTTTCATCCGCGCCTTCCAGCTCACCAGCGAGCTGCCGGAGACCGGAATCGCCGACGCCGCGCTGATCCAGAGGCTGCTGCAGATGGGGGATTGAGAGGGTCATCCCTATGCCGCCGGCGCGCCATGCCGGATAGATTGCCTCCGGTCGCACCTCTTTCCCAATTCGCGACCAGGAGAACAAGCATGACCCGTCCTTCCCGCCGCTCGCTCATCGCGGGCGCCTTTGCTGCCGTCGCGCTGGCCGCCGCCCTTCCCGCCTCGGCGCAGAACTATCCGGCACGGCCCATCACGCTGATCGTCCCCTGGGGTGCCGGCGGCGGCACCGACGCCACCGCGCGCATCCTGGGCAGCCTGATGGAGAAGGAACTGGGCCAGCCGGTCAATGTGGTCAACCGCACCGGCGGCAGCGGCGTGGTGGGCCATGCGGCCATCGCCTCAGCGCCGGCCGACGGCTACACCATCGGCCTGGCCACGGTGGAGATCGGCATGATGCACTGGCAGGGCCTGACGGAGCTCACCGGCGCCTCGTACACGCCCATCGGGCTGGTCAACGCGGACCCGGCCGGCATCCAGGTGCGCGCCGACGCGCCCTACAAGACGGTGCAGGACCTGCTGGCGGCGATCAAGGCCAACCCGGGCAAGTTCAAGGCTTCCGGCACCGGCCAGGGCGGCATCTGGCACCTGGCGCTGGCGGGCCTGCTGCGCGACCAGAAGATCGACCCCGCCTCCGTGCCCTGGGTGCCGAGCAACGGCGCCGCGCCCGGACTGCAGGACATGGTGGCCGGCGGCATCGAGATCGCCCCGGTCTCGCTGCCGGAAGCGCGCTCGCTGATCGATGCCGGCAAGGTGAAGAGCCTGGCGATCATGAACGACAAGCCATCGGCGCTGTACCCGAACGTGCCGACGCTGAAGTCCGCGATCGGCAGCGACTGGACGATGGCCGCGTGGCGCGGCATCGTCGCACCCAAGGGCATCCCCGCCGACGTGCGCAACAAGCTGGCGGCCACGGTGCAGAAGGTGGCCAACAGCAAGGAGTACACCGACTTCATGGCCAGCCGCGGCTTCGGCGTGGTGTACGCCGGCCCGGACGACTTCGGCCGCTTCATGGCCAAGTCGGACACCGAGCTCGGCGCGACGATGAAGGCCGTGGGCATCGCGAAGTGACGGGCCGCGCGAGGCCGGCGGCCTCGCAGCGCCCGGCATCCCCGCGCAGGCGGGGATCCAGAGCCTCCCGTCATCCCCGCGCAGGCGGGGATCCAGGGCTTTCAAACGTGAATGCGGGAGCCCTGGATTCCCGCCTCCGCGGGAATGACATGTTCGCGGGAATGAAGAAACCATGAAGTTGAACGACGCAGTCTTCGGGCTGCTGCTGGTGATCCTGGGCGGGGGCTTGATCGTCGGCGTCCAGGGCTATCCCAAGATCCCCGGCCAGCCGGTCGGGCCCGCCCTCTTCCCCGGGCTGATCGCCGCCGGACTGTGCGTCTGCGGCGTGCTGCTCATCGCCAAGGGCCTGCGCCAGCGCGCGGGGCAGCCCTGGCTGGCTTGGGACGACTGGGTGCGCTCGCGCCGCCACGTGGCCGCCCTGCTCGTGCTGCTCGGCTCCGTCGTGTTCTACATCGCCGTGTCGGACAAGCTGGGCTTCCTGCTCACGGCGACGCTGATCCTGGCGGCCAATTTCCTGGTGCTGCGCGTGCGCCCGCTGCCGGCGGTGGCCGTCGCCGTCATCGCCGCGCTGCTGGTGCACTTCGCCTTCTACAAGCTGCTGCGGGTGCCGCTGCCCTGGGGCGTGCTGCAGGGAGTCGCCTGGTGAATACCGCCGCCGTCCTCCAGGCTTTCGCGATGGTGTTCGAGCCGGCCACGCTGATGGCCATCATCGGGGCCGCGTTCTTCGGCCTGTTCGTCGGCGCCATCCCGGGCCTCACCGCCACCATGGCCACGGCGCTGCTGGTGCCGGTGACCTTCTTCATGCCGCCGATCCCGGCCATCGCCACCATGGTGACGGCCACCGCGATGGCCATCTTCTCCGGCGACATCCCGGGGTGCCTGCTGCGAATCCCCGGAACGCCGGCATCGGCGGCGTACACCGACGAAGCCTATGCCATGACGCGCAAGGGGCAGGCCGAGACCGCGCTCGGCGCCGGCCTCGTCTTCTCCGCGGTGGGCGGCCTGTTCGGCACCGTGGTGCTGATCCTCGCGGCGCCCGCGCTGGCGGAGTTCGCGCTGAACTTCAGCTCGTTCGAATACTTCTGGCTGGTGCTGCTGGGCCTGACCTGCGCGGTCTTCATCACCAGCGACGCACCGCTGAAAGGCCTGGTGACGCTGCTGCTCGGCCTGCTGGTGGCGTGCGTCGGCCTGGGCAACCCGGCCGGGCACCCGCGCTTCACCTTCGGCAACGCGGAGCTCACCGGGGGCATCGGGATGATCCCGATGATGATCGGCATGTTCGCCATCTCCGAGATCATCCGCTACGTGGTGGACACCAGCCCGCCCGCGGTGCTGGTGGTGGAGAAGGTCGGCAACGTGATGAAGGGCCAGTGGGCGCTGGCGAAGAAGTACCCGGTGCAGATCCTGCGGGGCAGCACGCTCGGCACGGCCGTCGGCGCCCTGCCCGGCGCCGGCGCGGACATCGCCGCCTGGATGTCCTATGCGATGAGCAAGAAGTTCAGCAAGGAGCCGGAGAAGTTCGGCACCGGGCACGTCGAAGGCATCGTGGAGTCCGGCTCCGCCAACAACAGCGCGCTGGCCGGCGCGTGGATCCCGGCGCTGGTGTTCGGCATCCCGGGGGACTCGATAACCGCCATCGTGATCGGCGTGCTGTACATGAAGAACATGAACCCGGGTCCGACGCTGTTCACGACCAACCCGCAGAACATCTACGCGGTGTTCCTGCTGTTCATCATCGCCAACATCATCATGGTGCCGCTGGGCATCCTGTGCATCAAGGTCGCCAAGCGCATCCTGAAGGTGCCGCGCAACATCCTGATGCCGCTGATCCTGCTGTTCTGCATCGTCGGCACCTTCGCCATCAACAACACGCTGTTCGACGTCGGCATCATGCTG